>CADBQW010000050.1 GCA_902796925.1 uncultured bacterium | reverse complement strand
AATCGCTCGAACCAGACCGGCTCCGCCGGTAGGTTCTCATCCATCACTTTCTTTATAATACAAAGCAGGCTTTCGCCTGCATTTTTTATCTCCCGGAGATGGATTCGAACCACCGTTAAAAGAGCCAGAATCTTTCGTCCTGCCACTAGACGATCCGGGATTGTATGTCTATAATAGTACAAAAATTTCTACGCGCAATACCTCCAATTTTTGTTTATTTGTTCACGTTTCTTTACCTTGATATATTTCTCTATTGCAATTATTTTTAGCTTAATATATATTGAAAGTGTAAGATTTACACTATAACATATCAGGATTTATTATGACAACAAGAAACGAAAATATTAGAAATATAGCAATAATTGCACACGTAGACCACGGAAAAACCACCCTCGTTGACTGTCTTCTGAAACAAGCCGGAGTTTTTAGAGAAAATCAACATGTCGAAGAACGTGTTTTGGACAGCAACGATATTGAACGCGAAAGAGGAATTACTATTCTTTCCAAAAATATTTCAATAGACTATAAAGGTTGCAAAATCAATGTTGTAGATACCCCGGGTCACGCAGATTTTGGTGGTGAAGTTGAACGGGTTTTAGGAATGGTAGACGGAGCCCTCTTAATCGTAGATGCTGCAGAAGGACCTATGCCGCAAACTCGTTTTGTTTTGTCAAAAGCACTGGAACTTGGTTTGAAAATCATTGTTGTTATCAATAAAATTGACAAACCGGCAGCAGAACCTTTGACTGCACTTGATAAGGTTTTTGATTTGTTCACTGAATTAACAGATCGTGATGATTTAATTGATTTTCCTTTTATTTTTTCCAGTTCTTTAAATGGTTTTGCAATAAATGATCTAGACGACGAAAGAAAAGATATGGTTCCATTATTGGATTGCATTTTAGAAAACATCCAACCTCCGATTGCAAACATTGATGAACCTTTGCAATTTCAAGCTACAACTTTAGATTATAACGACTATGTTGGCAGAATTGTAATCGGCAGGATTGTAAACGGAAAAGTAAAATCACAAGAACAAGTCGTCGTTATTCACAGAGATGGCACTGAAGAAAAAGGAAAAATAACAAAACTTTTCGGATTCAAAGATCTCGGCAGAGTTGAAATAGAAGAAGCTTTTGCCGGAGATATTGTCGGAATAGCAGGATTTTCCAATATAGAAATAGGTGAAACAATTTGTAACCCCGGAAAGTCGTTACCATTACCTTTAATTAAAGTTGATGAACCGACTCTACAGATGAATTTCTCCGTTAATGACAGTCCGTTTGCCGGGCAGGAAGGTAAATTTGTAACTTCACGACAGATAAAAAAACGTTTGTATGATGAACTTGAAAAAAATGTAAGTTTAAGGGTTGAAGATACAGATAAAACAGATGTATTTAAGGTCTCAGGCAGAGGTGAACTTCACCTTGGCATTTTAATTGAAACTATGCGTCGCGAGGGTTACGAATTTCAAGTGTCAAAACCTGAAGTTATATACAAAGAAATTAACGGGGAACAATGTGAACCGTATGAAAATCTTGTCGTAGATGTTCCAGATGAATACTCCGGTTCTGCCATAGAAAGATTGTCAAACCGCAAAGGTGAAATGAAGGATATGAAAAGCGCAAAAGGTCGAACTCATTTAATTTTTCATATTCCGGCGCGTGGACTAATCGGGTTTAGGAGCGAGTTTATAAGAATGACTCGCGGTGAAGGTATAATGTATCACACATTCTTACATTATAGGCCCTATGCCGGTGACATCCCTCGTCAAAGAAACGGCTCTATTATTTCTTGGGAACAAGGTGAAGCTGTTCCTTATGCACTTGCCCAATTTGAGGATAGAGGAGTTTTCTTTGTGGTACCTCACACAAAGGTTTATCGAGGAATGATTATTGGAGAATGTAACAAGCCTAACGATATTGCGGTTAATATTTGCAAAACTAAAAAATTAACCAATATGCGCTCATCTACTGCAGACGTTATGGTAACACTTCAAGCTCCAAAGATTATGGGCCTTGAAGATTCTATGGAATATATTTCAGACGATGAACTGGTTGAAATTACACCTAAAAATATCAGACTTAGAAAAGCTGATTTGAATAGAAAGATTTTTAATTAATATCAAAAAATAAGGCCGAGTCATTGTTGCCTCAACCTTATTTTTTAATATCTTTATTCCTTACTTTAACTAAGCGGTTACAAGCTCTTTTGAAGAAAAAGCTGAATAATCAGAATCATATAAGAATCTTGACTTTATTTCTTTAAGGTCTTGCTGCATAAGTCTTCTTGGTGAACCTTCTTCCATAGAGTGAGTTCTCAAAAGATAAGACGGATGGAAAATAGCCATTGCAGGATATTCTTTTCCGTCAATAGTAATACTCATCCATTGACCGCGAAGTTTTGATATTGTTCTTTTCTTATCAGTTTCAACAAAAGATTTTAAGGCAGTCGCACCACAAAGAATTATTGCACGCGGGTTTATGATATCAATTTGCGCTTCCAAAAACTTTCTGCAAACTGACTTTTCCTCATCTGTCGGAACTCTATTTTCAGGAGGCCTGCATTTCACTGTATTTACAATATACAAATCGTAATCTCTTGAAATTCCGGCTTCTTCTAAAAAACTATTCAGAAGTTGACCTGCACGACCAACAAAAGGTCTTCCGCATTCATCCTCCATCTCCCCTGGAGCTTCACCAATTAAAACAACCTTTGCACTTTGCGGATTGCCATCAGAAAAAACCATATTTTGTCTGGTTTTACCCAATGCACATGCTCTACATTTTTCACATTTGTCTCTTACAATATCAAGACATTCTCTTTTCATATTTATATCTCCTCTTTACTGTTCTTATATATTCCAACTTGGTACTTTCTGCAATACCTTTTGAGTTCTTTTATTATAACATCTGAAAGCAAAAATACCGCTATCAGGTTTGGAACCGCCAAGAATAAAGTAAATGCATCAGATAGATTTATTATACTTTTAAAGTTCATGGCAGAACCTATTACTATGAATATACAATAAATAATTTGAAATGTCCTCGTCATAATGATGGATTCTCCGAAAAGAAAATTCCAACTTTTAACACCGTAATACGAACCGCAAAGCATTGTCGAAAGGACAAAACAACTTGCCATAAATGTCAAAAGTATAGGAAAGAACGGGCAAACAGTTGCAAAGGCTTGAGAGGTCATCTCTATTCCGGCAAGTCCTGAGTGATTCATATAAACTCCGGATACGACAATTACAAAAGCCGTAGCACTACCAACGATAACCGTATCGACAAAAGGCTGAAGCATTGCTATAAAAGCTTGGGCAACAGGTTTACTTGTTTTAACCGCCGAAAAAGCGATAGGGGCAGTACCCAAACCCGATTCGTTTGCAAACATTGCCCTACGAAAACCCCACAACATGCAAGTAAACATTCCGCCTGCCAATGCCTCCGGTTTGAAAGCTTGAGAAATAATTAATCTAATTGTTGCCGGAACATGACCAATATTTATTAAACAAATTATAAATGCTGACACTACGTATAGGCTGCACATTATAGGAGTAACTTTTGAGGTGAATTTCCCTATTGCCTTGATTCCACCAATTATCGTAAAATAAGTTATTATAGCCACTATTAAACCTAATAGCCAACCCTGATTGTAAAACAAACTGTTTTGCCCGCCTGTTACTTCTGTTATCTGAGTTGTCATGGCATTTATTTGAAACAAATTCCAACCCCCAATCATTGCAAAAATACAGCAGATTGCATATATTTTTGACAAATGTGGAGCAAATTTACCCAGATACTTATTGTATTTAAGCCCATTTTTAATATAGTACATTGGACCGCCCGCAACAGTTCCGTCAGAATTAATTTCACGAAACTTTATTCCCAAAAGAACTTCCGAAAACTTCAATGCCATTGAGAAAAAACCCGCAATAATCATCCAAAATATTACTCCGGGACCACCAAGAGATACTGCCGCCGCAGAACCCGCAACATTACCGATACCGGCAGATGCTGATATTGTAGCTGATAATGCCTGAAAAGATGATACTTCCCCTTTCTTCTTGCGCTTTATCTGATCTTTGTGCTGATAATTTTTAGTTATCAGTTTTATTGCATGCTTGAACCCCCAAAGACCTATAAATCTTGTTCTAAATGTAAAATATAATGCCGCAAACATCAAAAGTGCAACAAGCAACTGAACTTCGACCCCATTAATATTAACAGAGCAGAAAATAATCCCTGAAATTTTGTCCGCAATCGGTGATAGCAAGCTATCTATAAGGCTGTCTAAATCCATAAAAATATTTTATCACAAACATATATTTTGTTATTTTTGACCAGACGGAAATTACAATTGAATTGAATATAAAGTTTTTGTCAGGCAGATATATTCAACCTTGTTTTTCTCCGGTAACAAAAAAAGACAAGATTTTTAATCCTGTCTTTAATGGCGGAGAAGCAGGGATTTTACAGGGGTTGTAGTAGAGGATGTGGAATCCGAAACATACAACCCCGTATGCAGAGCTAACCCAAGAAGTTACGACGACGAGAGTAACTTCTTGGTTCAAATCACTTTTCTCCGTTAATAAAAAAAGACAAGATTTTTAATCCTGTCTTTAATGGCGGAGAAGCAGGGATTTGAACCCTGGATACAGGTTGCCCCATATAACACCTTAGCAGGGTGCCGCCTTCAGCCACTCGGCCACTTCTCCATGTAATGAGTTCCTGCGTTATAACTATATCACAAAAAAATTTTTTGTAAAACTATTTGAAAAAACTTTTTATTAATAGTATACTCTATAAATAGAGAGGTAAATTTATGATAGAAATGAAAGTTATGGGCATAGCTCTGGATACGAGGACAGGATCACCTATTGTTGTTTTACACGACAAGGATAATCGTAAAGCGTTACCTATATGGATAGGTTCAGCAGAAGCCAGTGCGATTATAAGGAAAATAGAAAATCTTTCTGTATCAAGGCCGATGACTCACGATTTAATAGTAAATATAATTGAAAAAACAGGTTATACGCTTGATAAGATTGAAATTAACGATGTAGAAAAAGAAACATACTATGCGACGTTATATCTGACCGGCCAGGATGGAAAAGTTATAGAAATAGATTCCAGACCATCCGACGCAATTGCTGTTGCAATAAGAGTGGAATGTCCGATATATGTTACGGCAAATGTTTTATCTAACGGTTCTGTTTCTACTGACACCGCAAAAGATGAGGAAGAAGCTCAAGAATTTAAGAAATTTGTGCAGAGTATTAAACCTTCTGATTTTGCGAAATTAATGAAGGATAATGACCATCACGAAAGTGATCAATAGATAATATAACATTCAGATATTAAAAAGCCTCTGGGTTTTGTAAAGGAATCCAAAGGCTTTTTATATTTATTTAAATAATGAAATATTAGTCATCAGCATGACCTGCTGTACCTAATACATCTCTCATTTTGTGCATAACCATTTCTTTAACAGCAGTTCTGCCAGGTCCCATATATTCACGTGGGTCGAATTTTTCAGGGTGTTCAATAAAGAATTCTCTGATTGTAGAAGTCATTGCAAGACGCAAGTCTGTATCAATGTTGATTTTAGCAACACCGTGAGCAGATGCATACTTAAGCATTTCTTCAGGAACACCTTGTGCATCAGGGAGGTTTCCGCCGAATTTATTACATTTTTCAACGAATTCTTTAGGAACAGAAGATGAACCGTGTAATACGATTGGATAATCACCAAAACCTGCTTCTCTTAAGGCATCTTTAATTTCTTTAAGTCTTTCAAAATCAAGCTTAGCTTCACCTTTGAATTTGTAAGCACCGTGAGAAGTGCCGATTGCAATTGCTAATGAATCACAACCTGTTTGTTTAACGAATTCAACAGCTTCTTTAACATTTGTATATTTAGCATCTTT
>CADBQW010000049.1 GCA_902796925.1 uncultured bacterium | reverse complement strand
TAAATTAAACACTACTACAAAGAAAATTTTATATCAAGGTACATATATCTTTGTACTTTAAAAGTAACTTTAAGTAATTATTTATTGCAATAAGAGTATTAATATTCTATAATGTCTACAGAAAGATGAATATGCTGAAGGTTATTAAAAAGATTATTGCAACATTGTTAATTTTTAATCTAACATTTGTTCCTGTTAGTGCGGATATTTTTGACTATTCAAAATATGATTTCAGTGACGAAGCACAGATGAAGTTTGATAGCATGCAAAATTCCGGTACATATTACCCTGTGGAGGATGACCTTTCTATTAACAAAGAAAAGAATAAAGAAAAACAGAAAAGTGGGTCAAAAGTTAATACGGATTCGACATTTCCTGACAACACCGATTATTATCCGGAATATAGAAGAAATGTTGATATCCCTCAAAATATATCAAATCCGTATTTAGAAGATATTACAAATATTACCCGTGACACCAATAAATCACAGCCGCTTAGAGGTTCTGTGGTATACGTTCCTGCGGGCACAGCCTTTACAATAATGTTTGAATCAGGTATTAGTTCGGGTAGTTTAGATAGAGATGACAGATTAACGGCCATTCTTTCTGAGGACTTTGTGTATAATGGTTCTGTTATTGCACCTGCGGGAAGTTATGTATCAGGAACGGTTACTGATGCGCAAGCTGCAGGATATGCTTATGGTACAGGTAGTATGGCACTGAATTTTGACGAAATTATGCCGCTTGAGGGTCCTCCTTTTAAAATTTCAACCCAAACATTAATTGTAAAAGGTCAAAGTACAAGAGCAAAAAGTATGACTCGTGATGTTCTTGTAGGAACCGGCATGGGACTAATTGGCGGGATGTTGGGTTTTCTTTTGACAGGAGGGTCCGGCGGAGAACAATTTGTACGTGCACTTGCAATTGGGGGAGGTATAGGTGCTGCTGCAGGTGGCGTAAGAGGTGGTATGACCAGGGGAGAAGACGTCAGGATTCCCGACGGCACAAAGGTTAAATTAAAATTAACGCAACCTATTAATATTTCTCCATACAATATTTGATAAGAAATCAGAATTATGGTATATATAATAAAAAAGGACAAATGGTTTATGAAATTAAATAAAAGAATAATAACACTGGGGCTTTTGATTCTTACGGCAGCAATTGTCGGGAAGCTTGCTTGGAGCGGATTAAAAAAGATAAAAGTTGATGACTTTAGACCGGAAGCTGTAATGTTTGTCGTTGATTCATCGGCTTCTAATCAAAAAGATTTGCCGCAGCAAAAGAAGCTTGTCAGACAAATTTGTAATCTTTTAGATCCCGAGGATAAAATAAAAATATTTAATGTCTCAGAAGATGCATACCTTATTTATGAAGGTTCACCAATGAACGGCTCAAATATAACCAAGGCATTAGATGAGTATACAAAATATAATGCAAAAGATTATGGTACGGCTTATGGTGACGGATTAAAAAAGGCGTTTAAGTATGCGCTTACGATGAAAGAAGCCGGATATAGCCCGGCAATTGTTGTTATTGGCGATCTTGCAAATGAAGGCAAAGTGGAAAAACAGATAAATTGGGATACCTTACCGGAAAATGTTAAAAACGTAAAAAAATATGCTCCGGAATTGTCTATGATGTTTTTAGATGCTCATCCTTCCAAGTTGGATGTTGTAAAAGATAAATTAACCCCTGTTTTGGGTGAAACAAAGTTAATTATTGCAACAAGAGCGGATAGTGATAAAGCTATAAGAAATTTTATTAATAAGTTACGTGATTAATAGTGAGGATTATATAATGGCAGTAATTATTACAACTTCTACTGAAGAAAAAACATTTACCGGTTTAGATGTTATAAATATTGGTACAAGCGAAAATTGTGATCTTAAGTTGAATATTGATTTTGACCTGTTGGTTTCGGTGCAATTCAATCCTGAAACTCAAAAATGCATTTTGATTAACAATTTTCAATCTCAGAGGGTAACTTTTCGAGGAAAACCTATCAAACGTATTGAGATTGGTGATATATGCAAACTAATTATTACAGACACAAACGAATTTATTGGTGTCAAAATTGTAAAAGAAGATTATTCCAAATCTAAAACGGTAACTTCCATTGCCCAAGAAGATTTTACGGAAGCTGATATTAAGGGTCTTTACGGAAGTGATGTTAATGCGGTTATGAAAGTAAAACTGGAAAAACAAAAAGAAGATATTGAAAGAGAAAGAGTTGGTATTATAAAGCAGGTAGGTTATGCGATTTCAGACTTAAAATCCAAACTTTCTTCAAATTTGAAAACAACAGTTTTTCTTCATATTGCGATGTTGTTTAGTGCAATGGTTTGTGCATTCGGAGTTTCAAATTATCTTATGGGGCTTTCTATCCAAGAATCAAGTAATTACTTGCATCTTCCGACAAACTTAAAAGTTTGGGGTATCTATACAGTATTAATTTATGGTATATGCTTGCTATTAAAACAGGGGGTATATTTATACTTACAGAGTAATTTGCAAAAGGAAATGAGCCGAGCTAACAAATTGGCCGAAATGTTCATGCTTACCTTTGCTTTAATTTTTGTTTTAGGAATATATATAGTAAACCTTGTTTATTATATGAATTTGAATGACTTTTTGACGTTTGCAATATTTATATCCTTCTTCTTCTCAGGTATTATGGCGGTGCTCGCTATAAGCTGCGGTTATTTTAAGTGTAATGAGACAGAATGGAATTTAGCTTTAAACAAATATGAATACAGAGAAGATTTTGAGGCTGTTATAAAATCTTACAGACAATGGATTGATCGATATATCAACAGTTTAAGCAGGACAAAAATTCAATATATAAAAGACAAATTGTTTAGTCTGCAGATTAAATCAGGTTTTGAAATTATTGTAGGCATTTTGACGGCGCCATTTTTGGCTTATGGTGTGTCGAATACGTTGGCAATGTGTTTTCCTGAAGCCGCAGGCTGGGTAAGAATATCAGGATTGCGAATAAGTCCGGTTTTCTTGGTTTTGGCAACTTTTTTAATTATTTTTGCTTTCTTTACATTTGTAAATGCATTTTTGGCATCAAAAAAAGTTCAAGGTTCACAAGTTATAAAACAGGATGGGTATTCTGATTACAGACAACATGGTGTTACAATTTATGGCTTGGAAGGGGTAAGGCGTTTAGAAGCGGATAAACGCCGTTCATTTGCAATTGCTATTTCTATTATCGTTATTGAATTCTCAATGAACGTTTCTTACTTTATGACAGAAATCGGGGGTGATTTACAAGGAATTCTTTTAAGTTTGGTAGCGGCACTCGTTCCGACAGCATTGTTGATTGCAGAAACCGTTATGTTAAGTCAAACAAGATTTGAGATAAATTCTTGTGACGAATTGATTTCTAAACTGGATAAAGATTAATTATGGCGAATCTTTTCAAAATATTGTATGTTGTATTATTTGTTGTTGCAACTCTTTTGATTCTTGCTCTTAAACCAGAGGTGCATAAACCGGTTTATGTTGAAAGCCAAGACTTTAAGCTGGAAGAAATTACATCTTTTCAGACAAGTTCGGTGCTAAAGCCAACATCTGCAGTAAGTGTTTCATCGGTTAATACTGCAGAAAATTCTGAACCTAAAATTTATTCAATTGCACCTAAAGATATTTCGAGTAGTTCGGATAACTGGATATTTCAACAAGGTAAAACTCAAAACAATGTTAAAAATGTAAAAGTTGAAATTCCCCAAACGGGAACTACAACTAAAACAATTGTTGTAAATCAGCCAAAATCAAATAATACTAAATCAAAAACTTTAACTCAGATTATGGAAGAAAACGAGAAAAATCCTGAAAGAGATCTAAGTTTGGATGAAATTGATACAATAATAAAATCGTTAACAGGCCAAACAACAGGGCAACCTCAAAAAAAAAAAAAAAAAAAACAAGATGTTGTAACTTTGCCCCAAAATTCACAAAATGTAAAATCACAGCCTAAAAATCCTTATATGACAGAGCAAGAAGAAATTATAGCTTGGAACAAGTGGAGGGCTAATTTTCAAAATACAGTAATGACAAATTCCGGGAATATTCCTGCGCCTTATGGAACGGCATTTTTATATTCTTGCGTGGTAGATAAATGGGGAAATATTTCAAATATTAACACATGGTCATCCAATCCGAGTTTTACACCAATGTCAAAACAATATGTTAAGACTGCCATAACCAAAATGCAGCGCACACCGATTTTAAATTTCCCAAAAGGTTCAAACCGAACAACAGTTGTTGTAGAGGGTTCTTTTATTATGTCAAACGTAGACAGATTTGCAACGCCTGATTATTATTCTGATTACGAAAGGGTAAAGGTAACAAGATGACTCTAAAAAGTTTAATTATAATGACATTATCTTTCATTTTTTTATTTTTAGCAGGTACGATTGTTGTAATAAAGCTCGCGCCTAAAATGCATCCAACGATTATAATAGAAAGATTAATAATAAAAACAGAAAGCCATCTTCAGAATAATCCCTAAGCGATTCATTACCTTGTTGCGGAATGTAACAATTTCTTAATAAAGGGTTGCCCCGCGGGGGGGGGGGTGACATATAATGGAGGTAGGTCCGCCACGCAGGGCGGGGAATTCGAGGATTTCAGACAGTTGAAAAATGACCTTCACAAAAGTTTACAAAAATGGCGGTTTTTGCGATGAATCC
>CADBQW010000048.1 GCA_902796925.1 uncultured bacterium | reverse complement strand
TTCAGACACTATTGTATCATTTCCTTTAAATTAATTAATGCCGTTTGCCATTGATATAAATGTGTATCATTAGTGTGTTGAGCAAAAAGAACACCAATAGATTTTAATTCATTATATATTTCAATAGCATGCTTTATTTTAGTTTGCATGATTTCTAAACGTTTGTCAACCTCATATAAAAGTATATCATCTGCACATAAATCAAGACAATTTAAATGATGATAGAAACTTACTTGAGGCCAGTTATCTGCAACCGGTGTTTGTATAACAAAATCATCATATTCTGTTCCGGAGAGAATTTTTTCTGTCACCCCAAAATTTTTAATTTGGCTCAATTCTGGAGTAACATTGATAGAATTTAATAGCGGAATGGACATATATCTCGGTCTTGGTATGCTGCCACCGCTCATTTCTTTATAATTACCTCTACAGAAAAATCTAGATTTTTGAGACCATCCAGTCGTAATAACTTCCGCTCCGGCCGACAAGTACATAAGTCCAATAATATCAGAATAACCACAAATAATTTTTATATTATTCCAAACAGATAGTGAATATATTAAATACAATATATTTTGTAGTTTTTCGCTTTCAATTTGTTGAGAATAAGCATCTAATGATTTATTGATAATGAGATAAATTTTATCAAGGCTATCAAAACTGGTTATTGTTGTTATAAAATCGTCAAGAGAATCTTTACTACCTAGAAAAGCATTGTCAGATATAACAAAAGTTATATACAATTCAGATACATTATTTTCACTTGCATATTCTAATGCTCCTTGAGCCATTTGCATGGCAACTCCACACCATTTATCATCAAAACTTTCAATTATACAAGTTGGAGACATTAAACTAGTTAAATCTAAATTTTTTTGAAAATCTAGACAAGTATTAACATGTTGCAAAAGAATTTTTGGAGAAACAAAATCCTTATATTTTAAATTAGATTTATAATATGGATAATCTTTAATTTTACTATCTGGACAGTTTTCAATAAGCCCTAATTGAAAATGTGGATCAAAATATGTTTTTGCTCCCATATCAGAATATTCTTTAATAGTTTCTATCATTTTTTCAGGTGAAGATTCTCCCTTAGGTGAAAATATTACACCTGAAGTTAAATCTTTTCCTATTGAATTAACTATTTTATCAGATTTGCCATAACTATGTTGTATGAATACTGCCATAATATTCTCCTTGTGCTTTTTTTAAATCTTCATTTAGTAAATCGGGTGTTCTATATCGTTTAAAAGGTTCTTTTGATAATAACCTATCAATAATTCTAGATAAACCTGACGGGAAATCTGGATTACAATCCAAGACAGGTCTATGTTTGGTATTAATAATATTGTAATGTACTTCTGGTATACTTTTTGCATTTATAAAAAACGGATGAGTTCTTGTTACCATAAAATATAAACAAATACCTAGTAAAAAATGATCAGAACGGAAATCCAGTTCTCTTTTTTTAGAATGTAATTGTTCAGGAGACATATAAATAGGGGTTCCTACTAATTGACCAGTTTGTGTATATGAAATATCCTCTAAATCAAAAGCTACACCAGGATCAATTAAAACAAATCTGTTATGGTTTTTGTCATAAATTACATTTTGTGGTTTTATGTCTCTATGTATTATTTTATTTGCCCATAAACAAGAGATAGCATTATTTATACAATACGCAAAATTAAAAATTTCATCAATTGAAAAGGAGTATTTATCTTCTAAGAGTTTATTAACATCAGTACCATCAACATATTCTTCAGTATAGTAATATAAATTGTGGTTGTTATATTTAATGTAGTTAAGCTTATTTGAGAAAACTTTAACAACATTTTCACAATTACTTTTATACAAAATTTCAATTTCTCTTTTCAAACGACCAAGAGACACATCTTCAATATTTTCACTATCATCACCAAAGGTACAAAAAGTAGTTGAAGGAAGTTCTATAAATTTTGCCAAATATTTATTATTCTCTGTAATTATTGGAATAACAGCCTTTTGCCCTCCATTAATTTGAGGTTCAACATCAATAATATTTTCATCTCTTAAAATTGCAATTACATCATCCTTAGTTAGATATGGAACTGACATATATGATACTCCTCAACTATTACATTTTATCATATATAGAGTTTTTTCGCATTATAGTTATTGTCAGAACATTATTTGAAAATCAACTTTTAGTATACCAAGCACCACGGGTTTTGCCGTGTTTTGTTAGATAATTATTTTCAACCAAACTTGATAAATGCTTTTTAATCGTATTAATATTCGTTCCTGTTAATTCAGATAGTTCAGAAATTGTTGCTCTGTCTTTTGTTTCAAAAACCTCCATGATGTTTGCAGAGATTTCCGGCAAATCCAAATTTGTCTGAACAGAAGTATTTGCGTGTTCAATTTTATACTCAAGTCTGATTTTTTGTTTTTGCAAAGTTTTC
>CADBQW010000047.1 GCA_902796925.1 uncultured bacterium | reverse complement strand
TGAAGATAGTCTCTTTATCCGGCTCGTTGTCCAATTTAAAAGAATTTAGCGCCATAGCAGTAATAGCCGCGTTTGCGCCAATGGAAAGAATTCCAACCCCGCCGGCGGCACTGCTTGCTGCAACAGATTGCTTAATATTACGTGATTTTTTCTTTGGTGTAGATTGGGTATTGTAATTTTGACTGCATTCTATGTTGCTTACGTTCAAATCTACCATAAACTACCTCCAAAACCATAAAAACCGGTAAAAAATAAAATTGCTTTTTTGAGATGCATTGTAACGAAATATAAAGCCGAGATTTTAACTCGGCTCTATTATAAATTCTATTTTTTATTGTAACGTTTGTTGAATCTTTCAACACGACCTTCAGAGTCAAGTATTTTTTGTTGTCCGGTGTAGAATGGGTGGCACTTGTTACAAATTTCAACCGTTATGTTATCTGAAACCGAACCGGTTTCGATTTCGTTACCACATACACATTTAATGGTTACTTTCTTATAATCCGGATGGATATCGTTTTTCATAATTTACCTCTTTCAATGTTTTTCAGGATTCCAAACCTGATAGTATTATTTCGACTGCCAAAATCATAATACAATAATAAAAAAAGTTCAAGTATGTATTGAAAAAAAGTTTACAAATTGCATAATTCCGGGCAAATTGCTAATATAGACCCAGAGATGAGTAATATTGATAAAATAGAAGAATTACAAAACAGATTAAAATTAAATCCCTCAGACAGTGATACACGGAGGGAGTTGGCTGTTATTTTATCGGATTCAGGTTTTGACAAGGAATCACTTGAAAATTTTTTATATTTAAGTAAGGTGAATCCGCAAGATAGCTCTATCTTCTATAATATCGGTATTTTATATGAAAAATTAAAAGATTATGAAAAGGCTGAATTTAATTATAAAAAGGCTGTTCTTACAGATTCTGCGGATGTAGATTCTTATTACAATCTCGGCCTAGTGCAATTGAAATTGGGAAAATTTCAGGATTCTATTGAAAATTTCGAAAAGGTAATTGAAACAGATAATGATGATGCCAATGCCTATTTTAATCTTGCACTTTCCTATTACAAATTGAAAAAATATGATGCTGCCGAATATTATTTTAATCGGACAGTGGAACTTGACGAAAGTGATTTTTATGCACATTTTTATCTTGGAAATATTTATATGAATCTCAATAATATAGAGAAGGCTAAATCCGAATTTGAAAAAGTAATTGAAATTTCACCGGATTATAGTTGGGCATATTACAATTTGGCTTGTATTTATAAAGAAATGGGCGACTTTACGGAAAGCTTTAATATGCTTGATAAAACACTTGAATATAACGATAAAGATTTAGAGACTTATAAGTTGTATTCAAAAATTTTAAGTTGTGTTCAGGAATATGATAAGGCTCAAGATATTGTTACTCAAGGCCTTGAACGTTGTGGTGAAAATGGCGATTTGTACTATATCATGGCTAAAATTTTAAAAGAAAAAGGTGACATAGAAGGTTGTCGCAAAAACCTTTCTTTGTGTCTGAAATATTTCAAATCCTTAACTGTACCGGTAAATGTTATTAACAAAGCGTTAAAGGGGATTTGATTTGTGATAAAATATAGATTGAGGTGAAATTATGATGAAAAACATAAACAGAAAATTTGGATTCACTTTAGCAGAAGCCTTAATAGCATTAGGTATTGTTGGTATTATAGCTTCAATTACTGTTCCGCAATTAATAAACAACTATAACGAAAAAGGGTTTGAGGCATTGGAAGAGAAGGCAAAAGCAAACCTTTCTCAAGCATTGGATTTGTATTTGACAGATTTAGGAAAAGATCACTTTGGAACATCTGTTTTTAATACAAATGCAAAAATTCAAACATTTCAAGAAAAGTATCTTAGAGGAACTGTATGTTCGACATCAAGTGATTGTATTGACACGAGCTATTTATATAATCCTTTATTTTACAAATGTATAAAAACCAAAGATGGAATTGTTACTTGTATGAGTAGGTTATATTCAAAACTAACCGGAGATGACAGTGACTGTTGGAATCAATATAGCTGCGGGGCCGTAACATTTGATCTTAACGGAACTGCAGGTCCAAATATAGAAGGCAAGGACATCTTGAAATACCATTATACCTCGCAAGCAAAAGTTTTAAAAGATTAATATTTTTGTGCTATCATAATTGTACAGAAAAAGAGGATTTACAATTATGAAAATGTCAAAAATGTTTGTACAAACAATGAGAGAAAACCCGGCTGATGCTGAAGTTGTTTCACACAAATTGCTTGCAAGAGCAGGTTATATAAGAAAACTTACATCAGGAGTATATAATTATTTACCTTTGATGTGGCGAGTTTTAAGGAAAGTTGAAAATATCGTACGCGAAGAAATGGACAGAGCCGGTGCGCAAGAACTTTTAATGCCTTTTGTTCAACCTAAAGAGCTTTGGGAACAAAGCGGGCGTTGGGAAGTATACGGTAAAGAGCTTATGCGATTAAAAGATCGCCATAATCGCGAAATGTGTCTTGGTCCTACGCATGAAGAAATTATAACATCAATAGCACGCGATGGACTTAAATCATACAAACAGTTGCCCGTTAATTTATATCAAATTCAGTCAAAATTCAGAGATGAAGTTAGACCACGGTTCGGGCTTCTTCGTGGGCGTGAGTTCATTATGAAGGATGCTTATAGTTTTGATACCTCAGAGGAAGGTCTTGATAGAGAATACCAAAACATGGCCGAAACTTATAAAAAGATTTTTGACCGTTGCGGACTTCCGACCAAGATGGTTCAGTCGGATTCAGGAGCAATAGGCGGGAGCGTTTCACATGAATTTATGGTAATTACAGATACCGATGCCGGCGAAAATGATGTTTTCTATTGCGAGGATTGTGATTACAGCGCAAATTCAAACCACGCTGTCTCTAAACTTCCTCCTAAACAAACTGACGGAGGATATCCAGAAAAGAAAATCATAGATACCCCAAATACTTTTTCAATAGAGGAATTAAGCGAGTTTCTTAATATCCCGGCTAGCGTTATTCTAAAAGACCTTGTCTATATAATTGACAAAAAACCTGTAATGGCCTTAATCAGAGCAGACAAAGAAGTTGAAGAAACCAAATTGATGAATGCAATTGGAGGAAATGATATTCGAATCGCAACAGCGCCTGAGATTGAAGAAATTATGATAAATCACGGATTCAATGCCGCAAAAGGTTTTATTGGCGTTGAAGGAATGGATGATATTCCGGTTATTGCTGACGAATCAGTGAGGGAAATGAAAAACTTTGTTGTTGGTATAAATCAACAAGATAAACACCTTGTAGGTGCAAACTTATCAGATGTAAGAATAGACAAATTCGCAGATATCAGGCTCGTAGAAGCCGGAGAATTCTGTCCTCAATGTGGAAAACCTCTGAAGGTTACAAGAGGAATTGAAGTCGGTAATATTTTCAAACTTGGAACCAAATATTCTAAGCCAATGAATGCCGTCTATCTTGATCAAAATGGTAAAACTCAACCATACATTATGGGTTGCTATGGGATAGGTATTTCTCGTACTGCTGCTGCAGCGGTTGAAGCTCATCATGATGAATTCGGTATAAAATTACCAATTTCCATTGCTCCTTATCATGTGGTTATAGTGCCTGTTAACATAAAAGATGATCTGCAGATGAAAGTTGGAGAAGAAATTTATAGCAAATTAATGTCTGCAAATGTAGAAGCCGTCTTTGATGATAGAGATGAACGTGCAGGAGTAAAATTTAAAGATGCCGATTTAATCGGTTTTCCATTCAGAATTACTGTTGGAAAGACCATAAACGAGGGGCTGGTTGAATATAAAGTTCGCGAAACCGGGGAACAAACAACTGTTACACCTGACAAGGCAGTTGAAGATATCATATGTAGAGTTAATAATGCCTTAAGTAATAAGGAGTAATCGTGAAAGTTTTATTTGTAATAGACAGAATGGAATTTAAATGGTTCGAATTCAACAAACTTGTAACTAATTTTTGGATTATAAAATCAATGTTGGAAAAAAGTTGCGAAGTTTGGGTGACAACAATCGACAAATTATCATTAACAAACCAAAAAGCTTACGCAATTTGTCATAAAACATATACCAAAGATGAAAATATATTTTATGAAAAAGAATACAAAAAAACTCTAATAAACGATTTTGATCTGTGTATGTTCCGGCCGGACCCGCCGGTTGATCTTGATTACATAAATGCAACTTATATTTTCGATTTTGTAGATCAGGAAAAAACTGTTATCTTAAATAATCCTGTAGCGGTGAGAAATTTTAACGAGAAACTTCATACATGTATGTTTCCTGATTTGATGCCAAATCATATTGTTACTTCAAATCGCGAAGATATATTAAATTTCTTAAAAGAAAACGAAGAAATAATTATAAAACCTTTAAATCAATGCTTTGGCGGCGGAGTAATGTACTTGAAAAAAGGCGATATGAATACTTCCGTTATTATAAACTCTATGACAAATGATTCCACTAAAATTGTAATGGTGCAAAAATATTTACCAAGTGCACGTTTCGGAGACAAGCGTGTGATGATATTAGGAGGAAAAGTTCTGGATTACTGTATTCAAAAACTTCCAAGCAATAATGATTTCAAATTTAATGAGCACAGCATATCTAATATTGTAAAAGCTCAGTTAAGCGAAGAAGAAAAAGAAAACTTCACTCCCCTTGCTCAAAAACTGGATTCCATGGGAATTCCGCTCGTCGGGCTCGATGTAATTGACGGGAAAATTATTGAAATAAACGTAACAAGTCCGTGTTATTTTATTAATGAAATTAATACCTATTTTGATATCCATATGGAAGATATAGTTACAAATTTTATTCTAAACTGTGCAAAAGTTAATACTGTCGCAAATTAATATCTGAGCTAGTGTAAAATTGTTTAAATAAAAAGAAACTTAACATTATTGAAAAATTTTTATTATTATTATATATTGTAAATATTGAGTAAAAATAGAGGAAATTTATAAAATGACAAATACTGGAATAACAGAAGGAATGGGTAAAAAGATTGTAGAAGCTTTAAAACAGCAAATTTCGGGTGAAGATGTCGTTGAATCTGATACCTCCGCTAATATCACAATGAATATGGGTGAAAGCAACGCCAACGTAGAATTTGTAGAACCTCAAATCATTCCGGAATCAAACGCTTATGACATGAATGCAAAAGAAGATACAATTTCTCAAGATTCCATTCAAGATTTGTCATCTATGGCAAGTATGGCTTTAAACCAAAACATCGCTAATTTTGCATCAAAAGGAAATGCTGACTTGAACGATTTTGACGGACTGGAGATTCCTACAAATGTTGCAGTTTTAAAACAACTTATAACACAGCTACCTACAGGGGTTACTAAACAGACCGGTGCTCAAATTATAAAACAAACTATGGAAGCCCTCGGTATTTCAATGAAAAGTGTTCTTCAAGAAGCTCAACAAGTTCAAGAAAGTTTAAACAATTCTGCACGTGAATGCCAAGCTAATATTATAGAAAGCAAACGCCAAATTGCACTTCTCGAAAAACAAACCCAAAAATATCAAAAACAATACGCCGTATTAAACGACATTATTAGCTTATTTATTCAAACAAATAATTATTAAAATGCTATAATACAAGATTAATTATTCGCTAAAGTAAACCTAGTATTTAAAGGCTTTACCAACTTCTTGTTCAAACATTTTTTCAGCGGATTCTCTTTGAGCGCTTATCATTTTCAACTGGTCTTGATATTCTTCAAAACGGGCTTCTAGCTGTTGTTCCAAGACTTTAAGCTTGGCTTTTCTTTGCTCAAGAGCTTTTGCCATAGGGCTATCAGCATCGTAATTTGCACCAACTGCAGTTAAATCTTCTACTGATTGGGTAAGAGTTCTTCTTGTTTTTGTAATCATTTGGATTTTGTACTGCAAATCCAATTCTTCTTGTCGAAGTTGATGTTTTTCAATTGATGCGATAATAAGACCCATAATTTTTCCCTACCTGGTTTGATTTAGATTGTTACCTCTTAAGAACGTGTGCTGATTGTTTTCAGCAATTAACTGTTCCATTTTTTGAAGTTGATGGCGATGATAATTCAGTCTATACATTGCCATTTTTCGCTTTTTGTTCATAGTCAAGAAATCCTTTATTCCTTCTGTAAATGATTCAAACATTGACTTTAGCGGGTTTTTTCTGATTATGAAATTCTTTGAATACATAAGAAAATCGAGTATTCTTTTTATATTCATCTCTAAAGTTTCACGAAACATAATTCTTCCTTACACTTTAGACCTACATCTATAATAAAACATGTGATTAAAATTTATTGCCATGATTAATACAATCATTGTAACATGTCTTAATATATCAAGGTCATAGTAATACATTTATTATATACGGATTTTTTTCAAAAAACTTTAATTTTTTGGAATAAATAGTTTGAATAGATGAGGTTTGAGGACAATAGTTTATATATTAAGTAACTAATTTGCCCAAACCCCAAAAATCTGCTAGAATTATACTAGGGTGTATTTTGACATTATGGACAAATCGTGAAAAATACATCATTTGATATATAGTCATCTTAAATAAAGGTAATATAATATTTCTATAGAATTAGGAAAAGGTGTAGAGCGTGAAAAGTAATTTCATTGAAAGATATATGACAGAGGGTGAGGAAGCAAATAATAAATCATTCGGAATAAGGCGAAAAGTTTTGGTAGCGACTGTTATATTATTTGTATTTGTTACGCTTATTACAACAGGTTGTACAAAAAACAATAATGATATAAGCATAAGTTCGACAACAGATGCCGATATCGAGGCAGAACTGGAGAGAGGAACGTCAGTGGATAATTCTGCATTACAAGATGAAAAAGGAATGATAAATATAGGTGATGATGGAATTAATGCTGGTATTGCCTCTGATAACGCAATAAAAGAGGATTTTTTAGCGTCATCAAGGGATAGAATGGTTGATATTGCGGTAGCGAATTCAGGTCGTGCTGATCCGTTTTTACCTTTTGCAGAATCCGGATCAACAAATAAAAAAGTTGAAAGACTACCTTACGTAGTTTTGCCTCCGTTAGAAGAAGTTCAGACTGATTCTAATGCGGAGAAGATTTTAACAACAAAAGTTTCAGGCATTATGTATGATAATACGAGCCCTTCGGCAATATTGAATATTCAAGGAACAGACTACCTTGTAAGATCAGGTGATGTGATAAATAATTATAAAGTTCTTTCTATTGGGAAAACTGTTGTAACCGTACAATTAGGACAAAATATTTATCGCGCAGGTGTGGGACAAATCCTTACAAACGGAAATGTACAGTATAATGAAATTGCAAATTTGCAAAACAAGTTTGGAGGATCGAGAAAATAATTATTATGGAAATAAAGAAATAATCGGGAGCGGATATGAAGGATAAAATTAAACAAAAATTAATAGCAAGTTCATTGTTAACTTTCTTTGGGTTAACAAATACGGGAATTTCGGCATTTGCGGCTAATGAATACCTCAACTACGGATACATAAATGACAGTAGTAGGACAGAAATGCCAATCATTCGCGGAGCAGACAGTCGTGAAAATATTAGACTTACCGGAGATGTATCTTTTACGACAAAAAAATCACCGGTAACATTGAGTTTGAGAGATTCTGATGTAACTCAAGTTTTGAGGATGTTTGCAGATAAAGCGGGTTACAATATTATCTTTTTCTCAGATGATATTGAAGACAAAGTTACAATGGATTTAGTTAATGTTCCTTTAAATTCTGCTTTCGAGATGGTAATGGAAAAGGCAAAGTTGACGTATGCATTAAAAGACGGCACTTTGATTGTTGCAAAAGCGGATGACAATTCTTTTAAAATGTCAAAACAAGAAATTTCCTTGTTGCCGGTTAAATATGTTTCAGCATCCACTATAGCAGATTTTCTTAATAAGAACATATATTCGATGAATAAGATTGGTTCAGCAGGTAAAGATATTGCAGTAACAAATCCTGCAACAAATGAAATCATGATTTTTGGATCTGCGCAAGATGTTCAAATCGCAAAGAGGATAATTTCTGAATTTGATAAAAAACCAACATATTCAACTTTTAAAGTTAATCATACTACACCTGCGGAGATGGCAGGAATGATATGTGATATGCTTGTTCCGACTATTGGCGGCTCAACAGGTGGTGCTGCCGGAATAGCAACAGGTTTTGCAAGTGAAGATGATTCCGATAGTTCATCTTCAAGATCGTCTTCCGGGTCTTCCGGTTCTTCCGGAGGCGGTGGTGACCAGGGCAGTGCTCTCACAGTTGGTGGGGGATCAGTTGCTTGCACTTTAGGATCAGATCTCACAGCCGGAGATTTTTCATCGCCGGGTGTTCAGAACCTTTCTGTAGCTTACTTTTCTCAATTGGGTACCATAAGTATTATCGGTGGGTCAGCGAGCCAGGTTGAAATGATAAAAGAATTTGTGGCACAGATGGATAAAAAACAACCGCAAGCATACCTTGAAGTGTCAATTATTGAACTGAGCGAATCAGGAAGTAAAGCATTGAGCAATTCTTGGCAGTTGGCTACAAGTTTCCTTAATGCTAGCTTCAACGATGGTATAACTACCACGAATGGAAATACTCCTATATTCTTGAAGGGTAACAGTCTCGCGCATTTAGACACCTCCAGCTATCCTTATCAAGTAGATGGTATGGCAAGCAAATATAATGGTCCAAAAACTATTACTTGGGCGATAAGTTATTTGATTGAAAACGGCAAAGGCAGAACAGTTGCAAATCCAAGAATTTTAATAACAAACGGTCAAGAGTCAACTATTGACTTAACATCTGATTATATTGAAAGTGTTGATACTGAAATGACAGCATCAGGTTCAGGTAATTATGCAACGAGAACATATAATATAGGCAGCGATAACGGCATAAAAGTTACTATAACTCCGTTTATCAGCCCGGATGGATATGTAACTTTAAATATTAATCCAGATTATTCAACCATCAAAGAACAGATTACAACTACGACCGTATTAGATGACGGAACTAAGGTAAACGACATTGCGGCGACACTTTTGCAAAGACGTAACTTGGAATTGAAAAATATCAGGATTAAAGATGGTGAAACACTTGTAATTGGCGGTATGATCCAAGAAGTTGAAACAAAGAGTGTTAAAAAGATTCCGGGACTTGGAGATTTGCCTGTTATTGGTGCAATATTCAGATCAACTTCAACTAATAAATCAAAAGAAGAAATGGTTATAATGATTACACCAAAAATTATTACAGATACAGAAGATGCGGTAGGCGTAAGGAATGCGTTATAGTTTAACTATAGCGCACCTTGTCCGATATATTTGGGGAAACAGATAGAACGAACAAAAAATGAATGAATTACTCAAAAGATTAAAAAATAGCCTCAACCTGGACATTCTGGGTAAGATAGATGTTAAACTGATGGAACAATATAATTTTGTTCCACTCAGTGTTAAGGATAATTTTTTATTCGTAGCAGTTTGCGCAAATTCTGATAAGCAAGTTATAAATCTGAAATTAAAGGAATTTTTTGAGGAACAGGTAAAATTTATAGTAATATCTGATTCTGAGGTTGATGAACTCATCAGTTATTTAAAATCAGAATTAGATTCGGACAAAATTGATGATGGCACTAACAAGCAAGTTAAGCTGGGTGAGTTATTAATACAAAAAGGATATATTTCTGATGTTCAATTAATTCAGGCTTTAGCTGAAAGTAAACGTCAAAAAGCACCTATTGGTTCAACTCTGTTCAAATTGGGATTTATAACACTGGATCAATTGAAAGAGATTCTTCATCTTCAAACAGGATATGAACTTGTTACCCCGGAACAGTTGGCAACATTAAATAAATTTGTAAACATATTACCGGAAGACTTTATCAAAGAACATAAAATAATTCCGATATCTTCCGATGGAAAAAATCTTGTTCTTGGTGTTGTTCAACCGGTCAAACCTGATGTTTTAAAAGAAATCATCTACATGACCGGACAGAATCCAAAACAATTATTAATGACTCATTATGAGTTTCAGAACTCTTTAAATACGTTCTTTTCTGCACAAAAAAAAGAAACGCAGAAGATTATTCGAGAGATTGAGGAAGAAACCGCAGAGTTTGAACAGGAAGAATCTTTATCCCAACTTGTTGCTGCAGAACTTGAAGATGCAACCGGCTCAGTTGCAAAATTTGTAAACCAGATAATTACAAATGCAATTGACAACAAAATATCTGATATACATATTGAGCCTCGTTTGTCCGGATATATTGTTCGTTACAGAAAAGACGGTATGTTACAAAAAGTTCTTGATATACCTGCAAAAGTAGAATCTTCGATTATAGCTCGTTTTAAGGTTCTATCGAGTATGAACATTGCAGAACACAGAAGGCCGCAAGACGGTACGTTCTCAATCAAATACAGAGATGGTTCTTATGACTTTCGTATAAATACACTTCCGGTATCGGGTAAAGAAAAGGTTTGTATCCGTATTCTTGCTCCTGCTGTAAGCTTAAATGCTAACGATAAAAATATAAGACTTATTGGCGGTACACAGGATGATATTGAAAAAATAAAAAATATGATTTCCTGTCCGAACGGAATTATTCTAACATCAGGTCCAACAGGTTCCGGTAAAACAACAACCCTATATTCGGTATTAAAGAGTTTAAACAGTGAAGATGTAAATATCACAACGATTGAAGACCCGATAGAAATAAAGCTTGATGGTATCAACCAGTCGCAGATTAATGCTAAAGCGGGAATTACCTTTGCATCTTGTATGCGTGCGATTCTTCGTCAAGACCCTGATATAATTCTTGTCGGTGAAATTCGTGACTATGAAACTTTGGAAATCGCGATTTCGGCTGCACTTACAGGTCACTTGGTATTAAGTACGGTCCACACAAATTCTGCGGCCGCAACTGTTACTCGTCTGATAGAAATGGGCGCAAAGGATTATCTTGTATCTTCAACATTGTCCGGAGTTATAGCACAACGTCTTGTAAGAAGGCTTTGTGACGACTGCAAAGAAGAATATTATCCTACATATGAAGAAGCAAGAAAAATATTTACAGATGAAGAAGATATTCAAAGATTTATGGCAACACCTATTTACAGAACAAAAGGTTGTAATAAATGTGACTTTACCGGATATAGAGGAAGGCTTGGAATATATGAGATTATGACAATCAATAAAGATATCAAAAAGCTTATTGCAAACGGTGAACACGATATCGTAATTGAAGAAGCTGCGATAAAAAATGGTATGAGAACACTAAGGCAATCATGTTTGAATCATATTGTTCAGGGCTTGACTACTGTTGATGAATTTGTCAGAGTACTTGGACTTGCCAGCGATTAGAGGAGATTAAAATGGCCATATATGTATACCATGCATTAAAAGACGGAAAAGATCTGGTAAAAGGTAAAATCGAGGCAGGGAGTGCTCGTGAGGCAAGAGCCGGAGTTATAAAGCTAGGTTTTATTCCGACAAACGTATATGAAGAAAATGCCGGCGCCAGAAAAGATACCCCCAAGGAAGGCGGCGGACTCATAAAAGCCGGAAAAATTAAAGCCCTTGGGCTGGGAGATAGGATAGATTTTACTTCCACTATGCAGATTTTGGCTCAATCAGGCATTCCGATTATAGAATCCTTAATGTTTATAGAACAAGACGCGGCAAAATTAAAACTAAGACTCGTTGCAAAAGAGTTAAGAAGGCAAATTATGGCAGGTTCAACTTTTGCTGATACGGTTGCCAGATACCCTGAACAATTTGGACAAATATACATCGGTCTTGTAAAAGCCGGAGAAGATTCCGGAGAATTGGAAAAAACTCTCCAACGACTTTTGGAACTTCAAAATAAAGAAGCAGCTATCAGAAGTAAAGTAATAGGAACGCTTATGTATCCGGCGTTCGTAATTATTTTGGCCATTCTTATCGTTCTTGTAATGTTAGTATTTGTATTCCCTGTATTTAAAGAAATGTTCGATGGTATGGGTAAAGAATTGCCGTTTGTTACAAAAATGCTTATGGACACAGGTATTTTTCTGAAAACATATTGGTTCTTAATACCGTTGATTTTGGGAACACTGTTCGGGTCTGTATATTTTCTCTTCAAATGGCCTGTTAGTAAAAGAAAAATTGATGAAATTTCATTAAAAATACCATTATTGACCGATCTTGTGCAATATTCAAACTTTGCAAACTTTGTTGCGGTTATGCAGGTTGCATACGATGCTGGTGTTCCGATATTGGAATGCTTATACTTGGCTAATTTAACTATTACTAACAATACGTTAAAAACAAAAGTTGAAATAGCGACATCAAAAGTTCAACAAGGTCAGCATTTATCTGTTGCTTTAAGAACAACAGGTGTTATGCCAAAGATGATATTGTTTATGATTGCAACAGGCGAACAGTCAGGTCGTCTTGGAGATATGCTTTTGCAGGCTACTACTTTTATTGATAAAAAGCTTGATAAAATTATTGATGTAATGACAAAAATGATTGAACCAATCATGCTTATCGTAATTGGTTCTATCGTATTAACGCTTGCGCTTGCGTTATATATGCCGTTGTTCGGCTCATATATAGCAGAGTAGAAATTATAAAAGAGTAAACAAGATATGTCAAAAATTTATGTAATAACCGGTTCAACTTCAGGAATCGGAAATGAATTAACCAAATATTTTTCAAAGGATAATATTGTTTTTGCGGGTTATCGTAATATAAAATGCATTGATAATTTGAAGGCAATATCTCCAAATGTAATTCCATTTTATATAGATATGGAAAAACCGGAAACTATAGCCTTGGCCGCAGAGTTTATTAGGACAAAAACGGACAAAGTTGATACGATAATAAACGTTGCAGGCTGCGTTATTGCCGGTGCAGTGGAAAATATAAAAGTGAGTGATATAAGAAAACAATTCGAGGTAAATACTTTTGCACATTTAGATTTCTCGCAAAAATTACTTTCGATGTTAGTTAACGGGAAAATTATTAACATAAGTTCGATGGCAAGTTTTGGAATTTTCCCTTTTGTTTCTCCATATTGTGCATCCAAAAGAGCGTTGGACATATTATTCAACTCCTTATCATTAGAATCCGGGGTAACCGTTGTATCAGTAAAACCGGGAGTTATCGCAACTCCGTTATGGGACAAGTCTGTTGAACTTAATAAAAGTACAATTGAAAATTGCGGAAATTTTGAATGTGAAATGAAATATCTTGTTCAAAATGCCCATGAAAACGGTAAAAATGGTTTAAATGTTGTAAATGTCGTTAATCTTATTATAAAAATTGATAAAATGAAAAAGCCAAAACCGTCATATACTGTGGGTTTTGATGCTAAACTTGCACAAATTATCTCCAGATTACCATTTGAAGTTCAGAACAAACTTGTTAAATTTGCCCTAAAAAGAAAATTTGGTAAATATTAAATTAGTTTATTGTTTGACAGACAATTTAATAGGGATGTAAAATTTAAGTATTCTTTTACCTAAAAGCTATGGAAACTTTCGGTAATAAACCACTTGAAAAAAGACAATAAGTAGTATATAATGTAAATACTTGTTCTAAGGGGACGTAATGGTTTTGACAGGATGTTTCGGTTGGAACAGGCAGCGAGTCCGGGAGCTGTGCCCGGTCAACAACGAGCAAAAAAATAAGTGCTAATAACACAATTGATGCCACAGATGCATTTGTTGCAAGACGTGCATTGGCTGCGTAGTAGCAGTCGGCAACTTTACATCACCCAGCTTGCCGGTGAGTAAGGTCCACGATGCAAGTTGCAGTGTACTAATGACGATAGGTACATCAAGACAATCGTTAGGGGTTTAGAGTTTCCCTGAAATAAAACCTAGGACTAAATCAACGGTTACGGTATTTTTCGGATTTAGTTGAGTAAAAAATGCCTACACTCGTAGAAACTTGTTTTAATCCATTTTGGACAGGGGTTCGACTCCCCTCGTCTCCACCAAAATACAGGACACGCTTGGCGTGTCCTGTATTTTGGTTAGGAATTGTTTGAATTGGAGAACCCCTACAAGGCGATAGCCTTGTCAAGGAGGTTCGGCGACCTGTGAGCGGAGTGCGGAGCCTTGAAGGCTTGAATAAAATGTTTTTCAAGACTTCAAGCGAAGTCACGTTTAACGCGAACAGGTCAAGACGACTCCCCTCGTCTCCACCAATAAAAAATTATAAAGAAATTATGGGAGTCTCACCCCCAAGGGGTTCTTACCTCTCGAAAAACGATACTTAAT
>CADBQW010000046.1 GCA_902796925.1 uncultured bacterium | reverse complement strand
CTTCAGATAGAAGAAAATATCTACCACATGACCAAGAAAGAACGTAAACGTGCTAAGATAGATTCTCTTCCTGCAAGCTTGGAAGAAGCAATGGAATTATTAGACAAGAATGACATTATAAAAGATGCTCTTGGTGAACATATTTATAATGAGTTTGTAAGTACAAAAGAAAAAGAATGTGATACGTTCAGAACCTATGTAACACCTCTTGAAGTAGAAATGTATCTCAACATGCGTTAGGGGTAAATGTATTGAATTTATTTCATACTTACAAGTTGCATTGTTAAAAGTAAATAAATTTATTATCTTCCAAAATTATAAATCTACTTTCACCCAAAAAGGTGCACAAGTTGCACCTTTATTGTTAATGCAAAAAATTATTAAATATTAGGAACATTATAAGGAAATAACAATGACTAAAAGTATTAATGAAAAAGAAACTACAGTTGTTTTATCAAAAATTAAGGATGATAAAACAAAAAAGAAAGAATTAAGAATTAAAAAAGTTATAATATTTACTGTTGTTTTATTTGCAACATTAATTGTTGGTTCTTTTTTCGCCATTAAAACTACTAAATTTATAAATTTAGATGATTTATCCTCTGTTAATAATTCTGATACAGGTTTTATGATAATATCATCAATTCTTGTTATGCTTATGACTCCTGCTCTGGCTTTATTTTACGGAGGAATGGTTCGCAAAAAAAATGTCTTGGGTACTATTATGCAGAGTTTTGTGGCATTGGGCATTGTATCTGTTATTTGGTTTTTATATGGATATTCATTAGCATTTGGCGGTGACGGAAATATAATCGGAAACTTTAATTTTGCTATGTTAAAAAACGTTTCTCTTGCTCCGAGCGATGGTTTGACAATACCACACCAATTATTTGTCATATTCCAAATGATGTTTGCGTGTTTAACTCCTGCTCTTATAACAGGAGCTTTTGCGGAAAGGTTTAAATTTAAAAGTTATTTGTTATTTTTGATTTTATGGGTAACTTTTATTTATTGTCCTCTTGCGCATTGGGTTTGGGGCGGAGGTTGGATAAGTAAAATCGGCGGAATCGATTTTGCCGGAGGCCTTGTCGTTCACATAGCATCAGGGGTCGCTGCTCTGGCTTGTTGTATTATGCTGGGTGCAAGAAAAGGTTATAAAACAGAAAACATGCCGCCTCACAATTTAACATTAACATTTATAGGTTTGATGTTCCTATGGGTTGGCTGGTTTGGATTTAATGCAGGAAGCGCCTTGTCATCAGGCACATTAGCAACAACAGCCTTTATAAATACTCAATTAGGAGCCGCCTCAGGACTTCTGGCTTGGCTTGGTGTTGAATGTTTACACAGAGGAAAACCAACTGTATTGGGAGGTATGTCAGGAACTCTTGCCGGGTTAGTCGGAATAACACCGGCTTGTGGATTTGTGACACCGATTTCAGCAATTGTAATAGGTATTATTACAGGAATGATTTGTTATGTATTAACAACATTCAAAGGAGTCTTTAATTATGACGATTCACTTGACGTTATAGGAATTCACGGTACAGGCGGTATTGTCGGTTCAATACTCACAGGTATTTTTGCTACTACTTTAATAAACTCTGATGGCGCGAACGGACTTTTATACGGAAGCTTTAAGTTGTTTAATGCACAAATAATTTCAACGATAGCAAGTATTGTTTTCTCATTTTTTGGAACACTTTTAATTCTGTATATTATTGATAAAATTTCTGGTTTAAGAGTATCTGAATTTGAAGAAATGCAAGGACTTGATATATCGCAACATGGTGAAAATGCTTATAGGCTGCAAATTTAACTTCAAAAGAAAGGGTAATAGAATGAAAAAAATAGAAGCAATAATAAAACCATATAAAGTTGAGGAAATAAAAAATTCACTTGTTGAAGTTGGAATACATGGAATGACTGTTACGTATGTTGAAGGTTTTGGGTCACAGGGTGGTCATAAAGAAAGCTATAGAGCTGCCGAAATTGCGGTCAATTTCCTGCCAAAAATTAAAATAGAAGTGGTTGTAGATGATGAAAAAGTCGATGTTGTTATTGAAGCAATTATTAAGCATGCAAAAACAGATCCAAACGGCTCGATAGGGGACGGTAAAATATTTGTTTACAACATCGAAAATGCAATAAGAATAAGAACGGGAGAGATTGGTTCTGTTGCATTATAAGGAGAAAAATAATGGCACAAGTTACAGTTATAGAGTATTTGATTAAACAACTTGACAAACTTGGTATAACAGATATATTCGGTTTACCCGGTGATTACAATTTCAGTATTATTGAGGGTATAGAAAAAAACAAAAATACCAATTGGATTGGCTGCACAAATGAATTAAATGCCGGATATGCAGCAGATGGTTATGCAAGAATAAAAGGATACGGAGCATTAGTAACAACTTATGGAGTAGGAGAGTTGTCCGCTATAAACGCTATTGCAGGAAGTTATGCAGAATATGTTCCTGTTGTTAAAATTGTAGGTGTTCCATCGACAGAAAACATCAATAAGCACGCTTTATTACATCACAACCTCTCCGAACCTGATTACCATGCGTTTGAAAGAGCTTATTCAAATGTGGTTCAGACAACTGCATATTTGGGTTGTGATAATGCAAAGATTGAGATAGACAGGGTTTTATCAGTTTTAATAAACGAAAAAAGACCTGTATATATTGCAATACCGGAAGATATATGTTCTCTTAAAATCAATGATAATCCTTATATTCAAAAATACGAAAGTGACAGAAAAGTTTTGGGTTCTGCCGTAAAACATATTATTTCGGTTCTGTCTAAAGCAAAAAATCCTGTAGTACTTGCTGATATTTTAGTTGAAAGGTTCCACGCAAAAGATGAATTATTCAGACTTCTTGAAACTACAAAATATCCTGTTACAACTCTGCTTATGGGGAAGGGTTTAATTGATTGGTATTATAAAGGTTTTATAGGTACATATTTAGGCAAATATGACAATACTGAAACTTATGATTATGTAAACAACTCTGATTGCGTAATAACCATCGGTGCAATTTTTAGTGACCTTAACACATTCGGGTTTGATTACAGTTTCAATTCGTCATCAATGATTGATATTGAGGGAAACTATACGATTGTTGAAAACATAAAATATGATAACGTTCTGATGAAAGACCTCCTTTTAGAACTCTCAAAAACAATCCCTGTATTTACCCCCAATTTTACCCCTCATTATCCGGAAAGACAGAAAAACTTTATTGTTCCCGAGGTCTCTCCGTATGGAAAATTAACTGCAAAATACATTTACCCCAGAATTCAAGAGTTCTTAAAAGAAAATGATATTATTTTTTCTGAAACAGGACTGATTGAATTTGGGTTTGCACCAATGAGACTACCGAGAAATACTCATATATATAATCAAGTTCTATGGGGTTCAATCGGTTGGGCGACTCCTGCATCTTTCGGAGCCGGAATCGCTGCAAAAAATAAGAGAGTTGTTCTTATTACAGGTGATGGTTCTCATCAATTGACAGCACAAGAGGTTAGTTCAATGATGAGATACGGAATACACCCTGTAATAATAGTTATGAATAATTCGGGTTATTCAATTGAACGGGCAATGTGCACAAATCCTATGGACGACTTTAATGATATCTCATCATGGGATTATTCAAAGCTGCCATTAGTATTTAAGGGAGATGCATGGACAGTAAAAGTCAGAACAAACAAAGAGTTTGATGAAGCCTTGAAACGTGCCGAATACGAACAAAAAGAAAGATTATGTTATATAGAAGTTTTTACTGATAAAATGGATTTACCGAATTTGGCAGAAAAAATTACTCATAGCAGTCTTTCAAAAGCAAAGATAAATGCTTAGTTTAATTAATTATTACGAGCTCCATTCGATTTCCCAAATACCGCAAGGACAAAGTCCGGCACAAATACCGCAGCCTATACATTTGTTCGGATCTGATACATATTCAAACTTGCCATCTTCTTTTTCAATTCTTGAAATTGCATTTTGAGGACAGCTTTGTCTGCATAATCCGCAATCTCTGCAGTATCCGCAGGACATACATCTGTTTTGCTCATTGTCGCAGTTTGAATTATAACATTCGTAATATTCGGACTTAATTCGTTTTGAAGGTATCAGATCTTTTTCTTTAAATGGAGTAAGTGTTTCATTATTTAAAAACTTGATAACATTATCGCTGACGTGTTTTCCGTCTGCTATTGCATTCGTAAACAATCCGGGTTTTATAGCATCACCAATTAAAAAAACTTTTGGTTTTTGGGTTTGCATAAACTCATTAATCTGGATTTTTGACTTTTCATCTAAGTATTCTTTATTCAAGAAATCAAAAATAGGTCTGTCGCCGACGGATATAATAACACTATCTGCTTCTAAAAATCTGCCGTCTTTTAGGTATACACCTTCTTCTGTTATTTTCTGTGTAAAGCAGGGGTATATAATTTTTGCACCGAGTTTTTCCGCTGCTTTTACCTCTTTTTCAAATGCTGAAGGCTCTTGTATATCAATAGCGGTAACTTCTTCAACTCCGCCTTGTTTATAAACTTCTGTTATAACGTCCATTGCAGCATTTCCGGCACCTATTACAACAACTTTTTTACCTAAGTCATATTTTTTGCCGTTTTTTGAGTCCTTCAAGAAGTTCAAACCTTTGATTAATCTTTCATAACCTTCAAACGGTATTACAACTGGGTTGTGTCCGCCAATTGCAATAATTACGGCATCAAAATTGTTTTCTATCTCGCTATACAGTTGAGGTGTAACCTTGGTTGAAGTATGTATTTTTACCCCTGTATCTTTAAATCTGTTTAGTTCGGTTTCCAGGATTTCTTTATGCAATCTTTCTTCAGGTATAACTTGAGATAACTTTCCGCCGATTTTATCATCAGCTTCAAATATTTCAACTTCATATCCTTTGCGTGTTAATTGCCATGCGGCAGAAAGTCCTGCAACACCTGAGCCTATTATCGCTATTTTTTCTTTGTGTGTAATCTCAACAGGTTTGGCTTTTATGTCTTTAGATAAACTTCCGAGCATTTTTACATCAAGCGGTTCATCAAAACTACCTCTTGAACAATTATTCAGACATAAATTCGGACAAACCTGTCCGCATACAGATGCAGGAAAAGGACTGTACTCTAATACTAGTTCTAATGCCTCTTTTATTTTACCCCTGCGGAGCAGAGAAAATCTTTTTTGTGTCGGAATTTTTATTGGGCAGTTGTATTCGCATGGAGCAGAATACGCATAGTTTTTCCAGCTTGGTTTTCTGAGTCTTGCGTCCCCTGTTTGAACCAAATCGTGTGATTTAAAATCATCCGTTATCAAATCGGAGAAAATAGAACCGCCGATTTCTTCCATCCATTTATTTACCCTAAAGGTCTTTAGTGATATGTTATTCTGCTTTTGTCTTTCTTCATAAGTCTTGGCAACAATTTTATGCCAGCGAGCAGGGGTAGGGGTAAATGAGGGTGAAGAATTAG
>CADBQW010000045.1 GCA_902796925.1 uncultured bacterium | reverse complement strand
TTTCCAATAGTATTTCTGTTTATATCTTGTATTCCGAAATAAACAATATAATTTTTATCAGTAGGAATTCCGCTTACCGTAAAAGTTCCGCTATCTCCTTGAATAAGCGAGATATCCGCATTTTTATCAACCATAAAAGCCATAAAACCTCCTTTTATATTCCAAAATCATATACCGTTTGATTAAGACATTGTTTTACAAATTCTAAATCAGCCGTTTTTATTTCCTGCAAAGATTGCATGTATTCATCTGTCAGCTCTTTTGTAAAATCAGGAGTCCTGTATATAATAATTCGGACCTCTATACCAAGCTCAATGCCCGTTTTTATAGAAAGAAGAAGATCTGAAAGAAAGTCTTTTTTTGAACCGTCTTTCATATTTACCTTTCTTCTTATCCATCCCAATGAAGTTTCAAAAAATTCCCTCTCAAACTGAGCTTTTCTTTTTGATTTAATTATTTCATCGAGATTAGGATTTACAGCGAGCTCTCCGTTTAAAACGACATAATTGTCTTTTTCAACATCAAATTCCCTCATAGTGCATAAGTTTGTTTCAAGACAATCATTAGCATACATGTAATCTGCATAATCCAGTACTTCATTATCTTTTATCCTGTAAAACATATCTAACCTCCTACAAACGGTATTTTTCTTATTACAATACTTTGACTTCCATTCCAAGAAGCAACTGAGCCGCTTTTTACCAAAACAATACCTGATGCTCTATCGTGTTCATCTGAAGCTGTTGCACCTACCATAATGCTATCTATATAAAATTGGTAAGCTGCACTGTTTTGATTACAATATAAGTCAAATTCCAGCCAGCCATCCCAATCTATTGTCAAGCTTCCCCAACCGGCGCTATTATATACAACGACAGCTTTTGAATAATCAGGTGTAATGTCTTTTGAATTAAAATCATTTCGTAATGCAGTTAAATCAGTACTCAAGGTTTCGATTTCCGCTTCAATTTCTTCATTGGCTTGAGAAAACGTACTGTTTAAACTTGCAATATTAGAATAAATACTTGATGATGTTGTTGTTAAATTATTTGCGACAGTTGTTATTCGATTATCAAGATATTCAAAGTTATTATTCATAGTATCAGATGATGCAAGCGAACCATATTCTATATGTGTTAACGGCATTTTTACCTCCTTCCGTTTATTAATGTGTCATAAATCTTATCAACCTTTTTATTAATATCCGTAAGCTGTTCTTTAACTATTCTAAATTCGGATTTAGTAATATATCCTTCTGATATTTCGGCAAGAATTTCTCTGTGAGTTTGCTCAAGCTTTTCAGGTGTAACAAAAAGGTTATATTGAAAAACAACCGCCAGCCCAAGAAGGAATAGCGGTGCATTTTTATACAAAAAATCTTTGTCCATTGTTTTACCTCTTATTGTTGAATTAACTGTTTCTACTTAATATTTAACACAGCATTCATAAGAGCTTGCTGTAATGCGGCGTTGTTACCGCCGTTTGAATTTACAAATTGAGTAGCATTTCCCTGACTTGCACTTAATGAATTATTTTGCATTCCCGTTAAATAATTTGCCCCAAGCATATAGTACGAAAGTAAATTACTTAACATTTTTGCGGTATTGTCTTGAGAGTTTGAAATTAAATCGTTTGCAAAGTTTGCAATTGCCGCAATATTTTGGTCTGATAAATTTCTATACAAGTCCGATGCTTGTGAAGACCTAATCATATTTCTTTTTGAAAGAGAATTTATAATATTATTTTCCAAGTTATTTCTTGTTTGCTGATTAAGATTACTTGCAAAAGTATTTAGCTTTGCTTGATTAGTTGCAGAATTCAAATTTGGATTCAGATACTCATTCAGTAGTGAATCTGTTGTTTTGTTCACAATGTCGTAAATTGACTGAAAAGCCGTACCTTTTTGAAATCCTGATGTCGTTCCGTCATTGTTCGTATGTGAAAAAGCATAAGGGTTAGAGGTTGTTGTGTTCCCATAAACCGCTCTTTTAGTTGTAGATGATGATTTTGATCCCATAAAATTTTCCTTTCTTTTAATTTGCTTTTACTTTTATCCTTTCAAATTCAATATTTTTTATACAAAAATCTTCTCCCAAAGTTTTAGTCAAGAACGTTATTTGCAACGTTTTGAAAAAAGAAACGGGCATTTTTTTTACTGAATTTATATCTTTTGCGTGAAAATACATAACATCCCAGCAGCCTATGTCAAAATACAAGGAGTTTTTAACTGTTTTTGCTGCAATGTATCTCACTTTTGATGTTCTCGAATCATAATTTTTTACATATTCTATATAAAATTTGTTGTTATAATTCATGTCTAAAGATATTCCGGGCGGATTATTCAAAACCTTCATGTTATTTTCTTTGCCGAGATTTAGAGGAGTACATTTGTAATATGACGGTATAAAAACCCCGTCAAAATTATTAGAAGAATATTCCTCATAAATTTTTTTTCCTGCTGAATACAACACTCCGCCAATAATTCGCATACAATTTATCTTTTGGGATTTTCTTTTTACCCACGATTTTCGTAAATAATCGTAAATAAGAATAATTGAGAACTCCTCATTGTTTGAAGGGATTAGAAACCAAACTTCATTTCTGTCTGAAGTTACAACAGAAAGTGTTTTTATTCTTTGTACCAAAGAAAGAGGAATATCACATAATTCTTCCTGAATATCGAGTGCAATATTTTCCCCTAAAGTTTTATCGCCGTTTACTACTTGACGAAAACAATATACCCCTTTTTTAGTGTCATCATAAAAATACAATTCAGTTCCGTGAAAAACGAGAGCATCAATTCCTGCACAACCTCCGGGGGAATCCATTGTTTTTGAAAAAACTCCGTTATCTTCAGTTATTAACGATGATGAATTTGAGTGAAATACTGCTAATGTACCTAAATAAGGATAAATAGCAGTAATGTTTTTAACAAACTCAATATATCCGGCTGATGTCGAAATAGAAGCATCAGAAGTTGAAAAATCATAAATATCTTCCTGAACCGAATACCAGAGAGT
>CADBQW010000044.1 GCA_902796925.1 uncultured bacterium | reverse complement strand
TGGGGCGGATGATGGGATTCGAACCCATGTATATCGGAACCACAATCCGAGGTCTTAACCACTTGACGACACCCGCCATTTCAATAATTTCCTAATCCTATTCTATTACAAAAATAATTCATGTCAAAGGGGTGTGCAAGTTCAATACATATTAGACTAAGCACATTTTTCTTTTAATTTATATTTATATTCTGAAGGTGTAAAGCAATTATGCCTCTCCAATATATATTAAACTAAGCACCTCATACTTTTTGGGCTATCCATCACTTTATACCCCAAAGCATGTTCGATTTGGCTCTTTGTATATCTGTGTCGTTATATAATATCAAGTTTAGATGCAATGTAAACTGCATGAGTTCTATTTTTGGCATCAAGTTTGTGGATGATTGAACTTGCATAAAATTTTACCGTCGAAAGACTTAGATATACTTCTTGGGCAATTTCACCATTGTGTTTTCCAAGTTTCATAAGATTTAATACTTCGTGTTCCGTGTTCGTTAAAGGTGCGTTTTTTCCAGAATTGTCATTTTCCATATTGTAACTCCTCTATTCTTTATAATATTTTAGAATTTTAGTATCTATATGACCAGTATATTCCATCTTTTATCCAAAAAGTTCATAATAATTCCCGTCTAATAATTGTTACAAAACTTTATATTTAGGCTTGGAAATTTTGTTTTTATTCTTGCTTTAAAACAAAAATCTATTCTTCCGGAATATTAAATAATATAAAAATACCCACCTTTCTATTGGTCAGATGGATATTTTTATCAAAGTAAAAACTCCGGAATCATATTATTACCGGAGTTTTTATTTTAATTTATTATAGATTTCTACTGAGCAGCATAAACACTAACTTGTTTTCTGTCGCGTCTATGAGGTTCAAACTTAACTTGGCCGTCGATTAATGCGTATAAGGTGTCATCAGAACCTATACCAACATTGTTGCCTGGATGAAATTTGGTTCCTCTTTGACGAACGATAATGTTACCTGCCTTAACAACTTCACCGCCAAACTTTTTAACACCAAGGCGTTTCGCTTCGGAGTCACGGCCGTTACGGGTTGATCCCATACCTTTCTTATGTGCCATTTTATACCTTCTTTCAATTAATTACATTGTACTACTATTTTTTGAAATTTATGCTTCTGCATTTTCTTGAGCTTCTGCAGATTTCTTTTGGGCAGAGGTTCTGATTTTGTTAATCATAACTCTGGTAAATTGTTGTCTGTGTCCTCTTTTTACCCTGTAACCTTTTTTAGGTCTTTGTTTGAACACGATAACTTTTTTAGCTTTATCATGTTTAACGATAGTACCTTCAGCAGATGCACCTGAAACGTATGGCATACCTACTTTAGATTTTTTACCGTTAACAATCATTACAACTTTGTCAAATACAACTTTACTGTCTTTTTCGCCTTCAAGCAGTTCCACATCCAAGTAGCGACCTTCTTCCACTTGGTACTGCTTTCCGCCGGTTTCTACAATTGCGTACATAATTTTTTCCTTTCAATTTGAGGTTTTCGTAAACACACTCCAACACTTAAATTTCGGCTTTTGGGGTGTTTTTATAGACGAATTACCTATATTAACTTTTACAATTATCTTTAATAAAACCCTTGTGTCAAGTAGTATTAACATTTATTAAATTTTAGTACCCCAAAAATTTTTGCAGTATCATTTTACTGTTATGAAAATTTCTATAGAAGATGTGATAAAGGCAACAGGTGCAGAAGTCGTAAAATATGAAATTGATACAGGCTTTTTAACTGAAATATCTACTGATACAAGAACTATTAAACAGGGAGATTTTTATTTACCTCTAAAGGGTGAAAATTTTGACGGTGAAAATTTTCTTGACAAAGCCATAGGTGCCATTGGATGTTTTATTACAAAAGATGATTTTCCAGATTTTATGAAAGTTGTTTTGAAGGTTGAAAATACTTTGGAAGCTTACTTAAAAATTGCGCAATTTATTAGAAATAAAATTAACCCAAAAGTTGTCCATATAACCGGAAGTTCAGGTAAAACTACAACCAAAGAAATGGTTTTTGCCGTTTTAAATAACAAATTTAAAACAACGAAAACTTATTCGAACCATAACAACGAAATAGGATTTTGCCAAACTGTTCTTTCTATGACAGAGGATTGCGAGGCTTTAGTTGTTGAAACCGGTATGAGAGGCCCAGGAGAAATTGAATTAGTATCAAAATATTTAAATCCCGATATTGCAATAATAACAAACGCGGGTTCTGCGCACATTGGCAGGTTGGGAAGTCTTGATAATATCGCAAAAGCAAAATGTGAAATAGTTTCTAACTTAAAGTCTAATGGAATTTTGATTTCTCATGATAACCCAAGGTTGATAGAGTTTGCTAATTTTGATGGGGAAAAGATTTTTTATTCAATTAAAGATGCAGAAATTATCAAAATGGAAATAAGGTATACCGAATTCATATACAAAACACATAGGTATATTTTGAATACTGATGGGGAATATAATGTAGAAAATTCGATTGCCGCAATAGAAACGGGGTTGCGTTTTGGTATGACTCCCGACGAAATTGCAAGGGGGTTATTAGACTATAGTCCTATCGAAAAACGCTGGGAAGAACAAGAAGTTTGCGGTTACAAAATTATAAATGACAGCTACAATGCAAATCCTGATTCAATGAAAGCTTCCGTAAAAACATTCCTAAAACTTTACAAAAATCCGTTAGTAATTCTTGGAGATATGGGAGAATTAGGAAACGATGAAATTGAACTTCATCGTTCTGTCGGTAAGTTTATTTCGGGATTAAATTTCAAAGGGGCAAAGTTTATATTTGTAGGTGATTTATCGCGATATATTGCAGATGAACTTGAAAATAAAGGGTGTGAGGTAAAGATTTTTGCAAATACACAGAATGCCTCACGCTATATCTCTGAAAATATAGATAATGATACTACAATACTTTTAAAAGCTTCTCGTTCGATGAGATTTGAAGATATTATAGAAGATTTAAGGAGAGAGAAAACATTATGATAATGCTTATGGTGGCTTTTTTGCTCGGATTAATACTATGTCTTTTATTTGGGGTGCCATATATAGATTTTTTGCGGAAGAAAACAATCGGACAATACATAAAAGATGTTGCTCCGCAAGCACATGCTAAAAAAGAAGGAACTCCGACAACCGGAGGTGTGTTTATTATTCTTGCCATAATAATCGGATCGGTTATTTCGTTGGCATTGGCACAAAAACTTTCAACCGAAGCTTTTATAATATTGTTAACATTAGTGTTTTATACTGTTGCGGGATTTCAAGATGACTTTATAAAAATTAAAGGGAAAGACAACGACGGTTTAACGCCGTCAGAAAAATTGTTGCGCCAGATAGCTATATCTCTTTTGCCGATAATTTTTATGATGATGACGTTTGGCGGGGCAACAAATTTACAGATAGGCCAACATATTTTTAATTTAGGTTGGTTTTATCCCGTATTTGCAGTTTTGGTGATAACCGGGGCATCCAATGCATATAATCTGACAGATGGCTTGGATGGACTGGCTGCATCGACAGGTGCATTTGCATTTTTGGCATGTACAATTATTTCAACAGCGATGGGGCATCCTGCAGGAGGAATTATTTCTGCGGCTACAGCAGGTGCTTTGATTGGATTTTTAAAATACAACAAACCAAAGGCTGAAGTTTTTATGGGGGATACAGGTTCATTGGCATTGGGGGGACTTTTAGGAACTCTTGCCGTTATGAGTAAATTTGAATTTTTACTTATTTTTATCGGCGGAGTATTTGTTATGGAAACTTTATCCGTAATAATTCAAGTTACCAGCTTTAAGCTAACCGGAAAACGGGTATTCAAGATGTCACCAATTCACCATCATTTTGAACTTTGCGGTTGGAGTGAAAAGAAAATTGTTTGTGTATTTGCATTTGTATCTGCAATGCTTGCAACACTTTCTATAGGATTATACTTTTTGTTTAGCAGAGGGATGATATAGAGATGGAATTTAAAGATAAAAAAGTACTGGTATTAGGACTGTCAAAAAGCGGAATATCTGCGGCAAAGCACTTAGCCAAAATCGGCGCAAAGGTATATTTAACTGAAAGCAGAACTCAAAATTTTGATGATATACAAAAGATTGCGAATCTCAAACAATATGGAATTCAAGTCGAGATGGGCGGTCATAGTAGTGACTTTGTGGAAGGTGCTTTTATTGCGGTAACAAGTCCCGGTATTCCACCTCACTCTGAAATTATGCAGATATTGAATGATAAAAATATCCCTGTTATATCTGAAATTGAACTTGCCTATCTAACCTGCAAAACGCCGTTTATAGCGATTACAGGGACCAACGGTAAAACTACGACTACTGCATTAACGGATTTTATATTTAAGACAAAATATAAAACAGAGCCTTGCGGAAATTTTGGGAAACCACCTTGTGATTTAACAGAAGAAAATTTGGATTATTTTATCTGTGAATGCAGTTCTTTTCAATTAGAATATAGTCCTACATTTAAACCTAAAGTTTCTGTTTGGACAAACTTTACACCTGATCATATTGATTGGCATAACGGTTTGGACAATTATTTCAAGGCAAAAGCCAAAATTTTTAAAGGAAATCAGGCTCCCGAATACTCTGTTCTCAATGCAAAAGATGCTAAATTGAAAGAATTTGGGCAAACTTTAACCGGTAAAATTTTCTGGTTTGGTGAGGATTATAGTGAAAATTGCTGTTTTACAAGAGGTGACTCAATTTATTTCAGGCAAGACGGCAAAGAGGAGAAGATAATTGAGTTAAAAGACTGTCCTATGATAGGAGAGCATAACTATCAAAATATTGAGTGCTCTATAGTTTCCGCGAAGCTTTCCGGAATTGAAAACAACAGCATAAAAAGGGCAATTATGGAATTTAGAGTTCCTGAGCATAGGCTGGAAAAAGTTACAAAAATAGATAATACCGTTTACTATAACGATTCAAAAGCAACAAATCCCGAGGCATCCTTGGTAGCTATTCGGTCATTTAAACCGGAACAGAATGTTGTTTTAATAGCAGGCGGCAGAGATAAAAATACAGATTTAACAGAATTTTGTGAAGCCGTTAACAAGCATATAAAAACAGTTATTTTGATTGGTGAAGCTACCCAAAGATTTGAAGAAAATTTATTAAAAAACGGTTTCCGTAACATAATAAAAGAAAGTACGATGCAAAGAGCAATAGATAAAGCAAGTGAACTTAAACCGGATGTCGTTTTGCTATCGCCGGCATGTGCAAGTTTCGATATGTTTAAAGGTTACGAAGAAAGAGGAAAGGTTTTTAAGGAATATGTCATATCAAAACTATAATTATAGTAAAAAACCTGTAAATAATGGTCCGAATAAACCATATAGAGTAGGGGTAATTTCTGCGCCGGACAAAACTCTTTTAATTGTATCAGCATTTCTTATAATTATAGGATTCCTGGCGATATTTTCCGCAACCGCTCAAAAATGTATTGATGAAGGTGTTTTTGCGGCAATGTTTCTTGTAAAACAAATTTTGGCATTTGTCGTGGGCTTTATATTTTTAAGGGCACTGAGCAATTACGATTACAAAAGACTTGAAAAATATAGTTCTTTTATTGCCTATATTATTATAGGCTTATTGTTTCTTGTTGATTTTACCCCTCTTGGAGCAACGGTTAACGGTGCTACGCGTTGGATAAATCTTGCGGGATTTCAATTGCAGCCATCTGAATTTGCAAAACCGGGTGTTGTCTTATTGTTGGCATCAGTTTTTAAAAATGATGCTAATCTTTTTGATGGTGAGAAGTGGACAAAGGCTTTCATTCCTATTTTAATAATGGTTGGATTAATTTATAAACAGCCAAATTTGAGTATGGTTTTAATTCTTCTTGCAACTTCTGTCGTTATGTTTATGGCATCAGGAGGCTCAAAGAAGTTATTTTTAACGGCAGTTGGAGGGTTGGGAGTAACTTTGACTTTAGCTGCGACAACGCTTTTGCACGGTTATCAAATTCAACGTGTCGTAACCTGGCTTCATCCGGAATCTGATCCGCAAGGGGCAGGATACAATATCATTCAATCATTAATTGCATTTGCCTCGGGAGGAATAAATGGTGTAGGTTATGGAGGTTCTATTCAAAAATTATATTATCTCCCTGAATGTCATACGGACTTTATTTTTGCCGTTATTGCAGAGGAATTCGGACTTGTAGGATGTATTTTAATAGTTGGTTTATTTTTCACGTTTATGCACAGAGGATTCCTGATTGCTTCAAGATGTCCGGATATGTACGGGAAATTGTTGGCTTTAGGGTTAACTTTTACAATTTCATTTCAGGCTTTTTTAAATATGAGTGTTGCAAGTTCGTTTTTACCTACAACCGGCGTACCTTTACCATTCATAAGCTATGGCGGATCTTCGCTTATGGTTTGTATGGCGATGGTTGGTATTTTACTAAACATATCTAAAAAAAGAATAAAAACAATAAGAGGAGAAAGCTACAGTGTCAGAGCAGCTACAAAATAAGAATGTCTATTTTATAACCGGCGGGGGGACTGGAGGCCATATTTATCCGGCAATTGCAGTTGCTGATGAGCTTTTAAAAAATCCCGATAATCAAATTTTTTATATAGGCAATCCATTAAATATGGAGTTTAATATTGTAAAGAGCAAAGGCTATAAGTTTTTGCCGGTAAAAATTAAAGGTATGCCAAGAAAATTAGGTTTCGAACTTCCAATATGGTTAATACAGTTGATTTGGGCGACATTAAAATCAGTATTTTATATTTTAAAATATAAGCCTAAGGCTATTTTTGGAACGGGTGGATATGTTAGTGCGCCAACATTAATGGCTGCTGCATTTTTTACAAAAACCCCTTTTATGATGCATGATTGTGATGCTCAACCCGGACTTGTTACAAGAAAACTTTCACCTTACGCAAAGGCTGTAAATCTTGCTTTTGACAGTGCAAGTAAGTTTATTAACAATAAAAATATCTTTACTTTTGGTAATCCGATAAGAGAAAATTTCAAAACAATTACAAAAATAACCGCAAAAGAGAATCTGAAATTAGATGATAAGATTACAATATGTATAATGGGAGGTTCTCAAGGCGCACAGTCTATAAATAACGTAGCAGCCGGAATTCTGAAAAAACTTAGCCTAAACAATTTGCAAATTATTTTTCAAACCGGTAAAAAAAATTATGATAAAACTTTGGAATTGATATTGAAAACTTATCCGAATTACAAAAATGATAAAAATATAATTGTAAGACCTTATTTTGATAATATGGCGGAAGTTTTAAAAGCTTCTGATATCGTAATATCTCGTGCAGGTTCTTTAAGCATATCTGAGATTTGTGCGGTACCGGCAGCTTCAATACTTGTTCCGTATCCATATGCAGCTGCAGATCACCAAAGAAAAAATGCAAGATATATGGAAGAAAAGGGTGCATCTTTATATATTGAAAATGATGAACTTTCTCCGAATACTCTCTATAATAAAATCATGAGTATTGTCGATAACCGTGATTTAATGACATCTCTTACAGAATCCGCAAGAAAACTCTCTAACCTAAATGCAACCGAAGAAATTGCAGATGTCTTAAAAAAAATTGGTTAAGATTTGTAAATATTCAAGTATTGCAAAATTTTAAATTGTATGGTATAATCCCAATATAGTTTGTCAGTTTTATACGGTAAAGATATAGATTTTTCAATTATTTTTTCGAGGAGCATTAAAACTTATAGAGTGGAACTATTTTATTTGATGAAAGTGTAAAAGAGGCTATTTACTATGTATGTGAACAAGTGTATCAAATGTGGTCGTGAATTTGAGACTAAAAACCCCAAAAGAGTAATTTGTCCGGATTGCTTGTATCCCGATAAATCCATGATGGTGAACTCTCCGTCAGAAACTGCGGAAACTGAACCTCAACAAGAAACTCCGAGATATTATAGCGCCGGAGGAGATGACGAAAATTATCAAAGACCTCAAAGAAATAATTTTAACAGGCAAGACGGATATTCCCGCTCGCAAAACAACTATAATAGAGGAAATTATCAAAGGCCTCAACAAGGCGGATATAACAGAAATCAAGGCGGATACCAAAGACCGCAGGGTGGTGGTTACCAAAGGCCTCAACAGGGCGGATATAACAGAAATCAAGGCGGATACAGCAATAACAGAGGTAATTATAATAACAGACGACCTCAAAATAACAGGTTTAATCAGAAACGCCCAATGCAACGCAAACCAAGAGAGCAAAAACAACTTTTGGTCAGCAAGGACCAGTTAGCTCAAATCGAACTTCTGTATAAATTAATGCTGCCGCTGCCAAATCCGGATGCTCATGAAGTTATTGGCGAAAAAATTGGATTAGAGCCAAGAAAAGTATTCTTTGGTATCAATTTAATAAGACAAAAGTTAATGTTACCAAAACTACCTTACCCTAAACGTAAATTGGCTATTTCACCGGATCAGTTATTTGCGATTAAGAACTTATACGAACCACTTTTGCCGCTGCCGCCAATTGGTTGTCATAAAATTATTGCAGCACAATTGAAGATGGATGAGTGGCGTGTTCATGTGGGCATTGGTTTGATTCGTTCTCAAATGGGATTGGAACGTTGGAACACCGAAAGAGAAGATGTTCCTATTGAACAAAGAAAACCAAATTTGAAACAAGAAGAATCACAAGAAAAGCCGGCTAAAAAAACTCGATCCAAAAAGGTTGAAGAAGAAAAGGCTGAATTGCCTGTTGATGATGAAATAGTAGAAGAAGTAAAGCCAAAACGCGGCAGAAAAAAGAAAACTGAAGAAGTTGAACCAGAGGCATAGTTTTTATGTCTGAATATATTTCTACCGGCAAAATTATTAATTTCCATGGTATAAAAGGCGAGGCTAAAGTAGGATTTACTAAAAATAGGGGAGACTTTTTTTCTTCCTTAAACTTCGTGTTCATTGAAGAAAAAGGGCAATACAAAAGGCTCGATATTGAAAATATCAGAATTACTAACAAATTTGCTATTGTAAAATTTAAAGGTATTGATAATATTAACGATATTATACCATTAAAAGGAAAGTTATTATTTGTTGAAAATCAAGTAATCAGAGAAAATCTTGATGAAGATGAATATTTAATAGATGAGCTTGTCGGATTAATTGCTTATGATTTAGATGGGAATAAACTGGGTTTTGTAACCGGGGTTTCTAATAATGGAGCTAACGATTTATTGTCAATAAAAACAAATTCCAATCATATATGTTTAGTACCTTTTGTTGATGAATTGGTTCCGGAGATTGATATGGAAAATAAACGTATTGTAATAAACAATATTGAGGGGTTGCTTGAATGAAGTTTAATGTACTTACTCTTTTTCCGGAGATGATTGAAACATATTGTGATTTTAGTATAATTAAGCGAGCTATTGAGAATAATATTATTGAAGTTAAAACTATTAACCCTCGCGATTACACCCATGATAAACACAAAAGAGTTGATGATACCCCCTATGGTGGCGGGGCCGGTATGGTCTTAAAGCCGGAACCGTATATTGAAGCATATGAAAGTATTAAACAAAAAGTCAATTCCATTACAGTTATGATGAGTCCGCAAGGATCCCCCCTTAATGAAAAACTGACACAAGATCTTGCAAAATACGATGAGATAACTATATTATGCGGGCACTATGAAGGATTTGATGAAAGAATTCGTGATATAATAAAACCTTTGGAAATATCAATTGGGGATTTTGTACTTACCGGTGGAGAACTCCCTGCTCTTTGTGTCATCGATTCTGTGAGTCGTAAATTAGAAGGAACTCTGGGCAAGCTTGAATCTGCACAAACTGATAGTTTTTCAAATGGATTTCTAAGTTATCCGCAATATACCAAACCTCGTGAATACCGAGGATTAAGGGTTCCGGAAGTGTTACTCAACGGAAACCATAAAGAAATTGAACAATACCGTAAAGAAGAAAGTCTTAAAAGAACAATCGCGCGACGACCTGATTTGTTGAAGTAAAGTATTCATATTTAGAAGTATAATGGAATCAAATTAATATTTCATTTACAAAACTTAATATTGTAAAAATGAGTGAATTCAACAAGCAAGTGGAACGGAGATGTCTAAAAAAGCTTCAGCAGGAGTCAAGTAACCTAAGACTTTCATAGGTCTGTTATTTATCCAATCTTCAACGCGTTTAATTTCCTCTGTTGTTATTATATCAAAATCGGTTCCTTTTGGAAAGAACCTTCTTAATATTCCGTTGACATATATTAATTATATTTGTTATTATTAATACAATGGAAGAAAATAGAAAACGTTGGTATGATATTGATCCGGTAGTAAGTGTTGCTGTGTCTAAGATGGAATCTGCTCCCGAAAGTGTTCAGATTGTTTGCGCGGAATACATTCTGGATAAATTAAAAGACATTGAGTTTGAGATGTCTTTAGATGAGCAGTACAATTATATAATGCGTCGTTGGTATGACAAGAATATAAAAGTTTCGCATGCAATGGAATATTTAAAGCATGCTCCTGATGAAATTAAGCATCAAATTGCACTTGATATTACCGAGTATATAGCCGAACAAAATTCATCATCTGAAGAATAACAATTTTTATACAATTAAAAACGACCCGAACGATTTTAAACATGCGGGTCGTTTTCGTATTATGTAGTTTTAACTTATACTAATTCAACCGTTTTAACTGTATTTTTATTAGCAATTTCAACAAGATTTTTAACAGTAGCAATCATAGAGATTTCAGAATCCATCTTGTTTACACAAGAACCGCAGCCTATGGCAGATGCTCCTGCGGCAAAAGCAAAAGGTGCAGTTGTTGGATTAATACCTGTTGATGTCATTATTGGCAAGTCGATATTTCTTGCAAGTTCAATTGTATTAGAAAGAGTTAACTCTGCTCTTTCCATAAGTCCGCGAACTCCGTTTGACGGTTTTTCTTCGCTGAAATGACCTTCGGTTTGAACTAAATCAACACCAAGAGTTTCAAGTTTTCTTGCAAGTTCAATTTGTTCGCTTATTGAAATTTCACCCGGAATGGTTACGCAGAAATATGCGGTATTATACCCAAGCATATCGATTGTTTCTTTTGCAAGTTTATAAACATCTTCAGCATTATATTTTTCGCCGTGCTTATAAAGAACATCAAAGTTTCCAAGCTCAATCGCATCGGCTCCTAAAGATACAGCCTTAACCAGAGCTTGAGGATAAACAGATGATACAAAAACCGGTAAATCTGTCATTTCTCTAACAGTTTTAACAATCTGTTCATCTGCGCAAATATCAACAGCACTGGCACCGCCTTCGTTTGCTGCCGTAACAACTTTTTTGACTTTTTCGATATCATAGTTGTCAATACCTGCAATAACTTTTACTGCACATTTTTCTTCTAAGTGACGTTTAAATAAATCAATTCTTGCCATTATATTTCTCCTTTTGTTCCTTTTGTCCTCACGACGAATTATACATTAAAATTATAAATATTTCAATACTATTCCAGAACTAATTACAAATAATGATGTTTTTAATGTTTATGGCGGTAATTATGTTGATAAAGAGAGGAGAAAATCATGGTAAAAAATATTATTTACGTGCTAATCATATTGTTATTAGGGCTGCCTTCCATGGCTTATGAGGCCGATGAATTAAAGACTATAACTATTTATGAACGAATAAATCCGACAATTGTATCAATTGATGCACAAGTTTCTGATGGATTTTCAACGGGAACAGGTTGTATAGTTCGTTCTGACGGATTAATCCTTACGGGCTCTCATGTAATTGATGACAGCAAGGAAATAGAAGTAAAAACTCATGACGGGAAATCTTATAAAGCAACAGTTGTAGCAAAGATGGGTAAAAATAACGATCTGGCACTTTTGAAGATTAATACTAAAACACCTCTTAAAACTGTTTCTTTCGGGAATTCAGCTAACGTTAAAGTCGGTCAAAAGGTTCTGTCCATTGGGAATCCTTTCGGGTTTTCAGGGACCCTCACCCAAGGAATAGTGTCAAGAATTGATTATACCCGACACAGAATTCAAACAGATGCCGCTATTAATCCCGGATGTTCAGGAGGACCGCTTTTAAATTCCGATGGGGAGGTTATAGGTATAAGTCAATCAATTTATAACCCAGATAATAATATTTCAAATATTGGTATCGGATTTGCAATCCCTGTTGATGAAGCTAAAAAATTTATCGCATCTAACTTATACAAAAAATAATTAATAATAAACCGTTACATACTTTATGGTTTAACCGTAATCATGTATTGAACCGGCACATTAATTTGACAAGATTAACATTATCGAATAAAATCAGTCTGTAAAGGATTGGCTGATATGAAAAAGAAAGTTTTGTTAATAAGATTGTCGTCGCTTGGAGATTGTATATTTAATATCCCTTTAGCCAATACACTTAAGCGTAACGGCTATGAAGTTACTTGGCTTGTTTCAGAAAAAGGGTATGGTGTAATAAAAGACAATCCTTGTGTAGATGATGTTATATTAGCACCTTTTGTAATGTGGAAAAAACGTGGGTTTTCTATAGAAAGTTTTAAGGAATATATTCAAATCATGAAAACTATACGTTCAAAGAAATTTGATTTGACTATAGATACTCAAATGTTAATTAAAAGCTTGTATTTTAATTTGTTTTCCGGCGCAAAGCGTAAGATAATTGCAAATAATGCAAGAGAACTCTCTTTTATAGGCTGCAATGAATTTATTGATGCAACAAATAATGCCGTTAAATCATCTGCTATTAGAAATTATCTAAGGTTTGCTGAGCATTTGGGGCTTGATACATCGAAAATAGAAGTTACCCTGCCGGATTCGCCAACAGATGTCAAAGAAAAAATCCAAAACTTACTAAAAAATATCGACAAAACAAAACCTGTAGTTGTTATTGCTCCAGCAACAACTTGGGTTCCGAAACATTGGAATAGAGAAAACTGGAAAGAGTTGATAGAAAAAATTGAGGATAAATTTAATCTTATTTTTACCGGTACCGAAAATGACAGCGATTTAATCTCATATATAGGCGGAGACAGACATATTAACCTGGCTGGTAAAACGAATCTCAAAGATTTGATAGAACTTTTTAGAAATTCTGATTTGGTTATATCTTTGGATTCAGGCAGCACACATCTCGCTTGGGCAACGCAAGTTCCGAAAATTATAACAATATTTTGTTGTACTCCGACATATTTGTATGCCCCTCAAGGTCCAAGTGACAAATATCTGGCTTTAACCGGAAACTTATCCTGTCAACCTTGTCACAAAAGAAAATGCCCGTTAGAAAAAAACAAAAATCAGTGCACTCTTTTACCTTCAGTACCGGATGTTTTAAGCGCAATACGTAAATTAATGAATATTGATTTGTAAAATATTTGGTGATAATTGAAATTTCTTTAAAAAAGTGATATCATGTAACAACATTTTATAAAAGAGGTATGTATATGGAATTAACCGAAATTGGTAATATTTTAAACATGGATCTGTTTTTGCGGATAATATGTGCTCTTTTACTCGGCTCATTTATCGGTTTGGAACGCGAAATTACAAATAAATATGCAGGTTTAAGAACGAATATTTTGGTTTGCGTTGGGGCTTGTATTTTTACAATAATTTCAATATACGGATTTCCTATTGTGCCAACTTCCGGTGATGAATTTGGGACAAGAGATACAGCCCGCGTTGCCGCACAAGTTGTGACCGGTATCGGTTTTGTTGGAGGTGGTGCGGTATTAAGACACGGTGCAACAATTCTCGGACTTACTACGGCTGCAACTTTATGGATTGCGGCAAGTATAGGAATGGCTTGTGGTGCAGGCATGTACGGACTTGCCGCTATTTCGACCGCTCTTACCTTGATCGTTTTAATTTCAGCAAGAATCTTTGAACGCTCAATTCTTACAACAAGTACAAAAAACACAAAACGGCTTAAAGTGTGTGTCTCGTGCAACAATGAGTTTGCCGGGAATGTTTATGACACCATAATCGAAAATTTCGGAAATTTGAAAGAAATATCCAAGAAATTAAATAAAAATGATGATAACCTGACAAAAATAACTGTAATCTTTGATATATCAAGCAAAAATCCGATTAAATCTATCTATAAAAAATTTCAACAAATTGAAGGTATTGAATCAATTTCTGTTCAGGAATTTAACGAATTGGTATGAATTCGGAAACCAACGGAAAGTTGCTCGTAGCAAGGGTTTAACATAATATTAAATTATGTAAAGTTAAATTCAAAAATTTCTCAAATAAAATTTGACTTAAAAATTTGATGTTATATTATTTAATAATAATGAAGATTTCCATCGGGTGAACTATGCCCAAAAAGCATCAAATCACTTGATAAACATATAAGTTTATTTGGCTGAAAGTCAGTCAGGTAAAAGGTTTACAGCCTTAAGTTAGATTAATTGTATAAAGTACAATTTTAAAAGTTTAGTAGTACACCATTATAGATAGAGGTGAATTAATGTCTGACACAAAATACGCAAAAAGAGTAACGCCAATGGGTATTCCTCATACTCGATTGGATGATTTACCCGATTTAATTGAAGTGCAAAAAAAATCGTTTGAATGGTTTTTGAAAGAGGGTTTAAAGGAAGAATTGCTTTCCTTTTCGCCGATTAAGGACTACACAGGCAGATTAGAGTTGCACTTTTTGCCGAATTACACATTCGACAATGCAAAGTACACTATTGAAGAAGCAAGAATCCATGATGCAACTTATGCAAAACAGTTGCGCGTAATGGTAAGACTTGTAAATCGTGATTCCGGTGAAATAAAAGAACAGGAAGTTTACATCGGTGATATTCCAACAATGACTAACAAAGGTACGTTTATTGTAAACGGTGCTGAACGTGTTATCGTTTCACAGATCGTACGTTCACCGGGGGTTTATTTCAAACGTGAAATTTCCCCTGCCGGAAAACGTTTGTACAATGCAACTATGATTCCTAATCGCGGGGCATGGTTGAAGATAGAAACAGATTCAAATGACTTGATTTACGTCAAGATAGATAAGAACAGAAAGATTTTAGCTACAACTTTATTAAAGGCTATGGGCATTACGGTTTCCGAGATGGAATCTTTGTTCACTCACTTTGAATTCTTAAAGAAAACTTTGGATAAAGATACAACTGATACAACTGATGATGCTTTAATTGAAGTTTATAAGAAATTAAGACCTGGCGATCCTGCTTCTGCGGCAGGTGGTCGTTCAATATTAGAAGCAAGATTCTTTGACGAAAAGAAATACGATATTGGTCGTGTAGGTCGTTATAAATTAAATAAAAAATTAAATTTAAATATACCAAAGAATCAGAGAACATTGACAGTTCAAGATATTGTGGCATCAATTGAATACTTGATTAATTTAACATACGATGAAGGATCCGTTGATGATATTGACCACTTAGGAAACAGAAGAATTCGTTCAGTAGGCGAATTGTTGCAAAACCAGTTCAGAGTCGGACTTTCAAGAATTGAGAGAATTGTTAAAGAAAGAATGACCCTTCAAGATTCAGAAACGTTAACACCATTGAACTTGTTGAATACAAAACCATTGGTTGCAGCGTTAAAAGAATTCTTTGGTAGTTCTCAATTGTCACAGTTCATGGATCAAATAAATCCGTTGGCTGAACTCACACACAAACGTCGTATATCAGCTTTAGGACCTGGAGGTTTAATGAGGGAAAGAGCAGGTTTCGCTGTTCGTGATATTCATCCTTCACATTATGGTCGTATTTGTCCTATTGAGACTCCGGAAGGTCCAAACGCCGGTTTGATTGGTTCATTAGCGACCCATGCTAAGGTAAATGATTACGGATTTATCGAATCACCGTTCTTTACCGTTAAAGACGGAAAGGTTACTGATGAAGTAGTATATATGACAGCAGATGAAGACGAAAATTTCCGTTGTGCGCCTGCTGATGTAAAACTAAACAAAGACGGTTCATTTAAAGATGAATATGTTCCAATCAGATATAGATCTGAATTTACAATGAGTGAATCCTCAAAGGTTGACTATGTTGGTGTATCGCCTATTCAGATTATTTCTGTTGCTACATCATTGATTCCGTTCATTGAACACGATGATGCTAACCGTGCGCTAATGGGATCAAACATGCAACGTCAATCTGTACCTCTATTAATTACAAACAGACCTGTTGTTGGTACCGGTATGGAGGCACGTGTTGCAAAGGATTCTGGAATGGTTATTGTAGCCGACTGCGATGGTACTGTAGAGCGTGTAGTTGGTGAAGAAATTATAATTCGTGATGTGGAAAATAAACCGCATATATACACGTTAATGAAATACGTTCGTTCAAACCAAGACACTTGTATTAACCAAAAACCAATAGTAAGAGAAGGTGATAAGGTTAAGGCGGGGGATGTTATTGCAGATGGCGCTTCAACTTGCGGCGGAGAGCTTGCTTTAGGTAAAAACGTACTTGTTGCGTATATGCCTTGGGAAGGTTTCAACTATGAAGACGCGATTCTGGTTTCGGAACGTTGCGTTCATGACGATATATTCACATCAGTTCATATAGAAAAATTAGAAATTGATGCTCGCCAAACAAAACTTGGACCTGAGGAAATTACAAGAGAAATTCCTAACGTTTCAGAGGATGCATTGAGACATCTTGATGAAAGAGGTATCGTGAGAATTGGTGCAAGAGTTTATGCCGATGACATCCTTGTTGGAAAGGTTACACCAAAGGGTGAATCTGAACATCCGCCTGAAGAAAAATTGTTGAGAGCAATTTTCGCAGAAAAAGCAAGAGATGTTAAAGATAACTCATTAAGAGTTCCTCACGGTGAAGGCGGGCGTGTAGTCGACGTAAAAGTATTTGACAGAGAAAAGGGTGACGAATTGCCACCGGGCGCAAACACTGTTATCAGAGTTTACATTGCTCAAAAACGTAAAGTATCTGTAGGTGATAAACTTTCAGGTCGTCACGGAAACAAAGGTATCGTATCCCGTATTCTTCCAAAAGAAGATATGCCATTCTTACCTGACGGAACACCATTGGATATAGTGTTAAATCCACTTGGTGTACCTTCCCGTATGAATGTGGGTCAAACTTATGAATTATTGTTAGGTTTGGCGGCATATTTGACAGGAAAACACTACGAAGCCCCTTCATTTGACGAAAGATACGGTGAAAACCAATCTGAGATCGCAACAAAAGCAGAACTGATTAAAGGTATAAAAGAATCAGGCTGTGATTGGGTAAATGAAGATGGTAAGATTAGACTTATTGATGGCAGAACAGGTGAAGAATTTGATGAACCTGTTGCAGTAGGTCTTTCATATATATTGAAACTTGTTCACCTTGTAGATGATAAGATTCACGCTCGTTCAACCGGGCCATACTCATTAGTAACTCAACAGCCATTGGGTGGTAAAGCTCAATTCGGCGGACAGAGATTCGGTGAGATGGAAGTTTGGGCATTAGAAGCTTATGGTGCAGCTTATACACTACAAGAAATGCTAACAATAAAATCCGACGATGTTAACGGTCGTAACAGAGCTTACGAGGCAATCGTTAAGGGTGACAACATTCCGAGACCGGGCATCCCTGAGTCGTTCAAGGTATTGGTTCGTGAATTACAATCAATAGGTTTGGATATCAGAGTTGCCAAGAAGGGCGGAGAAGAAGTTGATTTGATGACTGATATGGATGATTTGAGAAAATCTGCTCCTCGTAGAGTGTTATCAGACATGGATTCAGAACTATTGAATATCAATTTCTTTGAGACCCCGACAACATTCGGAGATATGTAGTAAAGAAGGTAGGAAAATTGAGGATAAGAAGATAGGCAAATTAAATAGAAATAAACGGCTTACCATCTTATCATCTTACCCTCTTAACATCAGAATAAAAGGAGAAAATTAAAAAATGTCAACAAGCATAGATTATTTTGATTATATACGAATTAGTATAGCGTCACCTGAAAGGATTTTGAAATGGTCATACGGTGAGGTAACTAAGCCGGAAACAATCAATTATCGTACATTAAAACCGGAACGCGACGGTCTTTTCTGCGAAAGGATATTCGGACCGACAAAAGACTGGGAGTGTTATTGCGGTAAATATAAAAGAGTAAGACACAAAGGTATCATCTGCGAACGCTGCGGTGTAGAAGTTACAGATTCAAAAGTCAGACGTCAGAGAATGGGACACATAAAGCTTGCTGCTCCTGTGTCACATATTTGGTTCCTTAAAGGTATACCTTCATATTTAGGTTTACTATTGGATATGACCTTAAAAGATCTGGAGCAGGTAATATACTTTAACAACTATGTTGTTCTTGATCCTGGTGATTCAGAGTTCAAAAAACTTCAACTTTTGGGCGAAGAAGATTACGAAGATTATATGGCAGAGCACGAAGAATCTACACTCAAAGTAGGTATTGGTGCGGAAGCAATAAAAGAACTTTTAGCAGAAGTTGATGTAAAAAAATTGGCAGAAGAAATAAGAGCTGAACTTTCAGAGACAGTGGCTTCAGTCCAAAGAAAATCAAAATTAATAAAGAGATTGAGATTATTAGACAGCTTAATCTCCTCGGAAACAGATCCTACATGGATGATAATGGATGTACTTCCTGTTACACCACCGGATTTGAGACCAATGGTTCAGTTGGATGGCGGCCGTTTTGCAACATCAGATTTAAACGATTTATACAGACGTGTAATTAACAGGAACAATCGTTTGCAGAGACTTTTGGAAATGGGAGCCCCTGAAATTATTGTAAGAAACGAAAAGAGAATGCTTCAAGAAGCAGTTGATGCCCTGATTGACAATGGTCGTCGAGGCAGAACGGTTGTCGGACCAAATAACAGAGCGCTGAAATCTTTATCTAACATTATTGAAGGTAAACAAGGTCGTTTCCGTCAAAACTTGTTAGGTAAACGTGTTGATTATTCAGGTCGTTCAGTTATCGTTGTCGGACCTCAGTTGAAGTTAAACCAATGTGGTTTGCCAAAAGAAATGGCAATTGAACTTTTCAAACCGTTTGTAGTTAACAAATTAATTGAAAGAGGATATGTCCAGAACATAAAATCGGCGAAAAAACGTATAGAAAGAAGTGAGCCTATTGTATGGGATATATTAGAGGAGGTAATAGAAGGCCATCCTGTAATGTTGAACCGTGCTCCAACCCTTCACAGACTGGGTATTCAGGCGTTTGAACCGAAATTAGTTGAGGGTCGTGCAATTCAACTTCATCCGTTGACTTGTACAGCATTTAACGCTGACTTTGACGGTGACCAAATGGCAGTCCACGTACCTCTGTCAATAGAAGCCCAAACAGAGGCAAGGATGTTGATGTTAGCAACAAATAACATACTTGCACCTGCAACAGGTAAGCCTATCATAACTCCTACTCAGGATATGGTTTTAGGTATGTATTATTTAACCATTATTAAGGATCCGGAAATGGAAACAAAAGGTTATTTCTACAGTTTCCAAGATGCTATATCGGCATTAGAGGTAGGCATAATTACCCTTCACGATAAGATTGTTGTAAGGGATGAAAAGGGCGAAAGAATCGAAACAACAGCCGGCAGGATTATTTTCAATGAGGCTGTAAGAAACGCGCTTGCATAAAAATAATAATGATAAGGTAAAATTTATAAATTACTAAAGGGAAATAAAAATGGAAACAACATACAACAATACAAAAAAGACTGTCGATTTCATAAACAAGCAGATGGATAAAAAGGCATTAAACCAATTGTTATCTCAGATGTACTTGGAATTCGGCGGCGCAAAAACGGCGGAACTTGCGAACAGCCTTAAAAATTTAGGTTATAAATATGCAACAAAATCCGGTACAACGATATCAATTGCGGACTTAGAGGTTCCTGATGTAAAGAAAGAACTTTTATCTGAGGCTGAACATGAAATTGATAAATCAATTCAAAGGTATTTGAAAGGTGAGATTACCGAGGTAGAAAGATATACAAAAGTAATTGATACCTGGTCAGAAACTACGTCGAAATTGACGGAAGCCGTAGTTAAAAATTTCAATAGATTAAACCCTGTATATATGATGGCTTTCTCCGGTGCGAGAGGTAACTTGTCACAGGTTTCACAGTTGGTAGGTATGAGAGGTTTGATGGCAGATGCGCAAGGTCAGATTATCGACTTACCAATTAAATCAAACTTTAAAGAAGGTCTATCCGTTACAGAATATATTATTTCATCATATGGTGCAAGAAAAGGGCTTGTAGATACAGCGTTAAAAACAGCCGATTCAGGTTACTTAACTCGTCGTCTTGTTGATGTTGCACAGGATGTTATAATTCGTGCGGATGATTGTCATACAGACAAAAGCATTGACATGAAGCCTATTATGGATGGTGAAAACGTAATTGTTCCATTGATAGACAGACTTTTGGGCAGAACAATAGCTCAAGATATTGAGGATGAAAACGGAAATATTCTTGTTAAGTGCGGAACTACTATGGATAGATCTGACATAAAGAAGATTTCTCATTTGAATCTACAAACAGTTAAAGTTCGTTCAGGTTTAACTTGCGGTCTTGAATATGGTATTTGCCAAAAATGTTACGGCTGGGCGATGACAACCCAAAAACTTGTTGACATTGGTGAAGCGATTGGTATTATAGCAGCCCAGTCAATCGGTGAACCGGGAACACAGCTTACGATGAGAACATTCCACACAGGCGGTGTATTTAAGGGTTCCGGAGCAATGAAAACTGTTATCGCCAAAAATGCCGGCGAGGTTGTTTCTGATGTCAAGACAAGAGAGATCAGAACCCGTCACGGTGATGTAGTACAAGTTGCAAATTATGAGGCGGATATTGAAGTTAAAGGTGCTAAAAAGTCCGACACTTACCATATTCCTGCAGGATCTACAGTTTATTTCAGAAATGGTATGAAAATAGAAAAAGGTTTCAAACTAGCTGAATACGAACCTGTATCTTCAGGTGATGGTTCTCGTTTAACCGAAAAGGCAACAATGGATATCACTTCAGATTTATCCGGAGAGGTTATCTATGAAGACTTTGTTGCTGATGAGAAGAAAGACAGACAAGGTAACATTTCCAGAACAACAAATAAACAAGGTGTAATTTGGGTTCTTGGCGGTGATGTATACAACCTTCCTGGTGGATCTAAGGTTCTCGTCAAAGATGAACAGAAGATTTCAACCGGTGAAAAATTGGCTGAAACTTTAACCATCTCAGAGCATGGCGGCGAAGTTAGATTTGGTGACGACTTAGTTATTGAGGATACAAAATTTGAAGGTAAGAAAATTAAAAAGATTGTTCAAGGTAAAGAATTAACAATCGTAATTGCATCTTTGCAGCCGGAGAATGCAAAATTTGAACAGACTAAGAAAGAACAAATTTGGACAGTTGATAAGACTGGAGAAAGGTATATTGTTAAAGCTCCTGTTGATACTACTGTGGAAAACGGAATGATTATCGCCGAACTTTTGGATGATGATTGTGTTGTAACATCATCAGGCGAAATTAGATATGTTGACGTTGAAGTTGACGAAAATCAAATTGTTACAAAACCAGGATCTGTTGTATTTATTCCTGAAGAAATATATCAGGTAAATAAAGACAGCAGTTTGAAGATGGTTGAAAACGGTACTCACGTGGCATCCGGAACTGAAATAGTAAAAGATTTGTACTGTCATTTGGATGGTATTGTTGAATTTAAAGAATACAACGACGTTATTCATGAAATTACTGTAAGGCCGGGTGAAATTCATACTTTATCGAGTGTTTCAGAATTGAAAGTTGATGAAGGTGAAGTTGTTAAAAAAGGCACGGTTATTGCCGATGGTATAAAAGCTAAAGAAAATTCAATTGTTACTATAATGGATTCCACATTCGATGATTTGGATATTGATGAATTGGATGAGGAACTTGATTCAAATCTTGGTTTAGATGATGATTCAATTTCTAATCAACCTGTACAAATATTGATAAGACCTGTACAAGTTATAAAAGTAAAACAACGTGACGTGTCAATTGGGTTTAGCACGACAGACGAACTTCTTGATATTGTTCCTGTAACACAACTTCAGTATAAAGACGGAGCGAGAGTAAGAAACCTTGACGGTTCAACAATTACAAGGACAAGTTTGGTTCTGCAAATGCAAGGATATTTGTCACACTTGAAAGGTATGGTAGAACTTGATTCTAAAGGTTCACTGAGGATTGTAGTTCTTGAAAACCTGATTGTTCGTCGTGAAATGGAAGGTAATTCAAAATTGATGTCATCACTTCAAACCGAATTATTGGTTAAAGATGGTGAAACAATTGAACCTAAAACACCTGTTGCAAAGACACAAGTTCTGGCAATTAATGATGGTGTTGCATCAATCACTTCTCAAAAAGAAGATGCAAGAAGATTGTTATTAACAAACAAATCTAATGAAGAAGATGTTAAACTTTCAGCCAAAGCGATCGTTAAAAAGGGTGACTTTGTAAGAATTGATTCATCTCTATCAGAAAAGGGGGATAAATCTCCTGTATCCGGTCGTGTTGTTGCAGTAAATAAAGGCGTGGTGACAATAAGATCAGGTCGACCTTATTTGATAAGTCCGGGAACAATGCTTCAAGTTGAATCAGGAGCGTTAGTTCTTAGGGGTGATAATATTGCAACACTTATTTTCGAAAGACAAAAAACCGGTGATATTGTTCAAGGTTTGCCAAGGGTAGAAGAACTTCTTGAAGGTCGTAAGCCTAAGGATTGCGCGATATTGGCGGAACAAGACGGTGTTGCCGAAATTGTTACTGATGAAGATTTGCCAAGATTGTATATAGTTAACGATAATGGCAGAACTGAAATCAAATATGCAATTGATGCAAATATTATTGTCCACAACAATCAACATGTTCAAAAAGGACAACCATTGACAAGCGGGCCATTGAATCCGCATGATGTTATGAGGTTATGTGGACCGGAAGCCGCTCAACAATACTTGGTAGACGAAGTACAGCGTGTATACCGTTCACAAGGTGTAGAAATTGCAGATAAACACGTTGAAATCATTGTTCGTCAAATGACCAAGAAAGTTAAAATTGTTGATGCAGGAGACACCAAATTGTTACCGGGTGAACTTGTTGAAATTCAAACTTTCGAAAAAGAAAATAAAATGGTCGAAGAAGAAGGCAAGATTCCTGCGACTTGTGAATACATGTTGTTAGGTATAACAAAAGCTTCTTTGAATACTGACAGTTTCATCTCAGCAGCATCCTTCCAAGAAACAACAAGAATCTTGACCGAAGCCGCTGTTGATGGGAAGAAAGACTTGCTCCGCGGTTTGAAAGAAAACGTAATTATAGGTCGTTTGATTCCTGCAGGAACAGGTTTCCATCACCTTATCAATGCTGATGAAGAAAAAGAACGAGAAGAAAGAAAACGTGCTGTTGCACAAAGAAATCAATCCAGAAAACCTTCCGCTATTTTGGAAGAAATAGAAGGAATGTTTGGTGCTCCTGAATTTATTGGAGATTCTGACGGTGAAGATTTAATTCAATAAAATCTCGGATAAATAACAAAACCAAAAAGTCCTCGTATTTGCGAGGACTTTTTAATTAAAATTTATATAACACATCCTTACCACGGATAATCATCCGAGATCTTCCAACCGTCTTTCAATATTTTTGCTCCACAGTTTCCGCCGGCAAAGAGACTTAGGCTCATTTTATTACATCCATAAGTAGCAGAACTTGTTGACATAATCCGGGAGTCATTGCAAGACTCACAATTGAATCTAACTTTATTATGCTTTACATCCAATTCCATCATAAAAATATCTTTTCCGAGTCTATTTGGTCTTTTAGGTCCGGTTATATCAGTAAAAAGCCAAAGAATTCTACGAGATTTGCCACTGTAATGTTAAAGAATTTAGCATAGAAAGCGGCTCAAATCCTCAAAATTTTGAAC
>CADBQW010000043.1 GCA_902796925.1 uncultured bacterium | reverse complement strand
GAAAAATGACCTTCACAAAAGTTTACAAAAATGGCGGTTTTTGCGATGAATCCGGGATTTTTGGGTTTTTGAAGCACAAAATGCAATGTTTTTACAATTATATAATACACTTGAACAACATGATGCAATATGTTAAAATGACTATATATGAGGATTTTAAAATGACAGAATAATTGATTGGAACAAGTTAATGAAAGGCAATAAGGCAATAGGACAATAAGTAAGGTAGACTTCAGCCTACCGAAACTATTTGGTTGACTAAAGTCAACCCTTGCTTAGCGATTTTTTGCGAAATAAAATGAAAAAGGGACAGAGACTTAGCCCAACCAAGTTTTAAAAACTTACCTCATAGATTGTCCTGTCCTTTTCCATAACAACCTACTTGTTAAATCATTTTGTTTTTTGTAGGATTGAATTGTTGATGTTTTAAATAAAGGAGAGACAGAAAATGAAAAAGTCAATTATGGATTTAGAAAACATTCAAGGCAAACGTGCATTAATCAGAGTTGATATTAACGTTCCTTTGGATGAAAATCACAACGTAACAGATGATACAAGAATTCAAGCAATTATACCAACATTGAAGGTTTTAAAAGATAAAGGTGCAAAAATTATTCTTATGGCTCACCTTGGCAGACCAAAAGGTGAATGGAGGGAAGAATTTTCTCTCAAGCCGGTCGCCGATTATATGTCGAAACTTTTTAATGAAGAAGTTCTTTTTGTTTCAAAGCCTATAGGAGAAGGTGCGGCAGAAGAACTTTCAGGATTAAAAGACGGGCAAATTGCACTTTTGGAAAATATCAGATTTTACAAAGCGGAAGAAGCAAAAGATGATGATATGACATTTGCAAACGAACTTGCAAAACTTGGTGATTTTTATGTGAATGATGCTTTCGGTGCCGCTCACAGAAATCATACTTCAACCGCTAAAGTTGCAAAAGTTTTAAAACCGGCTGTAGCAGGACTTTTAATGGAAAAAGAAATCAGATGTTTATCTCAAGCATTGGACAACCCAACGCGCCCATTCACGGCTGTAGTTGGCGGTGCAAAGGTTTCATCTAAAATTGGTGTTTTGGAAAATCTGTTAGATAAAGTTGATAATATGATTATCGGCGGCGGCATGGCTTACACATTCGTAAAGGCTAACGGCGGTAAAATAGGAACTTCAATTTGTGAGGATGATCAGATGGAAACCGCTCTCGCTATCCAAAAGAAAGCCGCAGAAAAAGGTGTAAAACTCGTTATGGCAACTGACGTTATGGTAACTGATGATTTTTCTGGTAACGGTACAAACAAATTTGTTAAAATTAACGAAATTCCTGACGGTTTTGAAGGTGTCGATGCCGGAGAAGAATCAAGAAAAGCTTTTGCAGAAGTTTTAAAATCATCAAAAACAATATTAATGAACGGACCTGTAGGCGCATTTGAAAACCCTAAATTTGCCGAAGGTACAAAGGCTGTATTACAGGCAGTAGTTGATGCAACAAAAGCCGGTGCGACTTCCGTAATTGGCGGAGGGGATTCTGTTTCTGCAGCAAAGAAATTTTTCAAGGCAGAAGATTTTACACACGTATCAACAGGCGGTGGCGCATCTTTAGAGTTTATTGAAGGAAAAGTTCTTCCGGGTGTTGCTGCACTTGATGAGAAATAATTTCAACTAATAATTCAATTTAAAACACTTATAAGCGGGCAGGTTTTCGAATCTGGCCGCTTTTCAATAAAATTAATAAATAGTTAAGATTATTTATAAAATAAATTTTTTGGGTTAGAATTATATCATAGGAAAATAAAGGAACATATTATGTGGGATTACAGCGAAAAAGTTATAGATCACTACAGAAATCCAAGAAATGTAGGAAAAATTGATAATGCAGATGCCATTGGAGAAGCGGGTTCTCTGGCTTGCGGCGACAGCCTGAAAATATATTTAAAAATAGAAAACGGGATCGTTACAGATGCCAAGTTTCAAACTTTTGGCTGTGGTTCTGCGGTAGCATCATCAAGTATTCTAACAGAGATGATTATCGGAAAACCTGTTAGTGAAGTTCGCAAAATTACCAATAAAGACATTGCTGATGAACTGGGAGGCCTGCCACCTGAAAAAATGCACTGTTCAGTAATGGGTTATGAGGCTCTTGAAGATGCACTCAAAAATTACCACGAAGATGGATGGGTTGATATCGAGGATTTGAAAGAGGATGAAGTTCAAGAAAAAATTATTTGCACCTGCTTCAATGTTACCGAAAACGTTATTCTGGATGCAATAAAACAAAACGGGCTAAAAACAGTTGAAGAAGTTACAAATTATACAAAAGCCGGTGGAGCTTGCGGAAAATGCAAAGGATCTATTCAAGCAATATTAGACAAATTCTATAATAGAATCCCTGATAAAATTCAACCTCAAGTAAAAACCCTTTCTCCGGCGCAAAAAATACTTAAAATCAACAGTATCATCGAAAATAAAATATCCCCTGAATTGCAAAAAGATGGGGGCGATATAACTCTTGTTGATATCGATGAAAATAAGGTTTATGTAAAACTTCAGGGAAAATGCTCCGGATGTAAAAATTCTACACTAACCATAAAAGCCTTTGTTGAATCAACATTAAAAGAGGGCGTTTCACCTGATATAGAAGTAATTGAGGTTTAGAATGAACAATATAATTTATCTTGATAATAACGCAACAACAAAAACTGATGAAAAAGTTTTGGAAGCCATGATGCCATATTTTTGTGAAAATTATGGGAATCCATCAAGCATGTACGATTTTGCAAAACAGCCTGCTCAAGCCATAAAAGAGGCTAGAGGAAAAATGAAAGACTTTTTTAATGCCGCTAACGAAAAAGAAATTATATTCACCTCTTGCGGAACAGAAAGCGCCAATACGGCTATTCGTGGCGTTCTTAATATGAATAAAAACAAGCGTCATATAATAACAACAAAAGTTGAACATCCTTGTGTTTTGAATGTTTATAAAGCATTGGAAAAACAAGGTTATCGCGTTGATTATATCGGAGTAAATTCCCAAGGAGAACTTAATCTTGATGAGTTAAAAAATGCAATATGCGAAGATACTGCTCTGGTATCTGTAATGTATGCCAATAACGAAACTGGTGTAATTTTCCCTATAAAAGAAGTTGTTGATATAGTAAAATCAAAAAATTCTGAAACTAAGGTTTTTGTAGATGCCGTGCAAGTGGCCGGAAAAATTAAAATAGATGTTCAAGATCTGGGAGTTGATTTACTCGGGGTTTCCGGGCACAAATTCCACGCTCCAAAAGGGATTGGGGCACTATACGTTAACTCCAAGACAATTATCACCCCATTTGTAATCGGCGGCCACCAAGAACGAGGGCTTCGTGCAGGAACGGAAAACGTACCGTATATCGTTGGTATCGGCAAGGCCGCAGAATTGGCACAGGATAGTTTATATTTTGAAGCCACAGAAGTTAAACGCCTTCGTGATAAACTTGAAAAAGGAATATTAAAAAATGTATTTAATGCCCGTTTAAACACCGGTTTAACTAATCGCGTTCCTAATACGACAAATATCGGATTTGAATATATCGAAGGAGAACTTATACTTTTACACCTTGCAGATTGCGGAATTTGTGCATCATCCGGTAGTGCTTGTACCTCCGGTTCTCTTGAGCCTAGTCACGTTCTAAGAGCCATGAATGTCCCGTTTACATCCATTCATGGCAGTATAAGAATGTCCCTCAGCCGATTTACTACCGAATCGGAAATCGATTATGTTATTGAAAAATTTCCGCCTATTATTGAAAAACTTACTTCAATTTCGCCATACCAAGAGGAATTGGAGTCTCTAAGGTTATCAAAAATATAATTTTATAGCGGATTGTTAAGTAATGTAAAGTCGAGTTTTGTTTTTGTCGAAACCCTTGTATGGCTTGATATACAAGCTATTTTAATGCTTAAAACGTGCTGGGGGGGGGTGCAGAAATATTCAAACGTGCCGATATTGCTAATGTCGAACATAGTATCACCTTTTAACAAATTAGGGGGCAGATATTTTAGAAATAT
>CADBQW010000042.1 GCA_902796925.1 uncultured bacterium | reverse complement strand
TCTTAAAACGTCTCAATGCGCTTTCGATTGATTCATTTTCGCCTACTTTAACTTCTGCCATCTTTTGTTTCACCACCTTCTGTTTTTAGTATCTTTCGCAGGAAAAACTGTATCACAAAGGAAAATAAATTTCAAGTCTAATAAATAAGAGTGGGGAACTTATTCGCCACTCTTATAAAAAACTCTAAATAACCACTGTATAATTTATATAATTAAACCGCCAGATACTTCGATGGCTTGTCCGGTAACGTAATCGGTATCTAAAGCTAAGAATTTTACAACTTTTGCGATATCTTCAGGCGTACCAAGACGTTTCATTGGAATCAACTTCATATATTCATCGGTGTTGCCAAGATCTGCAGTCATTGCAGTTTGAATAAATCCTGGGCAAACAGCATTTACGCGTATATTTCTTGAGCCGAATTCTTTAGCCAAAGTTTTTGTCAAACCAACCAAACCGGCTTTTGATGCTGAATAATTTGCTTGACCTGCATTTCCATGAAGACCTACTACTGATGACATATTAATAATAGAACCTTGACGGGCTTTCATCATATGTTTAATGACAGCGTGAGTTACATAGTATGCACTTGAAAGGTTTATTTTTATAACTCTTTCCCATTGTTCAGCATCCATTCTTACGAATAAACCATCTTTTGTGATACCTGCGTTGTTAAGAAGGATGTCAATTTTGCCGTGTTCAGCAATCATTTTTTCTACATTTTCTTGAACTTGAGCATCATTTGATACGTCAAAGCTATAGAAATAAGCATTTACACCAAGAGCTTTGATTTCATCTATTGCCGGCTTGGCTTTTTCAGCGTCACAAATATCATTAATAATGATGTCACAGCCGGCTTTTGCAAGTTCTAATGCACAGCTAAACCCAATACCACGGGAACCGCCGGTAATTAAAGCTATTTTTCTGTCTGTCATAAAATTTCCTCTCTACTTTCTTATTTAAGAAAGATTCTTTTCTGCTTGAAAAAATTATATCATAAATTAAATTTATTTGATAAATGTTACAATTTTCATTGTAACATATATTAAAAAATTTAACCTTGCATTTGTCTTGAAAAAATGATATCTTTAACTTTAGTAATAAGGAGATGGAATTATGAAAAACAAAATGGGCTTCACTCTTGCGGAAGTTTTAGTAACATTGGGTATAATAGGTATAGTCATGGCCTTGACAATGCCGGTTATTATAGGAGACTCTAAACAAAAAGAACTCGTTGCTGGGTTAAAAAAGACCCAAAACACCCTTACACAGGCTGTAGATATAGCATCCTCAAAGCACGGTATGCTTACCGACTGGGGGTATGTACTAAAGGATGACTCCTGTGTTGAAAGAATTTATTCTTATTTAAAACCAAATTTAAGTATCGTAAAAGATTGTGGTTTATCATCATCAGGAGGTACCGGTTGTTTTGCAAGCGGATGGAAATTGCTTAATTCTGCAAATGATATTGGTATAAGTACTTATGGTTATGGTTCAAATCTTAAAAATTTTGTTATTGCAGACGGCACCGTAATTTCAATAGGAATTTACAGTAGTTCAGACATACATAATAAATTTAAAATTTCAGATTTGTCACAATTGTTGACAAGTGAATCAACTGCAGTATTTACTGTGGATGTGAACGGCCAAAAAGGTCCAAATATAGCCGGCCGAGACATATTTTTCTTTGTTTTAGTTGACAATGGTGTTGTTCCTGCCGGAATTCACAATACTTCCGATTGTAAATCAGATGGGAAAGGTCTGACTTGTGCGGCAAAAGTACTTAATGAAGGAAAAATAAATTACTAATTTTTGATCAAGTTTCCTAAAAAGAAGCGTTATGACATTTCTATATGTAGTCATAGCGCTATTATTTATTTTGTTGTGTTGGATTGGAATTTTTATCCTTGTATTAACCTTTTTAGTTCATCAGGTTTAGATGTTTTAGAAATAGCATCATTAATTGTAATGAGATTTTGTTTATACAAATTAGCAAGAGCCATTTCAAGAGTTTGCATACCCATACCTTGATTCATTTGAATAGTTGAATAAATCTGTGCGGCTTTTGATTCGCGAATAAGGTTTGCAATTGCCGGTGTCACGAGCATTATTTCCTGCGCCATTACACGACCTTTCTTTGTCCCGTCAGGTTGAACTTTAGGTAAAAGAGTTTGTGCAAAAACCGCAACAAGAGAGTTTGCAAGTTGAACACGTATCTGCTGTTGTTGTCCGTCAGGAAAGACGTCTATTATACGGTCAATTGTTTGAGATGCAGAGGACGTGTGCAATGTGCCAAATACCAAGTGACCGGTTTCTGCCGCAGTAAGTGCTAATGCAATTGTTTCATGGTCTCTCATCTCGCCTACCAGAATTATATCAGGGTCTTCACGCAGTGCCGATTTTAGTGCATTTGCAAAAGATCTGGTATCCATGCCCAATTCTCTTTGGTGAACGATACATTGCTTGGATGTATGAACATACTCTATCGGATCTTCAATAGTCAAAATGTGTTCTGCACGATTTGAATTTATATAATCAACCATTGCCGCAAGAGTTGTTGATTTACCGGAACCGGTAGGACCTGTAACAAGAACAAGCCCGCGAGGTTTTTCGGCAACCGTTCTTACAATTTCAGGTAAACCTAATTGATTAAAGGTCGGAACTATTGACGTAATAGTTCTGAACGCCGCAGCATAATTACCCTTATCTTTATAAAAATTAACCCTGAAACGGCTTAAACCTTCTATACCGTAGGAAAAATCCAGTTCCCATTCCTGTTCAAGTTTCCTTCTTTGTTCATTAGATAACATTGGAAAAAGCAAAACCTCAACATCATCGGGGCTCAATGGCGGAACATCTAATCTTTTAAGTTGTCCGTCAATACGAATTGCGGGAGGCAAGTTTGCAGTAATGTGTAAATCACTTCCGCCCATTTCGACTAATTTTTCCAATAAATCTTCAATTAACATCCGTTTTATTCCTCATTATCTTTCGTTTTCGTTCATCATATCATTTTCTCTTACAGCACGTTCAATTAGTGCATATGACATGTATGCACCCAAAGCTATTGCCTTTGGATCAAGATCGGTATTATTTGCCGCTTCAATAATTGCACTGTTAATCTCAGGATTTTCGTCCTTTATGTAGTGAATCATTTTTTTTCGCCAAACAGGCATGTCTTCAAATATTTCGCTAAATGTTTCTGCCGAAATTTCTTCCGAAATAACTGGTATCATCATTCTATCCTTAATAAAATCTCTACGTTAGAATTATACACTATTTTATTTAAACTGTCCAGAAAATTTTTGTAAAAAGTTTATAAACAAAAAGAAAACCCCTCACAAAATAAAGGGGCAAAGAATATAAGCAAAATTTGTTTTGTAATTCATCAATGTAATAAAAGTGAGGTGAAACGCTCCTTATCTTGCCAAATAAAGGACTATTGAATGATTACTTTAATTTCTTTTCAAGGGCTAAGAGGCGAGCTCTCAATTCCGCGTTTTCTTTTTCCAAGCGTGTTACGCGGGAATCGATGACGTTGATTTTTGCCGCAAGCTCTTTGACCGCGTTAATCATCGCATAGAACATTTCATCCCAACGA
>CADBQW010000041.1 GCA_902796925.1 uncultured bacterium | reverse complement strand
TTGGATTTTGACAGAAAACTTGCTGAGGCAACATCTTTTAACATCCACGGTGTTCTCCATGGAGCAAAAGTTCAACCTCAACAAATTCCGTTTTTTGATGATAAAGTTATCACTATAAATACGGATACTGCAGAACTTGTCGGATATGTTCCGCCATTAAGATTATTAAATAATGCGGAAATTATTTCTAATAAAAAACCTGAAATATACGATTTGGCTACTATATTTGAAAAGTATGAACAAGGTAACAAACAAGTAGAACGTCAAAAATACTTAGTAAGAGCTGCCAGACGTTCTGCTGTAAGTTCTGTGTTAAGATATCTTCCTACATTAAGAATGGATTTGGGATATCAGTCATATAATGATGATTATGCGAAGTCATATTCAGATGTTCCGACACATATAGGTATGTTTACTTTAGCAATGGATCAGGTTATTTATTCTCCGGATTTGGTAACCAATATTATCGTTAAAAATAAACGTCTAAAATTCCAAAAACAGGAAGAAATTTTAACCCGACAAAATATTGGACTTCAGGTTGCGATGTTGTATTTAGAAACATTAATGCTTGAAAATATGATAAGAACTCAAGAAGAAGATGTTAAAGAATCACGAGAAAATCTTGCAATAGCCAGAGTTCGGGAAAAGGCTGGAATATCAGGTAGAGAAGAAGCTCTCCGTTGGGCTGGTCGTTTAAGTGAAAAAGAACAAAAACTCCTTGCTATGAGAGCAGATTATAAAAATTTGCAAATTGACATAAATAAAATGTTGTACCAAGACCCTCAAACAAAGTTTATGTTGAAACCTCTGAGGGCTGAAGATCCTGCATTCTTTACGTCAGATCTTCATATTATTGATCACGTAAGAAATCCGCAAAAGCTCGAAACATTTACAAAAATGCTTGTGGATGAAACAATAAAATTGTCCCCTGAGACAGTAAAATTGAAAGCTGCTATTGCTATGAAAAAAGCTGAACTTGCAAATTATGCTCAAAAGTTCGTTATGCCAAATGCAAAGTTATCAGTGGAATACGGATCACAATTTGATAGGAATTTGCCGTACGAAAAAGTTGGCCACTATCAGATGGCAACACCTGCAGCAATGTATCTCGGCGGTTCGCCATGGTTAAATCTTGATAAAACATCAGGCAGAGTATTTATTGGTGCACAATGGAAACCTATTGAAGGCGGACATAAATTTGCAGAAATTGCCCGCTGCAAAGCAGAATTAGACGAACTTCACGCTCACTTGGATGAAGTTAACCTTGAACTTGAATCTCAGGTTAGAGAAGTCGTTAACCGCGCATTATCCAAGTATTTTATTATTGAAAAAGATTACAAATCAATGTTTGCAAATGGCGAAAACTATAAATTAGTTAAAGTAAGATATCTTTCCGGTAAAGTTCCTATCGCCCAAGTAATTGATGCTCAGGATGCATATTTAAACGCAAAATTGGCAGCAATGAATTCCCAATATGAATTCTTTAAAGAATTGTTATGGGTTCAAAGAGCATTGATTTCAATCAACTGGACAAAAGCTTCACCGGAGGCTAAACAATGGATTCTCGATATACCTAAGACATTACCGGGTGAAGAAGATTTTTCATTGTAGTTATATTTTCAAAACAAAAGAGGGTGACTAAAAAGTCATCCTCTTTTAGTTTATATTATTATTTGTTTGCTTTACGTTTTAAAAACCTAAACGTTTTCTTTTTAGTTTTATCGGATGAATCATTGCGCCTGGGACTCTGAGTTGAGACATTTGTTGAAACTATTGTTTGCGAACCTAATGGGGCAAATACACTTGTTGCGAGAGTTTTTGCATATCTATCTCCAAGATGTGCGTAATCAAAAATTATTATCCCTTTAGCATCAAGTTTTCTGGCTTCGTGAATTTCTCTAATTAAGTCTTCGTCAGAACCTCCCATAAAGGTTACAAATAATCCGGCATACAATGCTGTTGTGTTTGATTTTAAATTTAAGATGTCTTGCATCATATTTTTCATCATTTTTGCATCACAAGTTAAAAATAATGGTGTGAATCCGTCAACCAGATTATTTTGAGTCCAAGTTCTCCAATCCTGTTGTTTGAGGGATAATGCAGAAGCCCAATCAGGAAATATTACGGCAGTGAGGGTTGTATTGTAGGTTTTGCATAGTTTGTTTGCACGTTGAACGAATTGTGTAACTTTTGCACGTCTATAATTTTCCCAATCACTCCATAATAAATCGTTTCTGGATAATGTAGCCGGATCTGTGCCATACAAAGATGCAAATTCATCTCTTGCGACTTTTGTATAGCCCCATGAAGAATTGTCGTTTTTTGCGACGGCTTGCGGATACCTTATGTAATCCAGATTGATGCCGTCAGGTCTGTATTCTAATATTATTTCTGTTAAAAGTTTGGTTAAAAAGTCTTGAACTTCACCGCTTGCCGGGTCGATAAAATATCCGTTATGTTCTGATATAGATTTCGAGGCAAATATTGAATCAGCTTCCTTTTTTGTTTTATTTCCCCAATACGGGAATTGGGCCAATATACTTGCAGAGTTATTTTGAGGGTTTTCATTTCCTACGTAAAATGTTTCAAACCATATATGAACTTTAATTCCACGTTTATGAGCTTCGGTTATCCATACTCTCAAGGGGTCGAAGCCTTGGAATTTTTCGTTTTGAATTATTAAACCATAATTTCGCATAACTTTACTTGGATAAATAGTTTTTCCATGGAAATACGTTTCAAGAAAAACATTATTAATTCCTGTAGTTTGAAGCCTATTTAAGGTATTTTGGATTTCTATAGCGGATGTTTCTGTGGGTCTAATCCAAACCCCTTTTAATTCATTGGGTTTTGCGGGAAGGACACTTTTTAAGGCATCATTTGCAGCTTCAATTGCCATTTGAGAATATTTTTGAATTTGTAGGGGATTTTTTTCTGCTTTTCTCAAATAGTTTTTGGCATCATCAATATATGAATGCGGAACCTTCCAATTATAATTTGAATCTACATTTCTATAATAATTTATCATTTCTTCCGCTTCTGAAATTTTCTTTTCGGATTCGTAAAGGTAGCTTTCTGAAGTTGTATAGGCATAAATCATATTGTTTTGTTTGTCAATATATATTTTTGTTCCGACTTTCAGACTGGAATTGAGCCATTTTTTAGCATTACCGTGTCCGCTTATTACGATACCGTTTTTTGGTATAAGAGAATCTGCACCTGACAGTTCTGATACCGTATTACCTTCTACTATTGCTTCTGCGCCAAACTCATTTGTGTTAGTTCTTGATCCGTATTCAGGTGTGTAAATTACAAGCTGGTTAACTCCGCGAGCTCCCGGAAAATAAGCACCGATTTTATTATTTACGGAGTTGGGATTAATTGCATTTATTGATTTTTGGCTATTGCTAAATAATACTTCTCCGTTTTTTAAATTATATGCATTAAAAACGGTCAATTCAGGTTCTTTAACTGTATTTACGGCAGGATAACTTTCTTCAAAAGGGTCATCAAAAGTTAATGTATCGGCTGCAACATAGTTCGAAACCGATGTAATAGTTAAGATTGATATTAAAGTAAATATAAGTTTGAAAGATTTCACCTGAATTCCTCGATTATTATTTTAAATTTTCTACTTTAGTTTGGTATTCTCTTTTCTTTTGTACATCGCCAAGTTTATCATAAAGTTCATAAAGGCGGGAATTTAATGTTACACTATCTGAATAATTATTTTTCCTGGCGTTTAAATAGTATCTTAGTGCTTCATTATATTTCTTTTGATGATAATTTAACTCTGCAAAATAAAAGTTTGTATAAGGATCATTTATATTTATATTAAACGCTATATTAAAATATTGCTTTGCCCTTAAGTAGTCCTTTTTCATATCATAAAGTCTACCCATTTGGGTATAAGCGTATGAATCAAGAGGCTTTATTTTTGTAAGAATATAATATTTTCCAAGAGCTTTCGTTGTTGCTTGGTTCTGTTCGGTAATTGTAATACCGTTAAACGCTTGTTCAAAATATATATCAGCATCTTTTTTAAATTGTGTTGCCGAGAGTTTTGAATAGTCAACGGTATCTCCATACTCATTTGCACAAACATAAGGAGATAAAAATATACTGAAAAGCAAAAGTGTTATTAATAAATTTTTACAAGTCATTTACGCTCGGAGAAATTCTGACATCATGATTTAAAAATGTATCACCATCCATACCCGGATCAATATAACTATGAAGTTTTATCAAAAAGCGTTCCCAAGGAGTTTTTTCTAATAAATTCTGTTCAGCTTCTGTAACATAAGGAACTCCGTTAGCATAGCCTTTACAACGTTCAACCATTTCTCCTGTAACCGCAGAGTAACCGGTATTAATAAGGTAGTCTCCAGAGGAAGTGTCTGCCGTTGTTAGTTCAGCATTAGCTTGAAGTCCTAATGTCAAAACTACCGCCATTGATAATATCAATAATAATTTGTTTTTCATATCCACCTCTTATTTTAAAGTGTACACTATATTTCAAGGTATTACAAATTAATTATAATTCTTTACATAAAAAAATCATGTACTATTTGATGGATTTTACTATAACTTCTTCTAATTTTTCCAAAAGTTTATCTTCAGGAACTCTTGCTATAATTTCACCTTTTCTAAAGATGTAGCCCTCTCCAATTCCTCCGGCTATACCAAAATCGGCATGTCTTGCTTCTCCGGGGCCATTTACCGCGCAGCCCATTGTCGCTATAGTTATAGGAATATCAAGGTTTTTAAATTTTTCCTCGACCTTTTTCGCAAGTTTTATAAGGTCAATTTGTGTTCTACCGCAAGTTGGACAGGATATAAAATTAACACCCTGTTTTCGAAGTCCTAAACTTTTTAGAATATCAATTCCGGCACTAACTTCTTCAACAGGATTTTCCGTCAAAGAAACTCTAATTGTATCTCCGATTCCTTCCGCCAATAAAGTGCCGATTCCGGCCGATGATTTAATCAAACCTCCGCGCAAAGTCCCGGCTTCTGTAACTCCCAGATGCAGGGGATATATGCATTTATCCGCAATACTTCTGTATGCTTCAATTGTCGTCATAACATCAGAGGATTTTAGAGAAACTTTTATCAAATCAAAATTACATTCTTCAAGAATTTTTATGTGTCCCAGTGCACTAAGAACCATTTTCTCCGGAAGCGGAATATCCATTTCCAGAAGATTTTTTTCTAAAGATCCTGCATTAACGCCGATTCTTATTGGAATATTTTGTTGTTTGGCAAGTTTTGTGACTTTTTCAACATATTCTCTTTTACCTATATTTCCGGGATTCAACCTTAGGGCGCTAACCCCGCTGTTGATTGCCTGAATCGCTAATCTATAATCAAAATGAATATCAGCAACAATTGGGAGTGGTGACTTTTTAACTATTTCTTTTAGGGCTTCTGCCGCATCAGAATTTAAAACTGCTAATCTTACGATGTCACAGTTTAAATCAGCCATTTCATTGATTTGTTTTAGTGTAGAGGTAACATCACGAGTATCGGTGTTACACATAGATTGAACGCTTATCGGATTGTTACCTCCGATTTTAACATTTCCTATACTTATTTCTTTTGATAATCTTCTTTTCATAATATTTTCATGTTAGCATAAAAAAGTTAAGGAGGAAAATTTTATGAAAATAGCTGTAATTTCTGACATTCATGGCAACATGTCGGCGTTGAATAAAGTTCTTGAAGATATAAAGGCTAATGATTGTGATAAAATATTTTGTTTGGGCGATTTAGCCCTTGCCGGTCCGGAACCTGAAAAAACTGTAAGTTTTGTAAAATCACAAAATGATTGGGTAATAATTCAAGGAAACACGGATAAGATGATTGCAGAATGCACTCCTGAACTTATTGATGCAACCAAAAAAGCTTTTTGCCCCATGGGGTTTTCTCTTGAAAGTGATGTCGAAATTCTTTGTGATGAAAACAAAGCTTATCTAAAAAATTTACCTCCGCAACAAAGTTTGGAAGTTGAAGGGTTAAAAATACTGCTTGTGCATGGTTCCCCGAGACGGAATAACGAGAATATTTATCCGGAACTACCTATGAATGAAATTGAACAAATTATAGATGGTGTTAAGGAAGATTTGATTTTGTGCGGGCATACCCATATTCCTGCCGGTTACCAGACAGATAGTAAAAAAACGATTGTCAATGTAGGTAGTGTTGGTAGACCTTTGACTTCTGATGCTAAACCTTGTTATTTAATTTTAAGCGTTATAGATGGAAAATTTTCTGTTCAACATAAATTTATTGATTATGATAGAAAAACCGCGGCGACAATGATGAAAAATCGCGGATTTGAAGGGGCTGAAGATATTGCAAACATGCTTTTAAAAAATCAATAAATATTACAAATCTGCAAAATTTAAACAAAATGTATAATACAATGTTATAATTGTTTCGGTAAAAGTCAGGAGATTATATTATGAAAAAAGTTTTCGGATTAGTGGCTGTTGTTTTTGTTACTCTTTTGTCCATCAACACAAATGTGTTAGCAGATAGAGAAACTAATGCTCAGTACCAATACATTTCAAAAATACAAGCACAAGGGGTAGAGTATACATCCCGAGGGTTTATGCAAGTTGTTATGGATAACAATGCCGTTTTAACCCAAGATTTTATAAATGCAGGAATGGATATCCATACAACCTGGGGTAAAGTTCCGGTTGCGTATGGTGCAATTTATACGGGTAGTGATAAATCCTTAAAAGTCCTTTTAAATAACGGTATTGACCCTGATGCTGAAATAGCGGGTGAGACCCCTTTAATTTTAGCAATAGGTCGTAAACAACCAAAAATTGTCGACACCCTTATCTCTTATGGTGCTGATGTTAATAAGACTTCTGTTAACAAAAAACCTCTTAATTACGCATTGAAGAAAAAACAACCTGTAATTGCGATATCACTTTTAAGGGCTGGTGCCAAAGCCGATGATGATGCACTAATCAGAGCTATAAAATTAAAAAACAGCGCCCTTAAAGAGGCCATCTTTATGCATTATAGCAAGTAATTTAGAGGATTTAGATCTGACGAATGTTCTAAAATTCAATCTGTAGATATTGAAACTTTGCATAAAGTTCTATCTTCAAACAAAATTACACAAATCCAGAAAACAGATTTTGTAAGACGTAACAGAATCCAAATAGAAAAACTTGTAGAAACAAAAATTTCCTGCTCGGAATTTCGTTCAATGATGCAAAACCGACCTTTAAAAAAATTTCGCCCACTAAAAAATTCTTACACGAAACGCGGAGATAAGATTCTTTTGGCAAAGAGTCTTGGTATTCAAACATGTGAAGTTTCAGGCTATCTCGATAAGATAACTTCTGAAATCCAAATTTAGGT
>CADBQW010000040.1 GCA_902796925.1 uncultured bacterium | reverse complement strand
GAAAGATTAGAACTTTTTCCATAAACACTTTGTTCAAGACGATTTAACCTTTCGGTTTCAGTTTGAGACGGATAAGAAAATCCGTATAAATAATTTTCCAGATTATCAATCAAAGCCGCATTACAGTTTAATACAGAAAAAAATATTATAAATACCGTTGTAAAAATCGCTTTATTCATATTCGAAGTTTAAAATCATTCTTAATGTATTTCTATCGGAAGGGTTCGCGAAAAAAAAATTATAAAAAATCACCATTTTTGTGTCGGTAAGAAGTATTAGAAATAAAATTTTTCTAATACAAAAGGGTAATATTTTTTCAAACAAGTTGAATGAAATTAATCTTTACAAAACGTAACAATAAATTATTATTTCCTAAAGTTTTTTCAAAAAAGTCCGATAAAAGACATGTAAATTCAGAAATGTTACTAAGTTACAGGAAAGGAACTCGCACAAATGGGATTAGCGGCAGGACAAGCTAGATTGCTAAGTATCACAAGACGCAAGTCGGATTGTGAATTCCTTTCTATGACATATTCGCATCAGAAAATGGCAATATCCAGACAGTTGGAAAATTTGTCAAACAATTATACTAATTCATTGAATCAAACAAAATTGATGTACGATTTTTACGGTACGAATTCTGAAGCAGGTTCACAACAGTTGAATTATGGTTTGTTAATGATGCCGTCAGCCTTAAACAATTATGAACCGAAATTGGTAACGACCAATACCGGCAAAGTTGTTTTGAACTCAAAATATGCGGCAGCAGCAAGAGCGGCAGGTATTCCGCCGGAAGGACTCGGCAACGGAAGTTTGCCATCTGATTATGTAAGAAACCAGTTTATTGAAGCTTTGTATGGCCAACACATGATAACCGGTCAACAAAATATAGATATTCAATCTGTCGCATACGACCAAACTGCAGGTCTTGGCGGAATGTATAATGTTGATACCACTTACGTAAGCATGAACTACAGTGATTTGTTGGAAACCTTGAATCTATATACGGTAAAGCCTTATGAATCACTTGTAACAAATGGTAGTGATCTCGCAAGAATATTAAAAACAAGCAGTGGATATGATTATTACGGTAATCTGGGTGATGATTTACAAACGGAATATACTTTGAAAGAACTTCTTGAGGGAAATGTTGCTTTGGTAGTTGAGGATTCAAATAGCCCAAATAATAACATACTCAATGATAGTTCAAGAGCATATCAATATTTGACAAATTTAACCTGTTTTAATGACATTATGTATACTATGGAAGATTTACTTGGAACAAATGAAAGATCCGTAACGGCGTTAAATTATGCCCGTGAGCAAGCTACTAAAATTTATAAAACATGTCAGTATTGGCAAAGAGATCCTAGCTCAATAAGTGCTAATACACATAAAAAATGGATAGTTAACAGAATAACAAACTCTAATAAAATGGGATCTTTAGGCTTATGTGCATATATACGTTCAGGAGCTGATACAAATGACTTTCTTGGTATAAATATTTCAAATTGGTTTAAAGCTTATTTAGCCGCTTATACTGATTATATGACGGGTTTGACCGGTGAATATGGAGTTCAATATGTCAAATATCCAGATAGCAAACCGCATGACAAAACAGGAGTTAATAGTGGTGAATCCGGTGGTGGATTTAGTAAAGTCAAAACAATTAATGAAAATGATACAACAGAATTATTCCCTGTTGGAGTTGAAACCGAAACCCATACAGGTAATGATTACTTAGCTGGATTTTATGATACGTTGTTTAACATGATATGCCAATGTGGTTGGACCGAAAATAATAACGTCGAAGATAAAGAATATCTTCAAAATATGCTTACATCAGGGGCCATGTTCCTCGCTGCAAAAAGTGATGATGAATATTATTATCAAGAAAACTATGCCTCAGATTCTCTTATCAGAGAGGAAGAAGATACCACCGCGGTGGCTGAGGCAGAAGCTAAATATAACGCACAAAAGCTTCGATTATCAAACAAAGAAGATGCCATTGATTTGAAAATGAAAAATCTTGACACAGAATTATCTGCTCTGCAAACTGAATATGATTCTGTTAAAAAGACTATAGATAAAAATATTTCCAACACGTTCAAGCGATATAGTTAATTTAAATTTAAAAAGTT
>CADBQW010000039.1 GCA_902796925.1 uncultured bacterium | reverse complement strand
CCTTTCCTCTCCTCGAACGATACTTAATCGTTCTCGTCGGCAGAGTGCCACAGGCCCGTGACGACTTTTAGTTATTCAGTTGTAAATACTCGCAATGGTCTTGAACCACCAAATAATTCAAGTCACATATCGATTCTACTGCAAAATATTTAAAAATCAAGTCCCTATTTTTTTATATACCATAAGTATATCATTCCCTGATTTCTTCATTTCTTCTATTTTGCAATCTATGCAATCTGAAATTTTATTAATATTTCTCCCATCATAACAACTTCTACCTTTATTATCTCCCAAAATTTTGGGCGCAATGTAATGATAAACTTTATCAGAATAAGGTAGAAATTCCCCAAGTAACTTTCCCCCCGCTTCAACAAAAATACTCATTATCCCATTTTCATAAAGTTTTTTTAATATAAATTGTATATTTAACTTGCCATCGTTCTCAGGTGTTCTTATAAATTTTATTGAATCCGGTATACCACTTGGCACAATGTCTGAACTATGAAATACAATAATCTCTCCTGATTTGTATATTTCTGCATTTTTAAAATCAGTTTTCAGTGTTCTGTCTAAAATGATCTTTTTTTTATGTTTCATTCTCGGATTATCAAGTATTACTGTAGAAGATGATGTTAAAATTGCATCATATTTCTGTCTTAACTTTTTGGCTTTTTGCCGAGATTTTTCTGAAGTAATCCATTTTGAATCTCCCCTACACGTTGAAACTTTTCCATCAATAGTTGATGCAACTTTTAACGCTACAAATGTCCTATGTTCTTTTTGATTCACAATAAAAATTTCATTCAACTTCTTGCATTCCTGCTCAAGTACTCCGGTTAAAACTTCAATTCCGGCATTTTTGAGTTTTTGAATACCATCAACTTTCGGATTAGGATCCAACATTCCTATGACAACTTTTTTTATTCCCTTTTCAATAATAATATCCGTACAAGGCGGGGTTTTACCGACATGGGAGCATGGTTCAAGATTAACAACTAAAGTTCCGCCCAATGCCTCCTCTCGCGTAACTTTTAACAATGCGTTACGCTCGGCGTGATAATCTCCGTATTTTTTATGATATCCCGTTGCAATTATTTTTTCATCCTTATCCAGAACTATGCATCCTACCATAGGGTTTGGAGAGGTTTTACCCTCACTCTTTTTGGCCAAAGTCAGACATTTTTTCATGTAAAGTTCATGTTTCATATTTGTATTTTACTCTAAACATGTTATAATTAATTACAAAGTATAAGTTACTACGTTTTATTTAAGGAGAATAGTATGGTAGATTTAAAGTACATTGGACACAGCGCATTTGAAATTCAAACAAAAGGTACATCAATCTTAATTGACCCTTATGTTTCAGTAAACGAAAATTATGATTATAAGAAAATTGAGAAGTTAACAGATATATTTCTAACTCACGCACACGAAGATCACCTTGGAGAAGCAATAGAAATTGCAAAGAAAAAGAAAGCTACAATCACAGCCGTGGTTGAATTGGCGAAATATTGTCAAGAAATGAAATGTAAAACAAGAGAAGTTAATTTTGGAGGGTGGCTAAATTACGAATGGGGCAGAGCGATTTTCTTGCCGGCTTTTCATTCAAGTTCACTTCCGGAAGGCAGATATGCCGGACATGCTGCAAGTATACTTTTTGATGTTGAAGGTGTTAGAATCTACCACGCCGGTGATACTTGCTTACATTCAGAGATGAAAACTATTAAAGAATTATATAGACCGAATATTGCACTATTACCAATTGGCGGAACATATACTATGGATGTTGAACATGCTGCCGTTGCTGCACAATGGCTCGGTGCACAAACTGTAATTCCTATGCATTATGGAACATTCCCTGCGATTCAGACGGATGTTCAAAGATTTTTACAATTGGTTCAAATGCAAAACACAAACTGCTGTGTTTTAAACCCTAATGAAATTAAGCAATAAGAAAGCGGTTAAATGTTAGGATTTCCATTTGAACTGGATGATTTTCAAAAAGAAGCTTGTGATCTAATTTCAAGCGGCAAAAGTGTTGTTGTCTGCGCCCCAACAGGCGCAGGCAAAACAGTAATTGCTCAACATGCAATACATCTTGCTTTAGAAAACGGTTCAAGGGTTTTTTACACTACTCCTCTAAAAGCTCTCTCAAACCAAAAATATTATGATTTTGGTGAAAAATATGGGACAGATAAAGTTGGACTTTTGACAGGGGATACAACAATTAACAGAGGTGCTCAAATTGTTGTAATGACCACAGAAGTTTTTAGGAACATGCTTTATGGCACAAATTTTGGAGCGGTTGCAGATAACCTTAAAGATGTACGTTATGTGGTTCTTGATGAAGTTCATTATATGAATGACGAACAACGAGGAACAGTTTGGGAAGAAAGTATAATATATTGTCCAACCAATATTCAACTAATTGCCCTATCCGCAACCGTTGCCAATGCTGATGAATTGACTGATTGGATGAATACGGTACATTCAAAAACAGAATTGGTTAATACTGATTTTAGGCCGGTTCCTTTAAAGTTTTATTATTTTGACAGTTCTCAACCGGACAAGTTACTTCCGTTGCTCACTCCTTCCGGAAAATTGAATTCCAAAATACGCCCGGAAAAAAGAATGTGGGGGAAAAAACTTAAGAACAAAAAATCTTACGTTCCAAAGGTTGTCAAAAATTTGGCAGATAACGACATGTTACCTGCAATATATTTTACGTTTTCCCGCAAAAAATGCGATGAACAAATGGAAAAATGTTCATCATTGGAACTTGTGACCAAAGGTGAAAAAGCGCAAATTAGACAGATTATAGATGATTATATAGCGGAAAACCCCCATCTTTGGGACAATAAACACATTCCTTATCTGCTTCAAGGAGTAGCCTCTCACCATGCGGGTTTGTTACCTGCGTGGAAAAATTTGGTTGAGAAATTATTTCAAAAAGGTTTGATAAAAGTGGTTTTTGCGACAGAGACTCTTGCTGCGGGTATAAACATGCCCGCAAGGTCTACTGTAATAAGTTCAACAAGTAAACGTACAGATTCAGGTCACAGAATGCTTACAGCAAGCGAGTTTTTGCAGATGTCAGGTCGTGCAGGCCGACGCGGTATGGATGAGGTTGGATATGTAACAATCATTGGCACCCAATTTCAGTCTCCGGAGGAAGTAGCCGAACTTGTTTTGAGTCCTGCAAATCCTTTGGAAAGTAAATTTGCCCCTAGCTATTCTATGGTTTTAAACCTATTGCAGCGTTTTTCTGTTGACGAAGCAAAGGAACTAATCATGAAATCTTTTGGGTATTTTTCTACGGGTACAAGACTTCATCCACTGTTGAAACAAAAAGAAATTTATGAGAAAGAACTGGAGGAAAGAGATTTTATTTGTCCATATAAATATTCAGACGAAACTCTTTCTGATTACGATAAGAAACGTCATATTTACGTGTTAAATCGTCAAACTTACAAAAAAGTATGCCGGCAAGAAAAGAATAAAAATCGACCCCTTTGTGAAGATATTGTAAAATTTGGCAACGAAAATAAAAAGCTGCTTCATGAAATACAAGCAATTCCTTGTGACACTTGTAAATTATATAAAAAACATTCAAAATCAATAGAGGTATCAGCCAGATTAAAAACAAAACTATCAGGGCTTGATAAAGAAATTGAACGTCAACGGGATATTTTTTGGAATAAATTTCTTGCTCATAGAGCCATCCTTACGGAATATCAATATTTGGTTAAAGATTATCCTACGGAATACGGGATAACAACATCACAAATACGTTCTGAAAATGAATTCTTTCTGGCACAAATAATTTTTTCAGGAATATTGGAAGATTTGACACCGTCAGAATTAGCCGGTGTAATATGCGCAATTACGACAGAAGATTTGCGTATAGAAATGCCATATCTTCCGCTTGGTGAAAAAGTTAGGAAAACTCTTAATCAAATTAGAAATATAAGAAGAAAAATTGAAAAAATACAAGAAAGATATCAGATTGAATCCCCTTGTTACATAAATGCTTATTTCTCCCCTTTGATAGAATTATGGACTGATGGAGCGGATTGGGAAAAGATAACAGAACAAGTTCCCGATATTGGAGAAGGTGATATTGTAAGGTCGTTTAAGAGAACTGTCGATGTTTTAAGGCAATTAACAGTTATCTCTAACGTTTCTGAATCAATAGTATTCACCGCTCGTGAAGCAATTGACAAGATTCAACGCGAACCTGTTAATATAGATTAGTACAATATTAAATTAAAGTTACCTCTTTGCGGGATGAAAAAATATATATTAATCCCAATAATTGTCTTATGTAGGTATGAATATATGAAAAAAATATTTTTGTTAGCTGCTATATTTTTTATTTCTGTAAATTTCGTAAAAGCTGAAGTGGCCGATTTTTCTCAAAGCCAAAATCGAACATTGAATCACGATTACGTACAGGATTTGACCAGACCGAATACGTTCAGAAATACCCAAGGTAAAGAATTTGCAGGAGATGACCCGATAAATACAAAACCATTTGGTCAACAAAGCGGGTTTACCCCTACTTATAGAACCGGATGTCAATTTGGCATTTGTTTACCCAGCAGGATGGACAGTTTAGACAGAAATGTCAGACCTTAAGTTTTACTGATTGCGGGTTATTGTTATAACCCGCAAATTCCTTGCAAATTTGAATAATTTATAATAAAATTTGTATATACATTATATTGAGTTAGGAGTTATGGCTACAGAAGGTGAGTTGAATTTAGAATTATTGGCAAAGGAGTGCGACATCGTAAATCCGGCTAATATTTCAGAATCAATAAAAATGATTCTCTCTTTAGATGAACGCTTTGAGAGCTTTAATTTAGTTAAAATATACAACTATTTTTTAACGGTTTGTAATGAACCGGAAATTTTAATGAATATAATAAAATGCTCCGATAGATTTAGAGATAAGTCAACTTTGCCTTATCTTGTTGATATTTTACTTTTAAAAAATTTTTCCGGAGACAATTTGAGCCTAAAAGAGAGATTGACAAGTGTCCGCGCGCTGTGTGCAAAGGCTATAGCAAATTACAAAGATACTTCCGTTGTCACTCCGCTTTTGTATTGCCTTAATAATAAAAATGAACATTACAGAGTAAGACTAGCCTGTGCAGATGCCCTTGGCAAAATTGGTGATAAATACGCAGTCGCTCCTCTCATTGACGTTATGCAAGACGAAGATGAAAAATCGGTTTATGTAAAAGAATCTGCGGCATCAGCGCTTGGACTTATAGGTGATATTAGAGCAATAGATCCCTTGGTGAGTATACTCGAAGCAAACAAAGGTTTGGTTGATAAATTCACATTTTTAAAGGAACGAGTTATTGAAGCTTTGGGAAAATTGAAATTAAATAATAATGACAGAGTTTTTAGTGCATTAAAAAATTCATTAATGGATGATTCAACTCAAATTAGGATAAATGCAATTGAAGCATTGATGGAAAGTGAACATCCAAAAGCATACGAAACTATATACGAGTGCCTGAATGATCGTGATGATGAAGTTAAGAAAAACGCACTTATTGCATTGTATAATATGAATGGGCGCGAAATACTTGATAAAATTATAAAAAGCGCAGATTTTTGCTCTTTCCTAAAGGATGAAGCGCAATCTCTTATTGAGGAATATGAAGATGAATAAAAATATAAAATCAATAATATTATTATCCGGAGGGTTAGATTCTCTTGTAAGCCTCGGTGCAGAAATAGAAAAACACAATGTATCATTAGCGTTAACTTTTGATTACGGGCAAAAATCGGTTACCGATGAGATTGAAGCTTCTAGGAAGATAGCTGATTATTATGGTATCAAACACAAAATAATCAAACTTGGTTGGTTAAAAGAGATAACAAAAACAGCTCTCGTTGGTGAGGCCCAAATTCCTACAGGCAAAGATTTAGCAAATGCCCACGAATCAATGTCCAATGTTTGGGTTCCAAACAGAAACGGCTTATTTTTAAATATTGCAGCAAGTTTTGCCGATGCTGATGACTACGATTACATTGTAATTGGTGCAAACAGAGAAGAAGGAGAAACCTTCACAGATAATACAGAAACATTTATCGAAAGAGTAAATTCAGAATTTGAGTATTCAACAGTTAAGAAAGTTAAAGTATTGGCCCCGCTTATAAAATTTGACAAAACAGAAATTGTAAGCTTTGCCATCAAAAATAAAGTACCCCTTGAATTAACAATGAGTTGCTATCAAGGAGGGGGTAAACATTGTGGAAAATGTGAATCTTGCGTAAGATTAAAGAATGCTCTAAAGGCTAATTCTGCCGAAAAATACTTGAAAATACTTTTTTAAGTGTATAATAGATAATTATGAAAACATTATTTATAGAAAAAACAATAAAATATGAAGGTTGGCAATTGAGCCCCCATTGGATTTATAAGAATTTTAAAATTCAAGGTGATGCCATAGTTGCGTTTATTGGAGAATGCGACGTTAAATTAGATGAAATGGTTGATATCGAAGATGTTATAAATAATGAACCTATATATAGTAAAAGTATGCTGAGCTTCATCTCTGAACAATTTAACATAAACCTTGTTGAAGGTGTTTATCGCCAAAGACTTTTAATTTGTAAAATTAAGGAAGCACTTGAATCCAGAGGTTTTAAAATAATAAGAAATGGTGACGATCTATTTTTCAACAATAAAAAATTAACCGTTTCAATAGCAACAAAATCCGCAAACTCTATATTAATCCATACAGGAATAAATGTTTCCTCCTTGGGAACCCCTATCCCTACAAGCGGACTTGAAACAGATATGGGCATAAAAGATATTAAGGAATTTGCGCAAGAGGTAATGAATGCTTATAATGAAGAAACAGAAGATATTATTATGGCAAGCTGCAAGGTAAGAGGTGTATAAATTTATGGTTCAAAATCAAAACAATAACGATTACAATTTTGAATTTAATCGGGAAAACCAGTTATCACATATGAGCTATCGCAAGAATAAAAAAAATACAACTGCAAAGAATAAAAATGAAGGTATAGTACTATTTGTCGCGGCATTTTTTGTAATGCTTCTTATTTTTTTAGGATTGGCAAAGCAATTGTCACCGGATATTGATGTTTCTATCGGTAATGAAGGGGAAGATTCCGTAGAAGGCTTTGTTAGAGGAAATGTTGATTCTCGTCTGGAAGATATTCAAAATGAAGATAAAACCCATGATAATGCCCAAAAAGAAGATGAAGAAATGTTTGATAATGACCTGGAAGAAAAGGTTGTTATTAAAAAAGATTCTGAATCTAAAACCGACAAAGAATCCATAATGCAGGAAGAAACTACTGCGCGTAAACAAACTCCTCAAAAAAATGAAGAAAAAGCAGGAAATCAACAAAAACAATCCGCATCCCCAACCCCTCAATCTACTGCGGCACCTGCACCTGTAGTTCACAAGACAACCGCAAGAGTTATTGTAGGATCTTATGCTACAGCAGAACAAGCTGAAGTTGCTAAAGGTATAATACAAGAAGCAGGATTAAATATTGCCCCAATTGTCAGAAATATTGGCGGAATATATACAATTCAGACCGGCGCATTTTCTTCTCGCGAAGCTGCCCAAAATTCTGCTGCACAATTGTTAAAAAATAATTTCCCTGCAAGAGTCATCATAGAACAATAGCACCCCCTGCTATAATATTACTTAGCTTGATTTTTTAGAAGAACAACAGCATTACTTTCTATGGCTAAATTTTTTCCTACGGAATCCAATTCTTCTTTTGTCTTTGCTTTGATTGATATCCTGTTAATTTCAATATCTAAAATTTTAGATAGTCCCAATTTCATTTTAGGTATATAAGGCATCATTTTAGGACTTTGAGCGATAATGTTGCTATCAATATTTTCTATCGCATAACCCTTTTTTCTGACTATCTCATATACTTTTTTGAGTAATATAGTGCTGTCCGCACCTTTATATTGCGGGTCATTATCGGGAAAAATTGTTCCAATATCACTAAGAGCTAAGGCTCCTAACAGTGCGTCTATTATTGCATGAATCAGAACATCGGCATCGCTATGCCCAAGAAGTCCTTTTTCATGAGTAATCTTAACTCCTCCAATAATTAAATCTCTCCCCGAAGTTAACTTATGAATATCGTATCCAATTCCTATTCTATACATTTTATCCTCTTTCTTTAATTAAATTTTTTATAAAATCATAACTACCTTCATATTTACAATTATATTTCGGTAAATATTGAACTCCATATTTTTCGGCAATATGTTTTATATCCGATGCTGCAGATACGATAACTATAACGGAATTATCATATTTTTTAAACATTTTTATTTGCTCAATAAACCATTCACCCGCCATCATTGGCAAATAATCCGGTTCCATTTGCATATCAGTCAATATAAGATCAAAAGGCGTATCGGCATTAAAAATAAGGCTATCAACACCCTCCTTTGCACTATTTGCGGTAGCTATCTCTACATCAACTCCAAACAATTGTCTTATTGCAAATCTGTGGTACAGAACCCATTTTTCCGAATCGTCTACAATTAAAATCTTCATATTTTAACCTTTTTTTGTTGACTATATCTATAATGATTATACTCAACAAAGCCTATATGCAAAAGAGCCAGCACTCCTGAAAGATATGCTAAAATTTTGTGAGTTTTTATCTTTTTACTTTTTATGGCAACTATGCTTGCCAAGCCGAAGCCAACCGATCCGAATCCGGAAAGTTTAACGTAATCAGACTTTTTATTTTGGGCGGAAGAAAATATTGGCGTTGTTGAATTTACTCTTATTATTTGCAAAATTCCTCCTCATTAAGACCAATTTTGTTAAGTATAACATCAAAACGTGATTTATCGCTTAAATACCAATACCCGATTAACGCCTCAAACGCTGTTGCATGCCTGTACTCATTTTGAATAGAACGCCTGCCAATAGGAATCGGCAAATTTCTTGCTCGTCTTGCAATGTCCTTTTCTGTTTCAGAAAGATACGGTTCAATTTTTTCAAGAGTTTTTGCTTGAAAATCAGTTTTCACCTTGCTTGTTGTTATTTCGTGAAGTTTCTTAGAATTTTCAGTAATAAAGATAGTCTTTTCTCTTATGAGAAGTTCCCATACGGCATCTCCCAGGTATGCGCAATTTCTTAAATTCATATTTTCCATACATGTAATTTAACATAAATAAATTTTTATTGAAAATTCTTATTTTATGTGGCAAAATAGTGACTATAAATTAGTGGGGAGCATTAATGAAAAATTTTTTAATATTTATATTACTTTTATTTGCTACACATTCTGTATTTGCAGCTAATATTGACCGTACTACAGGAACAACTTGTACAAAACCTCAGGTTAACGAGCTGTTTATGAAAAATCATGCACATCGAGCAATAACTTATAACGTTATAAATCTCACGTCAGAACAGAGTGAACGAAAAGGAATTCTTGACAAAAACAGATATGAAGAATTGCAACCATATTTTGAACAATTAGATAGAGAAGTGTTTATTTTAAGAAAACTAAAAGCGGGCAAAGCCTCTGATTCAAGTATAAATTCGCAAAAGCGTCTTGTTAAAAAGATAAGAAAACAAATTGAGAAAATTGACAAAAAATACGACAAGGAATTCGAAAAATGCCTTAACCGTGAACAACGTGCAAAATATCACGAAGTTAAAAGGCTTGAAAGACGAGATATAATGCATAAGATTAATGATTATGATAACAAGTACTATGATAAGAATATGCCGATATTTGGGCAAGAATAGGGTTTAATGAAAAACGTAAGACAGACAAATATAAATATTCACAGGGATTCCTGGGTTGAAATAAACGTAGAAAATGTGGCATATAACATGCGTACAATCCGTGAAAATACCCCAAAAGGAGTCAAACTTCTTGCTGTTGTTAAGGCTGATGCATACGGTCATGGTGCAGTTATGCTTGCCCCTACATTGTTGGCCTCCGGTGCAGATATGCTTGGTGTTGCATCTATTGATGAGGGAATTGATCTTAGAAACGCTAATATTACAGCCGATATTCTCGTTTTAGGTGCAGTTCCTGTTTGGGCGGTAGAAAGTGCCGTAAGTGCAAATGTTGCTATTTCAATTTTTTCACAAGAACACCTTAAAGCTTGTAAACAAACTTATAAACGTACAGGCAAAAAAGTGAAAGCGCACATAAAACTTGATACAGGAATGAATAGAATTGGAATATCTCCTGACAAAGCAGTCGAGTTTATAAAAGAAGTTCAAAACTGTGATTACATTGATCTTGAAGGAATTTTTACACATCTTGCGGCCGCGGAAGAAAGAGATGAAACGAAAAAGCAAATTGATAAATGGAATTATGTTATTTCGAATATAAATACAGACGGACTTTTGTTGCATGTCTTGAATACTGCAGGTGCAATGTGTTATGAAGTTCCAACTTCGAATATGAATCGAGCAGGTATCGCACTTTATGGGTTATATCCGGATTTACCTTCTGACAACAATATCAGGAAACCTGTTTTGAAACCTGTTATTTCCCTAAAAGCAAGAGTTGTGAATATCCATACCGCTCATAATGGCGAAGGCATAAGTTATTCTCATACGTATAGAGCTAAAGGGGATCGACGAATTGCTACTATACCGCTTGGTTATGCAGATGGAGTTCCGAGGTTACTGTCTAATAAAATCTTTGGGTTTATTGACGGCCAGTCTGTTCCGCAGGTCGGAAATATTACGATGGATCAAATGATGTTTGATATAACTGATGTAGATGTTGCAGTTGGAGATGTTATAACATTGCTTGACGAAAACAATTCAATAGATAATTGGGCAAAAATTTTGAAAACGATTAATTATGAATTAACCTGTCGTTTAAAAGTTAGATTGCCGCGTATTTATACAAGGTAAGATATGGAAGAAAAAAGTTTTGATATAGGAATAATTGGTGGTGGTCCGGCAGGTTATACTGCAGCAATTAATGCGGGGAAAAAAGGACTAAAGACTGTTTTATTTGAAAAAAACGAAATTGGCGGTACCTGCCTAAATAGAGGCTGTATTCCAACAAAAGCAATAATGCATAGTGCTCTTTTGTTTAAAGAATTAAAAAACTCCCATGATATTGGTATAAATACAGAAAATATAAGTTTTGATTGGACTAAAATTATTGAACGCAAAGATAATATTATACTAAAACTGAGAAAAATGCTTGAATTATCAATTAAAAATAGCGGAGCAACTATAATTAATTCTGAAGCACAAATTCTTGATAAAGAAACCATTAAAGATTCTTATAATAATATCTATCACTGTAAAAAAATAATATTGGCTACCGGTTCTGAACCAAAGCAAGTAAAGGGTCTTGAATTTGACGGTGATAAAATATTATCTTCTGATGATATTTTAAGGCTTGATAAACTGCCAAAATCTATTGTTATTATTGGCTCCGGTGCAATCGGCATAGAATGGTGCCGAATACTTTCCGCTCTGGATGTTGATGTGAAACTTATAGAAATGGCAGATCACCTTCTTCCTGTTGCAGATATCGAAGTTTCAAAAAGAATTGAAAGAATTTTTAAATCAGAAAAAATAAACTTCTACCTTAACAATTCAATTGATCACATTGACAAACGCCCTAATAATATTTTTATTAGGCTAAAATCCGGTGAAGATATTTCTGCCGATAAAATTCTCGTTGCAGTCGGAAGATCAGTAGTAAATCAACCTCATGTTGATAATGTAGTTACCATTGGTGATGCCTTTGGTTCAATTCAACTTGCACATTTTGCCTCAAAGCAGGCGCTGGAAGAAATTTGTAACATAAAATTTGACAGAAAATTTGTACCATTTGTTGTGTACGGCACCCCAGAAATAGCTTGGGTAGGATTGAGGGAACAGGATTTAACCCCCGGTTCATATCAAAAAATTCTTCTTCCAATATCTGCAATCGGAAAATCTCATTGCGATAACGCTTTAGATGGTTTTATTAAAATATTAAAAAATGACGATTGCATACTCGGAGTTCATATTATTTCAAAAGAGGCATCTTCTCTTGTCATGCAAATGTCGATAGCAATGCAAAATGACATAGGAATTTCTAAATTAAAAGAAATATGTTTCCCGCATCCAACATATTCAGAAGGGCTTTTTGAATCAATAATGAATTTGTAATCTAGCTGATAAACCCGTCTCTAACCGCTATGTAAATAGCATTTGTACGATTTCTCGCATACAATTTTGAGATAATTGAACTTATGTAAAATTTAATAGATGAAACACTCAACATCGTCATTTTTGCAATAGATTCATTTGGAAGTCCGGTTTTCAGACATTCGAGTATTTGGATTTCTCTATTAGTTAACTTATTTGTCGCATACATTTTGCACTCCGAGTTTCTACAAAAATATTTTAATACATTCATAATAATTCCGGTGTATAGTTTAATATTATTGTTACAAAAATTAATACACAGATATAAAACCTTATAATAAAGGGCTTTATCACCTATATAACATTTACATATTTTATATAATTTTTATCTTTTTTAACCTAAAAGTAAAAGTCCGGCCCACATAAATAAAATGCCGGAAACGATACCTACCATAGAAAGGTGCCAATCTCCAAATTCTTTGGCTAACGGTAATAAAGTATCAAAGGAGATATATATCATAATTCCTGCAACGCAAGCCATAAGTAACCCCACCATCATTTGAGGTAAGAAAAGATTTATTAAAAACATCCCTAAAAAGGCACCAATTGGCTCTGATAATCCCGATAACGATGCATACAAAACCGCATATCGTTTTTTGCCTGTTGCCTGATACACCGGCATGGCAACCGCAATACCTTCAGGAATATTATGTATCGCTATAGCAAGCCCAACAGAAAGTCCTAGGGTCATATTATGTGAAGCAGCCAAAAATGTTGCCATTCCTTCAGGAAAATTATGAACAAATATTGCAATAGCTGTGAATATTCCTGCTCGCTTCATCCGTTTCTTTTGGTAATGGATATCATCCGGATGTAAAACTTCTTCTTCGTCAATATGGTCAGGTATGAAATAGTCAATTAAAATAGCTATTGCAATCCCTATAATAAAACCCAAATAAATAATCCACTCATATTTATTAGGGAAATTTATCATCATTAAATTTTTGGATTCAGGCAAAATATCCATGAATGATATAAATATCATTACCCCCGCCGAAAAACCTAACCCAACAGACAGCGCCTGCAAGTTATCTTTTTTACATACAAAAGCAATAGCACCGCCAATAGCCGTGGCAAGTCCTGCAAGTAGGGTAATCAATAATGCTACACCATAATTTTCCGGCATTGTATATTTCCTCAAGGCAATTTTAGCACAAAAAATTACAATAATAAAAAATTTTTAAAACTATATCACGTGTTTTGTAAAGTTGCAAGCTGAGGTTTTCTGCCGCAAGACTTATCCTCATCACAGAAACCAAGGGATTCACATTTTGGGACAAGGTATGGTCTCAACCATTCTTCTTCTTTAATTAGTTCTTCACACATCATACGTACAAGCGTTCTTATTTCATATTGTGCACGAGTACATAACCTGAGATTTGCAAGATGTATCATTTCTCTAAGGTTTAAACTTGCAACCATAGATGTTGCACAAGCATTTGGCAAAACTGCACGAGCATCTTCCGCAGGAATTCCTGCTTCAGTAAATTCATTATAAACCTCTGAGATTTTCCCCATAAAGTCAATAAATTTTTGTTTTAAATTTTCGTCTCGTTCGATAGTTGGAGGGATAAGATAATCAAACTGCCCCTTTTCTTTAACATATCTTTGAGATTTCTGAGAAAATGACATATGACGATGGCGAACCAACTGATGAGTACATGCCCGCGAAACATTAGAGATAGCAAAGGATATTTGAATATGCTCAATAGTGGAGTAATGTCCTGACGAAATTACACGATTAATGAGTTTTAACATTTTTTCTTCATCGTCAGTACTTTCATATATGTTCATAGGTGAATCGGCACTGTAACAAGTTCTACAAGCCGTATAAACGGTTTTCAACATTTTTTCTGGCTTTGAAATCAAATGTACAACAGGTTTATTACTATCTTCCATAACATCGCACTCCTTTTTTAGCAGTATAGCATTTATAATATCTCACTGTCTAAATTTTAAAATTTCTTATAATATAAAACAAAGGTTGTTTGCTAAACCAAAGGCAGCGGGCCAATATGTCCGCTGCCTTTTAAGGTTTATCTAGCTAATTTAAGAAAAATATCTTTTCAAAAGACCATCAAACCCTTTGCCATGACGAGCTTCATCTTTAGCCATTTCATGAACGGTGTCATGTATAGCATCGAAACCGAGTTCTTTTGCGCGTTTTGCAATTGCAAGCTTACCTTCGCAAGCTCCATGTTCAGCAGCGGCTCTCATTTCTAAGTTTTTCTTTGTTGAATCTGTAACGACTTCACCTAAAAGTTCTGCAAATTTTGCAGCATGCTCAGCTTCTTCGAACGCATATCTTTTATACGCTTCTGCAATTTCAGGGAATCCTTCTCTTTCCGCAACACGAGACATTGCTAAATACATCCCAACTTCTGTACATTCTCCGGCAAAGTTTGCTCTTAAACCTTCCATAATCTCTTTGTCATCTACTTTTCCGTCGCCAACTTTATGTTCACAAGCGTATGTCTTTTCACTTCCGCCAACTTCTTTAAAAGTTGTAGCTCCACATAGAGGACATCTTTCCGGAGCACTCTCAGATTCAGTTGACCAGCCACATACTGTACATATAAATTTAGACATGAATAACCTTCCTTTCTCTTATTTTATCGATTCGTGTAACAACGTAATTTTACATAAAAATATAACTTTTGTAAAGATTTTATAAAAATTTTTACTGTAATAACAAAAAATTTTTTTACAAACATTATGAATCTTGTACAACATTTAAGAAAGGTAAAATTAAAATATGGATAAAGTAAGTTTTCAAGGGCGTTCTTTAATTCACATAAATCCAAAAGTCTATATAGAGCAAGCTTCTATAATAAAT
>CADBQW010000038.1 GCA_902796925.1 uncultured bacterium | reverse complement strand
CCTTTCATCATTTTGCGGTATTTTGTTTTTTTAGGCTGTAACATTTTATATTTGCTCCTATTATTTTCTATACCTTTAACTATTCAGCAGATTCTACTGCCTTATTACTTCTTCTTTGACGTCTTTGTCCTCTGATGTCTGATTTATCATTCTTAGATTTGATATTGGCATCGGCCTTTTCTCCGGGCATCAAGCTACCTTTGAAAATCCAAACCTTAACACCAATCTTACCCATGATTGTATCAGCTTCCGTAAAACCGTAATCAACGTCAGCTCTAAGAGTTTGAAGTGGTATTCTGCCTTCTTTTGCCCATTCTGAACGAGCAATTTCTGCACCGCCCAAACGCCCTGATACCATAACTTTGATACCCTGTGCGCCGGCTCTCATTGTTCTCTGCATAGCCTGTTTCATTGCCCTTCTGAATGCTACACGTTTTTCCAACTGCTGAGCAATGGATTCTGCAACTAATTGTGCATCTGAATCAATTCTTGCTACTTCTACAACATTGATTACAACAGGTTTACCAATATGTTTTGAAACTGCCTGTTTTAATTCATCAATACCTTGTCCGCCGCGGCCAACTACTATACCCGGTTTCGCGGTAACAACAGTAACGGTTGTACTCTGAGCTTTTCTGTCAATTAAGATCCTTGAAACACCTGCTGTGTACAATTTCTTTTTTACAAATCTTCTAATCTTTGCATCTTCTGCAACGAATTCTTTGTAATCTTTTACCTTGGCGTACCATGTGCTTACCCATGGTTTGATGATTCCAAGTCTAAATCCTGATGGATGTGTCTTTTGTCCCATTTTTATTACCTTTATTTATTAATACTACTTTTCGTCACTAACTTTTACAGTTAAGTGTGATGTGCGTTTTAGTCTAGAGTACATACGACCTTGTGCTCTTGTTCTTGCTCTTTTATAAGTAACGCTTTCATCAGCAAAAATTTCTGATATTTTTAACGCTTCTGCAGATACACCATATTGTTCTCTTGCATTAGCAACGGCTGCTTTCAAATTCTTTTCAACAACCTTTGCCGCAAAATATGGCATAAAATGCAATACTTGTTGAGCTTCAACAACAGCCTTGCCTCTTACCGCATCTATTACTCTACGTAATTTTCTTGCTGTCATTTTTATATCTGTTTGTCTTGCTTTTGCTTCCATTTGTTTTTTCCTTTTACTTTTAAGTTCTAAGCTTATTTTGAAGCAGTCTTATCTGAACCGCTATGACCTTTATACAATCTGGTCGGAGCAAATTCACCCAATTTGTGTCCGATCATTTGTTCTGTTATGTAAACAGGAACGTGAGTCTTCCCGTTATACACAGCAATTGTATGACCTAACATATTTGGTTCCATCGGGGTAATCATCGATGCTCTTGACCAAGTTTTGATTACCTTTTTTTCCGAATTTGCATTCATTTTGTCAATTTTTTTACGTAAAGCTTCTTCTACGTATGGTCCTTTTTTTAATGAACGTGCCATTATTTTTTACCTTTCTTACTTTTTTGGTATTAATTCTTATTTTTTACGTCTGCTAACAATCAGTTTGTTAGATGCTTTGTTAGATTTTCTTGTCTTATAACCAAGAGCCGGCTTGCCCCAAGGAGTCTTAGGATTTCCACCAGGACCGGTCTTACCTTCACCACCACCGTGAGGGTGATCGCAAGGGTTCATTGTTACACCACGAACGGTAGGTCTGATACCCATATAACGCTTTCTGCCGGCTTTACCGATTGAAAGGTTTTTGAATTCAGCATTGCCAAGAACGCCTATTGTCGCCAAGCATTCTTTCCTAATCATTCTCATCTCACCGGAAGGTAATTTAATTGTTACGTAGTTGCCTTCTTTTGCCATAACTTGTGCCGCATTACCTGCAGCTCTTACTAATTTTCCGCCACGGCCAGGTTCCATTTCTATATTATGAACCATTGTACCTAACGGAATCAATTCTAACGGTAATGCGTTACCTGTTTGAATTGGAGCTTCCGGTCCGGATACAATTTTGTCACCTACATTTAACCCATCCGGAGTTAAGATATATCTTTTCTCACCATCTGCATAGAAACATAGTGAAATTCTTACATTTCTGTTTGGATCGTATTCAACTGTTTTAACTGTAGCTGGTACGCCAAATTTTTCTCTCTTGAAATCAATCATACGGTAAGCGCGCTTTACACCGCCACCTTTATGACGACAAGTGATTCTACCGGTATTATTTCTACCAGCTTTCTGTCTCAAGTCTTTTAACAAAGATTTTTCAGGCTTATCTGTTGTTATTTCCTGATAATCACTCTTTGTCATCCCTCTTTGACCCGGGGAAGTAGGATTAATTTTTCTAATTGCCATTTTGTTTCTCCTGTTTGGCTTTCGGTCTTACTTGTTCGGGAACCTTTTCCCTATTGCCTCGACCTTTTGTTGTACTAATTTTGTGATTTTCTCACTCGGTACAATTTACCATCTTGCTCACTTGCTTTTGCACAAAGCTCGTTCGTGTTATGCACCGATAAGTTCTTCGATTGGATCTCCCGAAATTGTTACTATTGCTTTTTTAGATGAATCCGTTCTACCGAACTTCAACCCCATTCTTTTTGAATGAGACGGCATATATACCGTGTTTACTTTTGTTACTTTTCTACCAGGAAAAGCCAATTCGATTGCTTGCGCGATTTCAATTTTTGAAGCATCTTTTACAACTTCAAATGTATACTTGTTTTCGCTTGTAGCTCCTACTGATTTCTCAGTAATAATAGGTTTCTTTATTATATCGAATAACTTTTCTTTATTTGTTCTTGATGTACTCATTTTGTAATTTTCCTTTTCTGTTTTTTCGACTAACCTAACATTTCAGTTACTTTTTGTACTGCTGATTCAGTAATAACTACGCTGTCTGCTTCAAGAATATCTTTTACATTCAAATTTGTTGGCAAAATTATTTTTACCGATGGGATATTTCTTGCTGCCAATTCCAAGTAATTGTTTTCTGCAGCTTTTGTATCAGCTACGATTAAAATCTTTCCTGTTAATTTCAAAGATTTTAATGCTTGAGCCATTAATTTTGTTTTTGGTTCTGTAATTTCGGAAAAATCTTTAACCACAGTCAATTGTGATTCTTTTGCCGATAATGCAGATTTCAAAGCCAGTTTTCTTGCTTTTTGCGGCATGTTAAACGCATAACTTCTTGGTTTTGGTCCAAAGACAACACCACCACCAGCAAATAAAGGTGATCTTAAAGATCCGGCTCTTGCGCGGCCTGTACCTTTTTGTTTCCAAGGTTTTCTTCCGCCGCCAGATACTTCTGCTCTGGTTTTTGCACAAGCTGAACCTTGTCTTGCGTTGTTTAATTGTCTTCTTACTGCTAAATGCATTACATGCATATTTGGCTCAACACCGAAAACACTTTTTTCTAAAGTGATTTCGCCTAATTTTTCGCCTTTTACATTTAGTATTTCTTTTGTCATTTTCTTTTCCTTTTCGATTACCGAATACCGCTTTCTCAACTGAGTTTTATATGGCATTTACGGTTTGTATTCACTTTTAGTTCCATTTTGTTCTTGAAGGAACGATTGTAACCAATCTTCCGTCACAACCAGGAACAGAACCCTTAATCAATACCAATCTATTGTCGGTATCGATTTTAACGAGTCTTAGCTTTGTAATGGTAACTCTTTCGTTACCCATATTGCCTGCCATTCTCTTTCCTTTGATAACTCTGGAAGGAGTAGTGCCGGCACCGATAGAACCCGGTTCTCTGTGGTTTTTTGAACCGTGACCCATTGGTCCTCTGCCAAAATTCCATCTCTTTACTGTACCTTGGAAACCTTTACCTATTGAAGTTCCGGTAACATCAACTTTTTCTGCATTTTCTAATACAGAAAGCGCTATCTCGTCACCTACTTTATAATCCTCAGGATTATCAATTCTGAACTCTTGTAAATGTCTGAAGTTTTCAAGACTGTTTTTCTTGAAATGTCCGATTTCAGCCTTAGTAAGGTGTTTTTCTTTAGCTGGGATCGTACCTACCTGAATTGCATTGTATCCGTCTTTCTCAACGGTTTTAACTTGAGTTACAACCATTTTGTCAACTTTTACAACAGTTACAGGGATAGCCAAACCTTTTTCGTCAAAGATTTGTGTCATTCCAAGTTTTTTACCTATTAAACCTAGTGTCATATTCTTACCTTTCTAGCTCACCGTACTTGGTGCGAAAAATATTTCGCCTCATTTCCGGATTGCATTTTCTCTTGCGAGCGCTACATCGTATTTGGTCTTACTTTACCTTTGAGGATTTTCACCTCTCAACCTTGCGGTCGTACTTTCCAAGATTCTCTTGAAAGTTGTAGTTCACATTATATGCATAATGCTTATTCAATTTTCAATTCTTCGACTTGTGCTTAAAGTTTATAACTTAACTTCGATATCCACACCTGCCGGTAAATCCAATCTTGTCAACTCCTCAGTTGTCTGTTGAGTTGCATCGTAAATATCAATAATGCGTTTATGAGTTCTTAACTCAAAGTGTTCACGAGACTTTTTGTCTACGTGAGGGGAACGCAATACACAATATATACGTCTCTTTGTAGGTAAAGGAATCGGACCGGCTACTTTTGCGTCAGTTCTTTTTGCTGTTTCAACGATTTTGTCTGCAGATACATCAATCAATTTGTGATCGTATGCTTTTAGACAAACTCTGATTCTTTGTTTTGTTGCCATTGTTATTCCTTTTGTTCTTACCTTTTGTACACGCAAAAACCCACTGGGGCCTTCGTCTCGACTAACGAATGTTTAAAATATTTGGCTATTTGTAAACCTACTATTGTCGAGTATGATAATACTAAAACAAACAAAATTCACTGTCAACATGTGAATTCACACTATATTTAATAATTTGTAACAATTTTGAAAACGAATAAGTATAATTTATCTAAATACTTTATATTTCTTATTGAGCTTGCACTTGACAAAAT
>CADBQW010000037.1 GCA_902796925.1 uncultured bacterium | reverse complement strand
TTGAAGATGTATTGCCTTACAATAATTTACGCCGGAATTATTGTAATCACCTAAAAGTTGCTGAGTTAACGCCAAGTTAAAACGGGTGTCATAGTCTTTTGGAAGAATTTTAACCGCATGTTCATATGCATCTAGCGCACTTCTTAAATATTGCCTTTTAATTTCCCACCTTTCTTTAGAATAAATCGACTTCTTCTTATAAGCTACACCCATATTATAATAAGCCAATCCATAATTTATTTTTGAACTTTCTTCATTGTTATAAATGAATGGAATCTTAAAACCCTTAGGTTTTACATCTAATATTGCACGGTATTGCATAATTGCGCCGTCATAATCTCCGAGTTTTTCTGTTGAAATTACTCCATAATTCATCCGTGCAGGAATATAATTGGACTTATTGAGGATTGCCTGCTCGTATGATTCTGCGGCCAAATAATATTCTCTTGTAACAGCATAAATATTTCCAAGGTTAGTCCAAGCGGTATAATGACCTGGATAAAGAGAGAGGGCATATTTGTAGTGACCGATTGAACCGCCAATGTTTTGCTTTTTATATTCAATATCTCCAAGAAAAATATGGTAACAACCTTTTAGCCTATATCCTATATTTTTTACAGTATCCAAATTTGTATAGCAAAGATATGCTACCGCGCCCCAAAACAATATAAAAAATATAAACGAAAAAAACTTTTTCAAAAAACTACCTCCAATTTATTATATAACAGGACAAGTAATTTCGGCAAGTCATTTTAATAATTTATCGGGTGTATTTCCTCCCAACAAGCTCATCAGGCAAAAATTGTTGTTGAAAACCAGGTGCACTGTGGCTATATACATAACCTTCTCCAAATCCATATTTTTTTGCATCTTTATAGTGGGCATCCCTCAAATGCATTGGAGGAGGAAAATCTTTTCCGTTCTCAATATCCGCAATTGCCATATCAATAGCACAAATGGTTTCATTGGATTTTTTGGCTCGTGCAACATATATAACAGCTTGAGCAAGTGGAATTCTACCCTCCGGCAAGCCTAACAATTCGACGGCCTTATATGCGCTCACTGCAAGTTGCAACGCCATTGGATCAGCGTTCCCTACATCTTCTGCGGCACAAACAATTAGTCTTCGCGCAATAAACCTGGGATCCTCTCCGGCTTCAATCATTTTTGCAAGATAATAGATTGCAGCATCAGGATCACTACCCCTAAGACTTTTTTGAAAGGCAGAAGCGCAGTCATAATGCTCATCAGATGAATATCTTGTATTTCTTTTCTGACAAATTTGTTCAATTATATCAACAGTAAGATTCCTTCTATTATTCTTTACATCGCTTGCAAAATATGAGTTTTCAACTACGTTTAGGGCATATCTTGCATCCCCGCGAGCCAAACTAACAATAAAATCAAGAACTCCTGATTCGCAATCCATAGGGAGATATTTTTTAGCGAGATAGGTGAACCCTCTGCTAATTATATCTTGCATACTATTGTCATCAATAGGATTTAACCTTATTACCTGTAGTCTGCTTAACAGGGCAGGAACAACTTGAAAAGACGGGTTTTCGGTAGTCGAGCCAATTAAAAATAATGTTCCGTTTTCCAAATGTGGAAGAAGGGCATCTTGTTGTGTTTTTGAATAGCGATGAATTTCATCTATAAATAAAATCGTTTTCGTTCCTGCACGCAAACCTTCTTTAGCTTTTTCAACGGCATCTTTTATATCTTTGACACCAGAGGTTACAGCAGAAATCTCGATAAAATTTGCATTAGTTTTTGCAGCTATTAAACGAGCAAGGGTCGTCTTGCCACATCCCGGCGGTCCCCAAAGAATCAGCGAAAATAAACGATTAGTCTTTAAAAGATTCAAAAGAGGACTGTGCTCAGATATTACGTTACTTTGTCCTAAAAAATCTTCCAATGTTTTTGGGCGCAATATTTCAGCAAGCGGAACTTGTTTATTTTGATTTTCCAGTTCTGTGAACAAATTCATAATACAATTGTATCATGGAAATTCTTTTTAAAAAAGAATTGGAAAAACAGAATTTTACAACAAAAACTAACTCCGGAAATATATTTTATCCGGAGTCAAGTTTTTTATTTATTGTTTTATTTTTATTTGCCTGCGTATGATACGTTTAACAGACCATCGTTAATTGTCTGTGGGCTGACTTTAATGTTCGTATTGCTTGAGTAATTTGACATAAAGTCATTTGAACCGTTTAGCATACTCAAGTATAGTATTTTCTTAGATGTAACTTCGTCAAGATTAATGAACTGACCTCCGGCTCTGTTATTCGTTTTTGATACAATTTTTACATTTGCGTTAATATCAATATCGCCATATGTCAACTTGATTGGTACAACATCACCAACTTTGACGGTGTCTTCGCAGGAGAGAGAAACTCCACTTCTTGAAATATCAAGGATACCTCTAACTCCATTTGAAGATTGGAATGAAACATTGTTTTGATTTCCTGCAACATCAAATCTCATTGCCTGACGTTTATCAATTGCATCAATCTGATCACTTACAACACGTTGTCTCAAATTCATGACAGCATCGTCAATAGTCACTCTGGTTGGTTCAGGGCGATTACCCGGATCGTCTGTAGGATCAGTCACATCTGTAGTAACTGTTGGTTGAGTAGGATCCGTTGGTGTTGTCGGTTGTGTTGGTCTAACATCAGGATCCCATTTAGCAACTAAATCATCACCGTCTTCTCTGTCAACATCAAAAGTTGGATCGTCACTTTGGCCGCTACCTGAACCTGGTTTATGCCCATTATCAATCTCTTTTTCTGATGGCTTACCGTAATAGTAATTACGTTCATCCTCATTTCTGCCGATTACGGTTACGTCCTTTGGTCTCACAGCTCTACCTCTGACAGAAGGTTCTTCCCCTCCGTTTGCAGAAACTAAAGGTGCGGTATTTCTATCCGGTGTAACCTGGGATAAACCAGGCATTCTGTGAGGCCCCATATTGAAGTAGTACCCATCAATATACGCATTATCTGCAGTAACCGTAACATCTTGATCCATATCAGGATGACTCAATGAACCCTTACCTTTAATAGTTCCGTTTTTAACTACTATTGTGGAATCAGCATAATCCTTACCTTTATATTGTTCAGGATTCAAATTCAAGGCTTTTAGAGTTACTTTTTCCGGAGAAATACCATCACCATATTCACCATAGTAATCTCCGCGTTTCATATAATCACCAGTCGTAGTTCTGCCGCGTACCCAGCTTACTCTACCGTTGGCATCTCTTACCGGAATTAATGTTTCTGTCACATGAGTTGGGTCGCCACCGGTCGGAATCCCGCCTAAATTATCAATATACAAATCTTTACCACGGTTTACAACATTAATTTCTTTAGGAGCATGAATGTCTCTTATATAAGTATCTCCTGAAAATTCAGCATTTATCGAGCCATTTCTTGCAACAATTGCACAAACATTGGTGTCAAGTTTTGAACCATCATCTGCATCCAAACCTTTAACGTTGATATCGCCGCTATTTGCTAACATGTCAACACCATATCTGGATTTATTATCTAATCTTACAATATGGTTATGAGCCGGATCGTTGCCACCCTCATCATAGGCAATTGATACATCTGCACCTGTTTGCCTGAAGGTTAATGTTTTACCATTTTCACCTATGTTTCCTGCGGCGATAATTGAAATTCCAGCGCCTTCAACATTAGGTACTGTTGAATCTGTTGAATAATTTTTTACACTATATTCACCAACGCCTTTTTTGTTTAAATCAGCGTTATCAGCAAGCAATATTACTCTACCGTCTGCTTTAATGCTATCAACATGCATATCTTGATCCAAACTTGCCATATTGATTACAGAATAACCATTATAGTTAGTTTTACCATTTGGCATAGAGCCTATCGAGCCTGTTGATGTTGCATTTATACGACCTTGAATATTCGTGTTGATTGATTTTGTTAAATCTCTTGAATCAAGACCGATACCTGTACAAACTCCGTCTTGGCAAGGATTTATTTCCTCACCAATTGCG
>CADBQW010000036.1 GCA_902796925.1 uncultured bacterium | reverse complement strand
TGAACAGATATGGAGATCCAAAGGATGGGGAGATGCAGATCAGGTAATATGTATAGACAGTGGTACAAACAACAATATGGGGCAATACGACAGTACATCCGCCATCTCTACTCTAAGAGGCTACATTTATTGGTCCAGTGTTGAGTCTGAAACTGTCGTCGCTAGGACACGCTACATCAACTCGTACTACAGCGACTATAGAACAAACCACCTCCGCTTCAACTCGACCAACACGGCTTTATGTGTAGGAGATTGATTCTGAGGGCGGGCCGCAAGGTGTTGTATACTGAGGCAATAGGGCAATAGGGCAATAAGGCATTAAGGTAATAAGTAGGGTAGGCTTCAGCCTACCGAAACTATTTGGTTGACTTTAGTCAACCCTACGACTCTCCCGCCATCGGCGGGGCGGGTAGCGCTATTATCTTATTATCTTAAATTCGTGTACTAAAGTGCACCACTACTATCCTTAGGTGTAAAGATTAGTAATCAAAACAAATAAGCATAAACATTTACGATATTTTATATGTAAACTTTTATTAATAACCTAGCAAAATAATTTGTTTAGGGGATTTAAAAGAAAATACACTTTTATATAATCATATTATATAAAATAAGAGGGTAAAAGAACATGGTCGATAACAGGTCAGCAGGATTCTTTGGAATCGGTGGCTCATTTAATTTTAAAAGTGGAGATATTTCCGGCACCGCTGCAAAAACCCAGGATGATAAAATGGGTCAGGGCGGGGAGTATTTCGCACAACCGCAGGGTGAGGAGTATAATGAGCAGACTGATGACAACAAGTTTATGGACCGAAGCGCTATCCTCCGTGCAACATTAAATTCTCTTGCTATGATGAATGTTGCTAATGTCATTAATTCACGTAAACAGGCTCTTAATAATACTGAAAAAAATGAAATAGAAGAAGTTCGCCGTTCACTGGAACGTCAGCATAACGAAGAAAATAATCAACAACATAACCAACAAAATACCCCTCAAAAAGAAGAAGATAAAGATATTGAAAATAAAATTGAGCAAGAATATAACGATTTCATCTCGGATTTTGACAGAAACCAACTCTAATTATTAGAAAACATCGGTTTTAATAGGGTTTTTAAATTTAGTTATATTATTTTGGAATAATAGTTTAACCGTTCCAACAGGACCGTTTCTGTGTTTTGCAATAATAATTTCAGATTCACCTTTAGAGACTGCCTTTGCAGCTTCTTCCTCCTCGGAATCAGCTTTTCTATAGTATTCGTCGCGATAAATAAATATAACGATATCTGCATCTTGTTCTATTGCACCGGATTCCCTCAAGTCGGAAAGCATCGGTCTTTTATCGTTTCTGGATTCAACCTGTCTGGATAACTGTGAAAGCGCGATAACCGGAACATCAAGTTCGCGAGCGAGGGTTTTCATGCCTCTTGATATCGCGGATATTTGCTGCATACGATCTTCTTTCCCGGATCCCTCCATTAACTGCAAATAATCTATCACTATTAACCCCAAATTTGGTTCTGCCATTTTCAATTTTCGACATTTTGCGCGGACATCGGTTAAGGTGCAGCCTGATGTATCATCAATATATATTTGTGGGGATTCTACGAATGTATTCATTGCGTTAGCGAGTTTTTCCCAATCCTTTTGCTGCATTTTTCCTGTATTTAATCGTTGGGTATCAATTTCAGCCTCAGAACAGAGCATCCTTTGCATCAGTTGTTGTTTTGACATTTCAAGTGAAAATATTGCAACAGGAACTTTATCTTTCAGTGCAACATTTTGCGCGATATTTAGTGCGAAGGTTGTTTTACCCATTGCAGGGCGCGCGGCTATAATTATCAAATCAGATTTCTGCAAACCATTTGTATATGTATCCAAATCAAAGAAATGTGTTCTTAAACCTAAAAGTTCGTCTTTATGATTGTATCTGTACTCAATTCTGTCATAAGTATCATATATAAGTTTTTTTACCGGTATCAAATTACTTGAGGTTTTTTGAGAGGCAACGTCAAATATAACTTTTTGAGCTGACTCAAGAGAATCGCCGACAGGACCGGTTTCATAACCCAAATTTATAATTTCAGAACCTGCGTTAATTAAAGAACGCTTTAGAGCTTTTTCTTGGATTATTTTTGCATAATAAGCAACATTTGAAGTTGTTACGGTTTTATAGCATAAATCATTAATATATGCACGACCACCAACCTGATCAAGCTTCATATTTGTGTTTAGAACATCTGAAACAGATACAATATCAATTTTTTCATTGTTGTTGAAAAGCTCAAGCATTGCCTCAAAGATATGTCTGTGAGCCATTTTGAAAAAATATTCAGGTTTAACTATCTCAACTACCTTAACTAAGGATTCTCCATTAACAAGAATCGCACCTAAAACGGCTTCTTCCGCTTCTATATCTTTTGGTAAATTTCCTAATTCCGCGTTTTTTTCTTTTATCTGAGGCATGCTTTTATTTCTCCTTAATAAAGATAATACCATGCTTGACACGAGAATAAATAGAAATTAAACTTTTGTATATGAAAAGTTTTATTACAAATTTAAATGTTTATTTTAAAAGGTTGTTTTCTTGTCGCGAACAAGTTCTTGGAAAATTGCTGATTGATAAAAATTTGACGATTTCCACGGCAGAATCCTGCACGGGAGGGTTATTAAGCTCCAGACTAACCGATGTGAGCGGAAGTTCTGCATATATTTTTAAAAATTTTGTAACTTATTCAAATGAAGCAAAAATAGAAATTTTGGGGGTTAGATGGGATACATTAGCCCAATATGGTGCAGTGAGTGAACAATGTGCATATGAAATGGCTCAAGGTTTACACAATGTAACCGGTTGTGATATAACAATCGGAATAACAGGAATTGCCGGACCTAACGGTGATGAAAACAAACCTGTAGGATTAGTTTTTATAGGGATTTACCACAAAGACAAAATTCGGGTAAAGCAATTTAACTTTGACCCGAATATTACGCGTAAAAATATGAAATTTTTATTCTCTCAAGCTGCTATAGATTTGACCTTGGAAGTATTAAAGAACAATTAATTATTTCCCGGTAGACCCAAACCCTCCTGTGCCACGTTCGGTATCAGAAAGTTCTGTTACAACTTCGAGTTTTGCCTGTTCAACTTTTGTAATTACCATTTGTGCTATTCGTTCATCAGGCTGAATAGTATATGATTCATTGGAAATATTTACGATAGCAATACAAACTTCTCCTCTGTAATCTTCATCGATTGTTCCTACACAATTTATAAGCGTTATACCATGTTTTATAGATAATCCGGAGCGAGGGCGAATTTGTGCCTCATATCCGTGTTCAAGTTCAATTTTTATTCCGGTAGGAATAAGTTTTCTTTCTAACGGCTTTAACTCCACAGGTTCCGCTATTGCTGCACATAAATCCATGCCGGCTGCACCCTCAGTTTTATATTCCGGCAAAATACGGTTGTGTTCCAGTCTTTTGATTTTTAATACTGTCATAATAATACTCCTTTTTTTAAAATTATATTATGTATTTTTGATTTTGTAAAACTTTTAAGATTTTATTATATAATGTTGAATATGAAGGATTTGTCAATTGGAATTGATATAGGCGGAACAAAGATATTAATTGCACTTGTAGATAAAACTACGGGTGAAGTTCTCTATTATATAAAGAAAAAAACATCTCGCGGAAATAAAAAAATACTTTCAAAATTGATAGATGGAATTAATGAACTTGTAAATGAAAACAATATTTGTATTGATGAAATAAAATCAATAGGAATAGGTTCTTCAGGAATTATCGACAGAGAGAACGGAATAATTCTTGATGCACCGAATCTGGAATGTCACAATTTTCAGATAAAGTCTGAATTAGAAAGAGAGTTTAATAAGCCGGTACAGATCGGAAATGATGTTGAGGCGGCAGCCATAGGGGAATGGAAATTTGGTTCTGCAGTTGGTATCAATGATTTTATGTGTATATTTATCGGAACAGGTATTGGAGCTGCAATAGTAAAAGATGGTAAACTCTTGCGTGGAAAATCCGGTACTGCTGGTGAATTCGGACATATGACAATAAGTTATAACGGCAGACATTGTGCTTGCGGTTCCTATGGTTGTTTGGAAGCGTACGCATCCCGTTCCGCTGTTGAAGGAAAAATTACAGAGGCTTTAAACAAAGGGGTGAAATCAGTAATATCTGATTATATAAAGCCTGAAAAACCAATAAGTTCAGGCATGATTGCAAAATCAGTTGAAAGAGGGGATGTTCTTGTTACATCTTGCATTCTTGAGGCGGCAGAATATTTATCATCGGGGCTTGCGAGTGTTATGAATCTTATTAACCCTGAATATATTATACTTGGTGGCGGCCTTGTTGAGGCAGTTGACCTTTTTTATCGAGAGGCAACCCAAAGAGCACGACAAAAAGCTTTATCTTTACCTGCCGGTCAAACAATTTTTAAAAAATCTCATTTAGGTGATTTTGCAGGTGTTATCGGTGCCGCAAATTTTGAATAGTTGACTTGGTAAATTTTATCATTAAATTTCAACTATGAAAAAATTTATAATATGCTTGTTTATCTTGTTTTTGGGACTTCCTGCTAATTCTGATACGTTATTAAAAGGCGGGGTTATCTATCATAACGAAAAAACAATCACACCGTTTTATTACAAAGGGGTGTTTACCGGTTATGGAGTGCAGTATGATGACGATAAGTATCACAATTTTTATTACGATCTAGGCGGAAATCTCACTCAATACGATGTTTTAGATAAACCGAGAGATGAATTCCCACATAACACGGTTTCATACGATTCAACTGGTGAAATTATATCAAAAAGTACCAGTCTATCAAAAACTGAGCAAGTTGTTTACAATACAGACGGTTCAATCAAGGCGCGTTGGATTGGTAACAAATGTTACGATGCCAATGGAAACACATTAACATCATCAAGAGTTCTTCCTGAATAATTAACGATTTTTAATATTTGGGCAATATTTGGGATGAAAAATACTTTATATTAATATGCTAAAGCATATTTAAAAGGGGAAAGACAATGAAAATTTTAAGCTTAAATTGTGCAACAATTGTGAAAAACGGCAAAAGATATATTCCTTCAGGGGTTAAACAATATTTACGTAAATCGGCTAATATTCCTCAACATCAACCTTTGCCCCAAACAATAAGAGAGTGGACCCCTTATGTTAAAGAATATTTTGGTAGACTCGTTAGAGATACCAAAAACTATTTTACAGACGTTATAAAAACACCTAAAATAATGTATGATGATGTAAAATCTTACTTTAATTTGACAATTCAAAAAAAATAATTAATAAAATAATATGATTATTGAATTGTTAAACTTTAATAAGGTATGCAAGCATGACAAAGTTCGTATAGATGCGGATTTTTCATACTGTCCTGATTGTGGTGAACTCATTGAAAACCAGTGGTATATTGCACGTTGTGCAACCTGCGGAATCAAGCTGAAAGCTTTTGTTAATAAACATGGCGAAATTGTTGCACAAGATAAATTTTGTCACAATTGCGGTTCTAAAGGATATATCATTGAAAGATTAAATAAATTAAATTTTATTGATATACAATACGCAGTGCTTGTCAAGGCGGTAATTACAAAAGAGCAAATGGATTTTACCCAAAGTTGGATTGATGAAAGAATAAATCAGCAAATTAAACTGTGCAAGTTGAATAAATATTAATGCTTTGCAAGTTTCCGGAAGTTTTCACATTATATTTGTATAATTAAATTAAGTACTTGAATAATTCATATTTTTTGAATAGGATAGTTATATGTCAAAGGGAGTATATTAATGAAAGTAGAAGGATATAAAGAATCGCCAAATTTTACCAATCTTTATAATGGGCATACAATAGAAAAACAGCTTGCAAGAAAAAATTGTTCTCAAAAATTCAAAAATGAATTAAAAGAGATAAGGTCAATTATGAAGGCAAATGGTTTTGATAAAAAAGAAAATGTAGATGTCTATATTGAATACAACGACAATCAATATAATAAGTTTTTTTATGGAATGATTTCTTCTAAAAATCAGGGAACTCCTGACGGTTTTAACAATACAAAGCGCATATCGAAAGAATCTTTTGTTATTGCGCAATTCAAAGATTGGCTGAACGGATGGAACCAAGCTTATGACAAGAATTTTCTGGAAAGTATACGTAATATAGCGAAAACCCCTAATCCAGAAATTCACACATAATAGTGTTACTTATCAAAAAACCATTGTTTGAGAATTTATAACCATCTTTGGTTTCAATTAAATGTCCTGACTTTAGAAATTTGTTCAGTATATTTGAATATTTTTTGTCAAATTCTATATTGAATTTAGAATTAATTTTTTTTGTATTAATTCCTTCTCCTTTGCGTAAACCAAGGAATATTTCTTCCTCGAGTATTTCTTGTGGCGAAAGAGAATGTGAATATTCAACATTACAAGGTTCGTTAATATATTTTTCTATATCTGAATTGTTTGCATACCTAATTCCATCCATATAACCATGGGCTGCACAGCCAAATCCATAGTAAGAATTGTTATTCCAATAATTTAAGTTATGTTTTGAATTAAAACCTTGTTTTGAAAAATTGCTAATTTCATAATGTTCAAAATTTTTATCCTCCAAAAAATCAATCGCTTTAAGATACATTTCTGCTTGCATATCGTTATCCGGAAGATTTTTAGGAAAATTTCTGTAAAAGTAACATCCCTCATCAATTTTCAATCCATATAATGATAAATGTTTTACTCCGAGAGCAACTCCTTGCTTGAGGTCAAACATAAAATCGGGAATTGTCTGAGCCGGCAAACCATATATGAAATCCAGACTAATATTTTCAAACCCGGCACTTCTGGCGTTATATACTGCCTCTCTTGCCATTTTAGAATCATGTCTGCGGCCAATCGAACTTAAAATGCTATCATTAAATGTTTGTATACCAAAACTGATCCTATTTATACCAACAGTTTTTAACGCTTTGAGATAATTTTTATTAACACTTTCAGGGTTTAATTCCATCGTAATTTCGGTGTTATTTGAAATAGTAAAAAGAGATAAAATTCTAATTATTTCATCTATTTTTAACAAGGAAGGAGTCCCGCCCCCAATATACAAAGTATCAAGATTTTCTCCTTGATATTTTTGGATAATTTCACATTCAAGAGCATCTAAATAATTGCCCTTCAAACTTAAATCCGTATAAGATACAAAAGAACAATACTTGCATTTCGATTTACAAAAAGGTATGTGAATATAGACATTTTTTACCATAAATTAATTATATGATAAAATTATCTATTTCAAAAGATTGTACTCATAATCTACCATGGATAGTCATCTTTGATCTTCCATCCGTCAGATAGTATCTTTGAACCGCACGTATAACCGCTTGCATTACATTGCCATTTCAGCATCTTGGCCACTTTACAATGTACCGATTTTCGTTTTATCAAAGGGAGCCTGCCTATTGCCTCGGTGATAAGATCCTGAAACCCCGCTCCCGCCATTTGCGGGGCGGGCAGGATGACAATTCTTATGCCTTATTGCCCTATAGCCTTATGGCCCTCAATAAAACCCCCGTGGCAAGGAAGGGGACAACCCCCTCTTAATGCCCTATTGCCTTATGGCCTTATTGCCCTATTGCCTCAGTATACAACACCTTGCGGCCCGCCCTTCACAATCAATCTCCTACACATAAAGCCGTGTTGTATGAGTCGTAGCGGTTGTTTGTGTAGTAGACGCTGAAGCTCGAGTAGTTGTCTCGTAACCTAGCGATAGTAGCAGACAACTCAACACTGGACCAATAATTGGCGTATCTTAGAGTAGAGATGGCGGATGTACTGTCGTATTGGCCCATATCGTTGCTTGTGCCGTTGTCTATACATATTACCTGATCTGCATCTCCCCATCCTCTGGATCTCAATATCTGTTCACAGGTTTTATCTCCCTGGTCGCCCCAGTGTGTCTTTGCAAAGTTTATTGAATATATTATTGTCCTTGGGGTTATATCACTTCTGCCATAAATTGATCCCACTAAGGTTGCAAGGGTTTGTTCACTAGGTAAATGCAGCCCTCTGTCATGGCAATACTTAACTGCACCACCCCAGTAATCAGGGTCTCCTTTTGATCCCGGTGCAGGACACCAATTGATTCCTAATTTGTTCTTTAGTCGTTTGCAATCCGATTCACTTAATGTCCCGTATGTTGCTGAGGTTGCTTTTACATACCCAAATAGTGAATTGAGGGTCCGCACATCTTGACCGATTCTGTTCGGTCTCTTATGACCGTTTATATCCATAATTGCACTTACACAATTTGTTGTCGCGTTTGTTTCAGGTTTGTTATCAACCGTTGACCAGGTGTAGGTCTTTTCCTGTTCTAACGGTGTGCACTTTGGTGAATATACAAGTATCATTGGGGTTCCGTCGGCTGTTATTATACCCATCGTGGTAGTGGATTTTGAACCTAATGCAAGGGCACTTATACTTTCACCTGTCTTAAGGTCCTTTGCCCTCTTTGTTGTTCCGTCACTTAGGTTAATTGTTTCTGTCGGCCAACATTCGTTTAGGTGATTATTGTCACAAACTTTGGCTAATTTTAAATGTTTTGAAAGTTCTGTAAC
>CADBQW010000035.1 GCA_902796925.1 uncultured bacterium | reverse complement strand
TTTATATTTTACATCAATAACTTTAATAAGCTTTCCTTTTTTATCAAAAATTTTTAAATCCGGACAAATTCCAAAAACACCGCTTTTGTCAAGATACGATTTTGATTGCGGCACAATTTTATATTCAGGTATATTTTGTTGTGAAAAATTAGTGATAAAATCTTCAAATAGAGTTTCTGTCCTAATCAAAAATGCGAAATTTTCAAAATTCCCGCCATCAATAAAGCTGACAGAATTATTCAAAAATAATTTGCAATAGTCTAAAACTGTAGAAAATTCTCCCATAAAACGATTTATATATACGGATTCACAATCTTGTATCGTACAATATTTATCATCAACTTCGTCAAGGGCTTTTATTATATCTGACAGATAATCTTTATTTTGATTATTTTTTGTAATTTGCAATAAAGATTTTGATACAAATTTAACAATCTTATTAAACAAATTATTTAATTCAAAAGAATCGTATGTACAGTTAAAAAGATGAGGTTTCCCGAGGGTAATATTTTTTATGTAATCGGAAATATTTAACTTACCTTTTAAAAATTGGGTATCTTCTGTGACTTCAACGTAATGTTTATATAACGAATGAGAAAAAAGATCCGCAGTATATTTTGAAAAACAACGGATTAGAATTTCAATAAAATCGTTATCCTCAATTTCTTCCATGCCGGTAAGCATGTTTGGTAAGATTAAATCGTTACTATAATTCAACCACAAAAGAACTGTCTTTATAATTTGATTTTTATTAACCAAATCTCCCCGTTCATTGTATGATGGAGGACAAATTTTGGGATATAGTTTAAACTCCCAATCATCATATTTAATATATCCAACATAATTTCTTGATTTAACTTTTAATTCATCGAAATATAAAAATCTTTGATGGATTGCGATATCTTCATCAATATCATCTTCTGAAGTATTTTCTCTCCAAAATCGCGGTTTTTCTCGTTTGTATATCTGCCAGATTTCATCTAAAAAACTTTTAAATTCTTTTACTGTTTTTGTATTGAAACCAAAGTTTTCAAGATTAATCATCGGCTTTGAATATTCAAATAACTCGATTGTTTTCATTATTTACTATTTTACCTTTAAATAATACTTTTCGCTATCATCGTATTGAATTCCAAAACTATTGAGCAGGTCCTCAGAAAGAATTGATTTTACATCTTCAATTCTGTTATTAAAATATTCGGTTAAAAGCGGAATTACTTTTTTATTCAAAATACTAACAAGGCTGTCATCCCCTAAAAAATATGTGTGTCCAATTAAATAATCCGGATTTTGCTTTTTATTTGCAAAAATTTTGTCGTTAATTTGTTTCAAAAATTCACTATATTTTGGATTTTTGTATTCAATTTCACCTTGATATTTTGGATATTTAGGAACGAACTCAAATCTTCTTCTAAGTGCAATATCCAAATGTGTTAAAGATTTGTCTGCAGTATTCATTGTTCCTATAACGTATAGGTTATTTGGAACGGTAAATCTTTCATTTGTATATGGAAGATTAACTGCTATGGTATTGTACTTAATAGAGGTATCCCCGGTAACATTTTCACGTTTGTCATCCTCAAGGAGCGTAATAAGTTCACCAAAAATTTTTGATATATTTCCTCGATTAATTTCATCAATAAACATGTAAAACTTTTTATCAGGTTGTTTTCGGGCCCTGTTGCACATTGACTTAAATATACCGGTATGAAATTCAAAATTAATAGAAGTATCCGTGACATTTTCTTCATTTTGTTCATTATTTTCGGTAACTTTTTTATTAATAACAGGTCTTATACCTTCAACAAATTCTTCATATGAATAGGATTGGTGGAAAGTACAGAAACTATAATATTGTTTTGCCGCGAGTACGTTATCCGAACTATTTGTATTAATAACATTTTCTGTCGGAAAATCCAATCCAATTTGTTCGCAAATTCTATGTAAAACAACGGTACCTTTGGCTGAAAGTTTGTATTTGTTATTCTTTTCTTCAAAATAATCTGATTTATTCAATTTAAACTGTTGCCGATTTTGTCTAACAGTTCTCTTTTGGAGTTCAGCATTGACTGAACGGTCAAAGGAATGCCAACTTTTATATTTATCACTTCTTAAATACCACTGTTTCAGAATTGGTAATTGTGTTATTTCTGTACAGGTGAGCGGTTTATTACCATTATACATGATTGTAAGTGCAATTTTAACCCACCACTCAGATTTTATGAATTCTTCAGATTCAATCAATTTATTAAAATCTAATTTTTGAGAGGCAACGTCTGCTTCGAGATCCTTTATAATTTGAGAGATTTCATAAGTTTTTCCTGTTCCCGGCGGACCGTATAATATTGTATTTAGTGCATAGGTGTTACTTTTATTTAACAATTTTTTAGTATTCATATCAAAAAGTGGCCTCCCTTTAACTTTCGGGTAATTATTCAATAAAAATTTTTTATAATGCTTATTTAAAATGGCATGTGGTATTCTATTGCTATGGGATTTATCATATTCTATCCACATTTTATTTTGCTTTAGCAAACGTAACAACTTTATTAATTCATTGGCATCAGATATTTCAAAGACATTTCTATTAGTAATCATTTTTATTATGTTTTCAAATTTATTACTGTTTCTTAAATCAGAATTTATAAAATTTTTATAACTTTGGATATCATTGCTTTGTTGCATTAGATAATTTAAAAATTCAATTTTATGATTTTCCATTATACTTCTCCATTTACTTGTAAATATTTAAATAATTAGTTAATTCCTCAATTTTCATATCAAATTTATCTGTAATATCTTGAAGATTGTTTTTTATAATATCATTATTTTTCAAATGTACAATCCCAAAAATTCCGGGTTTGCTATAACTTTCAAAAAACTTATCTTTAAACATTCTTATATTTTTACAATCTGCCATATCCATATTTGAGCATAATTCAGAAAGGTTTATAAACAATTCACCAATATCGATTTTGGCTTTTTGGTAATTTTTTATTTTTATATTATGAAGGATTCTGTTTAGATGCCCGTGCACAATATTATAATTTTCAAGAATTTTTTTCTTTTTAACAGGTAAGAATTTAGTAAAGTAATCAATAGTCTGATTATAAGCTGCTGATATTAAATTCTCTCTTATTTCTAATGGAATATTGAAATTGACAAGCAATACATCACCGGTATCAAGAATTATATAATCAAATTTGTCACGTTCCCCATACTCATTTCTTATCTGTTCGGAAGCTACTGCCGTCATACAGCTATATACGGCATTTGCATAATCTATACCGTTACTTAAATCTACATCCCTAAAACTGCCCTCCAACCTCATCTCTAAAATTCTCTCCGGAGAATTCAGAAGGGTATCTGACAATTTCCACATTGGCACACTTTTTTGTAAATCGCCATCAACAAGGAATTTGTCTTGATACATTACCGGCTGCATTAAACCCGGCATGCAGCAAGAAATTCTTATCGCGGAAGCTATCTCATAATCAGGGGTTGTATACCTGGAAAATTCCTGAGAAGTAAAATCTTTTAAATCTGTTGTAATTATAACAAGATCCTTATCTAAATCTTTAAATGTAATGGGTTTGCGCTCAATTTTTGGATTTACTGATTGGTAAAATTTATCCTCCAATAATTCACGAATCCAATCTAAAAATACGTTTCCTTTGCTTAGGGCAGGGGCCTTTCCAAATCCAAATTGTATATCTTTAAATAAGTTAAAATTTATGTCAATAAACTTTTCTTTTAGTTCATTTGAAGTGTATCCAAATGCATACAATGATGCAAATATCGCGCCTACAGATGACCCACCAAACTTTACCGGTTCAATGTTTAATTCCTCCAAAGCTTTTATTGCACCAATAAAGGCCAGTCCTCTTATTGCACCACCCCCAAAAAGGCAAGTATATTTTAACCCTCTATCTTTATTCATTTTTCCTCAAATTTATTTCTGTCTCAAAAAGTGTGTCCTTATAATAGCTTAAGTCTTCAGTTGGGTTTATATAATTGTTCTTTTTATCTTTAGTTTTTACAAAAACACCAAATATATTACCGTTATACACAAGCACCCAATCTTTTGAATTAGCCAGGTGATTATAAATTGGGTAATAATTTTCCAGAATCATAATATCCGGAGTGTATTTAATCAACACATCGTTCCACCCTTCTTCTAAAAGAAAAAATCTTTTTAGCATTGGCATCATAAAGTCATAATAAACTTCTTCATATCTGCCATCCATAAAAATTACGTTCTGAGGATATAATTTATAAGAAACATAACTGCCTAAACCAAAATTGACTAAAAGTTTTCCTTTTAGTTGATTAATTTTTATAAATTCAACCTCTCTTATAGGGTAATTACTAAAATCAACAGGAGGAGTAAATTCTTTTATTGAAAGAGAAAATAATGCACCGGTGATTACGATTGTATAAATTACTTTATCTTTCCATTGGGGAAGATTTATTTTAGACACAAGACTGTAAAAATCTTCATAACAATATATAAGTCCAAATATTATAAAAAACGGTATTAATTTTACATGAGAAAATGCCAAATACGTTGTTGTAAAAAACAAAATCCACTTAACTTTATCCTGATTTCTATAAAAATCTCTTAATGAGGTCTTATTTTTTAATATAGTCAAAAATTCAACAGATACTATAAATATTAAAAATGCTTTGAATATAAGATGTTTATACAAATGATATTTGCAAAACGGACTCCACCATTCCATAATATGTGTTCGTTCCATAGTATTTGCCATAAGTAAAAACTTAATATAATCAAACCCCCAAGGATTTATTATAAGAGAAATTGCAGACAGTATAAAAGTTATCAAAAAATGCTTTATTGGTTTATGATTTAAAAATTCTCCAATTGCAAAAAGCAAAATTAATCCTACACCGGAAACCACACCACCGTGAATATTGTTCCACAATATAGTTAAAAAAGGCAATATATAAAGTAATTTTTGAGAATCTTTCCTTGCTTTTTCAAGAATATAAATAAATATTGTAAAAAATAAAAAACTAAATAAATGACAACGTATAGGATGGTTTAAGGTACCCATAATCGCCATTAAAGAAAAAAAGTAAAACACAAAATTGTTGGGATTTTTTACCCCTTTAAGTTTCAAAATTTTACTTGCCGTAAAAAATATCCCAAAAATTAATATTGACTGTAAAATTACAAGAGAATAGGCTCCGAAATGTTTCAGAAAGAAATAAAAAATTACTCCCGATCCCCATTCATGATCCCACCATATATGCGTTGGGGTATAAGATAAAAAATCAGCCTTCAAAACCTCATGTCCGTCTATAACACCCATACCCGCAATTAATCTCGCCCACAGGTCAAAATCATAGTTGCCGGCTGACATTGAAAAACATAAAATTATCAAAAATAACGTCAAATAAAATATAAATGGTAATAATTTTTTCATTATTTAATTATACAATTAAATATAAAATGAACAAATTTGTTAATATTCGTAATTTGCCAAAAAGCCAATTTGAGACAATTTCATTTAAAATCCTGCAAAATAAGTATGGTTAAATTTGATATTTTTGATATATTTGCGTTATGGAAAAAAGTATAAAAGAAATATTAGAAGATAGAGAGTACCGGTTTTTATCAGATTTTGCAACGAAAAGCAAAGAGACACAAGGTCGTAAAAAAGAGACTCACAAAGATAATATGCGTACAGAATTTCAACGAGACAGAGATAAAATTTTGCACTCGAAAGCTTTCCGCAGGTTAAAACATAAAACCCAAGTTTTTTTATCTCCATATGATGACCATTTTAGAACAAGACTTACACATACTCTTGAGGTTGCTCAAATTGCAAGAACAATCAGTCGGGCACTTTTTCTTAATGAAGATTTAACAGAAGCTATTGCCCTCGGTCATGATTTAGGACATACCCCTTTCGGTCATTGCGGAGAAGGGGTGTTAAATGAACTTGTAAAAGGAGGATTCCATCATAATATACAAAGCGTAAGAGTTGTTGAGGTTTTAGAGGATTTAAATCTATGCCGTGAAACTGTTGACGGAATATTAACACATACCTGGGGGTACAAACCCAATACCCCGGAAGCACAAGCCGTGCAACTTGCTGACAAAATTGCATATATTAATCATGATATTGAAGATTCAATACGTGCAGGTATAATTTCTGAAAACGACTTGCCTAAAGAATGTATTGATTACTTTTCTTCAGAACCAAGTAAACGACTTACAGTTATGATATCTGACGTAATTAACAATTCGAAAGATAAACCTCAAGTAATGATGAGTGAGGAAGGATGGCATTATACCACGATACTTAGAGAATACATGTTTAATACAGTTTACGTTGATTCCCCTGCAAAAATGGAAGAAGGTAAAGCAAGACATGTTGTAAAAGAATTGTTTTATCTCTACAAAGACATGCTCAAAAATGTTTGTGAAGAAAATAAAATTGAACGCATAGTAACTGACTATATATCAGGAATGACTGACAGATATGCAGTTGAAAAATATAAAGAACATTTTATTCCGGTAGGTTTGCATCTTGGAGCAAAAGAAGACTATCTGTTTAAACTGGCAAAAGTTATTGATTAATCCTAAAATTTAAAGTAAAATTAAATTATGAATAGAAAAATAGTAAAACTTCAAGGTTTCAATATT
>CADBQW010000034.1 GCA_902796925.1 uncultured bacterium | reverse complement strand
GCTAATAAAAAGAAGCCCTTTTCAGGACTTCTCTTTATTAGCGGGAGACGAGGCTCGAACTCGCGACATCCTCCTTGGCAAGGAGGCATTCTACCACTGAATTACCCCCGCTTATATATTCCATACTACATGCTCAAATTCCTTTGTCAAGCCAATTTCGTTATTTTATTTCAATTTCAACTATTGTATCTGTTTCCCCTTCTTTCCTCCTTTATGTAACCCATTATGTGAAAATTTTTAAACTGCGTATGTCATAATATAATTTTTATTATATTTATGTCAATACTAAAGTTTACACATAATATTGCCATATTTTTTCGTCTTTGATAAAATGTAAGAATGGTTAGCTCTCTTTTAAGAAGATATTATAAACAATCTGCAACGTATAAAATTTTTTCGGGTATATTAAAGGAATTTTATACTTTTATCGAGACTCTTGGCAAAATCATTACTTGGGGCTCAAAAGCTGCCCTATATATCGTAAAGGGTGAAATAAACTTTCACGAAGTTATTGAACAATGTCATAGGTTCGGCATAACTTCTCTCCCAATTACCTTGTCTATCGTGGGCATGACCTCTGTTATTGTCGCTGCGCAAGTCGCTTTAGAAATGGCAAAACAAGGTGGAGGCAACTTTATAGGATTACTAATGACAATACTTATAGTTCGTGAAGTCGCAGTTGTAATGTCTGGTTTCGCCATTATATCAATGATAGGTTCCTCTATTGCATCTGAAATTGCAACTATGAAGGTTACCTCCCAAACAGATGCGATGAAGGTTCTTAAAATTGATCCGATAAGATATCTGTTCGTTCCCAGAATTTTATCAGGAATATTTATGATGCCGGTTATAACAATAATTGCAGGAATAGTTGGGGTTATTGCCGGGGCGGTAACGTCTTATTTATCTGCTGATATAGGTTTTAGAGCATTCTTCGATTCCGCTTGGCAAGGAATTTATATGAAAGATTTATGGGTGTCAATGCTTAAAGCTATTGCTTTTGGCGGGACAATTTCCCTTATAAGTTGCTGTTGTGGGTATGATGCCGAAGGAGGGGCAAAAGGCGTTGGTATTGCTACAACTAAATCTGTTGTTTGGTCTTTTGTTGCAATTGTAATATGGGATATGGTTTTTGCAATTATATTTTTCTTTTAATGTATAATAAGGTAGAAATTATGAGTATTGAAGTTAAAAATTTAATAAAGACTTTTAACGATAAGAATGTTATAGATGATGTTTCATTCAAGGTTAGTGACGGTGAAGTCCTTGCTATAGTCGGATTTTCAGGGTCAGGCAAAAGTACTATCTTGAAGTTAATTTGCGGGCTTATTAAAAAAGACGGCGGGGAAATAATTACGGAAAGTGGCGATATTGCTATGTCTTTCCAATATTCTGCACTTTTTGATTCTATGAATGTTGCTGATAATATTGCTTTCGCGCTCAGAGAAAGAAAAGACTTAAGAAAAAAATATACAGAAAAAGAAATTAGAGCAATAGTTTCTGAAAAATTGGAGCTTGTGGGATTGAAAGGGATTGAAAGAAAGTTTCCGGCTGAACTTTCCGGAGGGATGCAAAAGCGTGTAAGTTTTGCTCGGGCTATTGTTACCGAACCCAGGACAATTCTTTACGATGAACCTACCGCAGGATTAGATCCTATTTCATCAACACTTATTGAAGATTATATAGTTAGATTAAAAGATGAGACAAATGCTGCATCAATTGTGGTTACCCATCAAATGTCAACAATAAAGCGTACTGCAGATAAGGTGATTATGTTATACGACGGTAAAATCGTATTCTCCGGAACTCCTGATGAATTAATGAGGATGGAAACACCTTATACAAAGCAATTTGTAACAGCATCATTGGATGGCCCGATGATAATGGCAGCATAAATATATGAGGTAAAATTTATGGAATACTTAAAAGAAAATTTATTTAATAATGAAGTAATGTCACTTGACACATACATAATGTTCAGGTTAAAAGAAATGGCAGCAAACTTATCACAAGAACTTATCAAAAAAAATAGAAAGCCTATATTCCTGTCAATGGGCGCCCCTACGGCAAAGCCGCCCAAAAAGTTACTTGAAGATTTAAAAGCTTCTTTGGATGATCCAGGAATTCACACATATTCTTCTCCAAAAGGGGAGAAATATTTACGTGATGCCATTGCATTGAGGATGAAAAACCGTTTCGGTGTGGATTTAGATCCGGAAAGTGAAATTTTTTCTCTCATAGGGTCGAAGGAAGGGCTTACAAATTTAATAAAGGCGATTTGCACCCCTCAAGAAAATGACAAGAATAAAGATATAATTTTAACACCTGATCCTTGCTATGCCTCATATTGGCAGTTTATAAAAACTGCCGGCGCATATGGTTATCACATGCCTTTGACAGAAGAAAATAATTATATGCCTGATCCTGGGATTATAATAGAAAGACTAACAAAAGAAGGTTTTGATCCCGACAAAATAAAAGCTTTTATAATAAATTACCCAAGCAATCCTTTAGGTGCAGTTGCAACTAAAGAATATGTAAAAAAAGTTGTTGATTTTTGTCGTAAATATAGAATTTTGTTAATTTCAGATGCCGCATATGCAGATGTTTATTCTGATGAAAAAGACAAACCGTTTTCTGTTTTCGAAATAGAAGGGGCAAAAGATGTTGCTGTCGAATTTTTCAGTTTTTCAAAGCCTTATGCAGTAACAGGTTGGAGGCTCGGTTGGATTTGCGGAAATAAAGAAGTCATAAGCCGTTTTGGAAAATTCAAATCAACAATAGATAACGGAGCATTTAAAGGTATTCAGAAAGCTTGTGCGCAAATTTTAAATTCCAAAGAGGGAGATGAATATATAAAACAAGCCAATATAGATTTTGCAAGAAAACAAAATATTATGGCTAAAGGCTTAAAGGAATTAGGTTGGCAAGTTGACGAGAAATCAATACCTCATGCAACATTTTATTTATGGATGCCTATACCAAAAAAATATAAAACTTCAATGGAATTTTGTGAGGATATCCTTCAAAAATCCGGTATAATTATAGTTCCGGGAAGTGCATTCGGAACTTACGGAGAAGGATACTTTAGAATTTCTTGTGTATGTTCAGATGAAGAACTTTTTGAAGTTATTGACAGAATGAAACAAGATGGGTTTTATTTTAACAAGCAATAAGAGGAGATGAATATGGCAGAACCTATTATTACAGTAATAACACCGGTTTATAATTTAGTTGAAAAAGAACAGTTAGATGCTTTTAACTTGCAATTGTCACTTTTGGATTTACAGACATATCCTCATATAGAACATATTGTTATGGATAAAGCCTCTACTGACGGTACCCTTGAAGTTTTAAAGGATTATAAAAATAAAGGTTATATACAACTGTTTTCAGGAAAAGACACGGGAAAATTTAATGCTTTAAATGAGGGTATAATGCATTCAACCGGCAAATACGTAACATTTTTAAGCTGCGATGATTTTATCCATGATATTACTGCATTTGCTGATATAGTAAATTTACTTGAAGCAAATGACGGAGATTTTACATTCGCTCCGGCCTATTGTCGTCATCCGCAAGGATTTACGTTTTTATTTATGCCATCAATGTATAATGTTTTTCAGGTTTTACCGTGCGCAAGACAGGCTATGGTCTTTAAAAAATCCGTATTAGTAAAGGAAAATTATTTTGATGAAAAATTTAAATATTTTGCAGACTTCGATCTCGTAATAAGATTAGTTATGAAGAAATATACTGGATTATATTTTGACACAAATTATGTTACGTATAAGTTTTCGAATTCTTCTGTTGAAGATGAAACAAGGTTAACAAATGAAAGTAAGTCAATATATTATAAAAACTATCGAACATTATATCCTGATTTGAATGAAGAATTGCTCGACAAAATGTCCCGGCTTTCAGAGTTTCCACAACCCTTGTTAGAAAAACTCTCAACTTATTTCCCAGAGGCAGACAAGCAGCTTTTCTTCGATCGTTGTGAAGAAATGCATCAGATAAGGTTGAATGCTGCAAATATGGCAAAAAATAAGAATCAGTCTATATAGGGGAGTAAAAAGTTAGTTTACATTAAGGAAGAATTTGTCCAAAAGCAGAGGTATATACTTTGCATTGAGTGCGGAGAAATCAAATACGAATTCATTTATTCCTGCATTGTACAATTCTTCTACGCATTCAAAATCTTCTGCAATTTTATCTTCAAATAAATGCATCCTGCAAAATCCGTCACAGGTAAATGGCAGCAATTTGTCCAAAGATGGATCGTGCAGGGCAAAATCACCTTTTTGACACGGGGCTTTGCATGATAATCTCGAGATTACGGCGCTATCTGTATTCAACGGACACAAACCCATACTCGGAACTCTTACATTTCCGGCAATCGTATATTTAAGGTTGGGTATATAACCACGAACTTTTTTTATTGTTTTAATTGCACTTTCTCTGTCTTGGAATGGTGTAAAATCGACGGACTGCAAGGGATATAAATTATTTAAACATTTTATTGAAAGACTATTTAAAAGATTAATACCTTGTCCTATTTCCAGAGAAATTCCATCAAAATCAGAATCATTTATTACTGACCAAAAATATCCAATGTTATTTATGATTAAACTGTCAGGTTTTTTACCGTTAAAAAAAGTTTCTTTTTCATACTCATAAACCCTGTCAAAATCTCTTTCGATAAGAATCTTTGGGGTCGATAGTTGAAATTTGATATCTTGTTTCTCACAAAAACGTTTAACTTTTGATATAATTTCATGAAAGCTATTCGATGCAAGGTCTTTAGTTGCGAGAATCTCGCCATACTCGATTGAATATATAGGATTAACATCGTATTTTTTTATATATTTTTGAAGTTCTTTCAGATGTTCTAGTTGGGAAAGTCTCAAATTTATTCTGTATTTATTGGCAATAGAGAAATCTATATTGGTTTTTTTTCTGGAACCTGTGATTTCCCATTCAAATGGTCTTACATTTTTTCGGAATTTAAAATCCTGACCTTCGGCGGATACAACTTCTCCTGAAAAGTGGTTTGTTTGATAAATACTTTTTCTGACATGTTTGAACGGTAGTTTTTGGTTTTTAAACAACTTTGGTTTGTCCAATATCTTTTGAACAAGTTCGATTCCTTCCAAAATCTCTTGCGAATTATCAAATTTACCCTTTATTATAACTGAATCAATAGCTTTTGAATTTTTTATATTTTCAGCACACCAAGGAAGATTATCTGAATCTATTGCAAGAGGAAGTTTGGAATATTTTTTTATTTTCGTTATGTTTTTTAGATAAATTTCTTCTGTAATAATTATTCCGTCAATTTTATGAAAGTTACTGACAAAATCAATGCCGGCAATATTATGGATATCAAAATATGAATCTACGATAATTTTGTAGGGCAGATTAAAAACTTTTAATGCTTCCAAAATGGCAAAACTATTTACAAATATTCCGTTTATTCCGGATGTCTTTAGATATTTTAAAAATCGTTTTATCTCCGGCAGGTTTTCTTCAGTTATATCGTGCTTAAAGTTAACAAAGATTTCACTGTTATTTTCTTGAGCGTATTTTACAAATTCTTTTATGTAATCGAAGTTGTTGTTTAGAAATTTTTTATAATATACGTAATAATGCCGGCATTGAGAACTTTTAGCAAAAGTTTCTATGTCCTCTGCTTTTTTGACCGGTGCAAAAATTTTAATACTATCCATACTCTTTATTATATGTATATCTGAAGAAATTTAAAATATATATTAATATTTGTTAACATTTTCGATAAAAAAAGCAATTTTTAGGGAATGAAATACTTTATATGTATATAGAAGAATATTTTCAGTATTCATTCACCAATCAATAGGACAATTAAACACACAAGGGAGGATACCTAGATGTCAATAGGTGCAGAAGACTACATTGATCAGTTGTTGGTCAAAAAATATGCAGAAGAAAAAGTTGATAATCATGAAAATATGGAATCAATGGTTGATCCGGAAAAGATGCTCGATGCAATGAATGATTATGCAGGCATGTACAGAAATATTATGACGCTAAAACAAAGGCTAAATATTGCTTGCTATGCGATTAATGCTCGTACGGCAAGATATACAAGAATGCAGTTACGACAGTAAAAAGATTTGTATTTCCTCATTTTTTTGATACATTAAAAAGAAAATGAGGAATTAAAATGGGAAAAATTGTCCTGGCGTCGAATTCACCAAGAAGGCGCGAAATACTGAAAAATATAGGATTGGAAATTGAAGTTAAACCGTCACCGTATAAAGAAAAACATACGACGACGGATTTTTCTTATGCTTATGTAGAAGATTTGGCTTATAACAAAGCGAGGGCTGTAGCGGATTTATATAAAAATACAGATTGTGTAGTAATAGGTGCAGATACCGTTGTTGTAATAAATGGAAAGATTCTTGGAAAACCAAAGGATTATGACGAAGCATATTTTATGCTAAAAACCTTATCCGGTGTATCACACAATGTAGTTACGTCAATCGCAATGATAAATTCTAAATCAGGACAAAAAATTATAAAATCAGAAACTACTACTGTGGAATTTGAAAAACTAACTGATTCGCAAATTCGTTTTTATATTGATAATTTCAAGCCATTTGATAAAGCTGGTGCTTATGGAATACAAGAAATGCCCGATGGATACATAAGGTCATACAAAGGGGATATTGAAACGGTTATAGGTTTACCTTCAAAAACCGTATTGATAATGTTAAAAAAACTGTATTTATAAAATAGTCAAAATTTGCAATAAAATTTTCACCATAATAGAATAGAGGTGTATGGAATTATTGTATCTTGACGAGGTTGATTCTACCAACAAATATGCAAAAGAGAATATAGATTCATTTACGGATAAAACTGTTATTTATGCAGGGTTTCAAAGCGCCGGCCGCGGAAGATTGAATCGTAAATGGATGTTCACCGGAAGTGGTAATATTTATGCTTCAATTATTTTAAAACCCTCTTGTGAGATAAAAGATGTATATTCAAATTTGACCCAGTATTTATGTGTCAAATTGTGTGAAACTTTTGAAAAATACGGCGTTCAACCAAAAATTAAGTGGCCAAATGATATTAAAATTAATGATAAAAAGATTTCGGGAATATTGGCGGAAGCCGTTATAAAAAACGGAAAATTAAAAGGTATAATTCTTGGCTTTGGGGTAAATCTAAATACACCAAAGGAAATTCTTGAACAGATTGATCAACCGGCAACTTCCTTGAATATTGAAATCAGCAAAAACGTAGATAAAGAAATTTTTCTGAAAAAACTTTTAGAAAACTTTTTTTTGTTGTATGATGAATTTATTGAGAAGGGATTTTTATTAATTAAAAATGATTACATAAGAAGGGCAGAATTTCTCAATAAAGAAGTAACCGTAAAGGTTTTCGATAAGTCAATAAGCGGAATCGCTATAGGTGTAACTGATTTTGGCGCACTTCGGCTTAAGGATAAATGTAATAAAGAACATATACTATTTATAGGAGATATATTATGAATGAAACCCTGGCGCAAGGCATAGCCGTAATGTGTATCGGAATGGGAACAGTATTAACATTTCTTTGCATTTTAATTATTTCAATGCATGTTATGTCAAGAATCGTAAGTCGCTTAAATGAAATATTTCCTGAGGCAATTCCTCAAGTTACAAGTTCAAGCGTAAATAGTACAAATTCAACAGAAGATGAAGAAGTTGCGCTCGCAATTGCCGGTGCTATGTTTAAGGGATAGTAAGCTCGACAAAAGATTTGCAATAATTTGAAAATGAAAAATTAATTTTACTTATAAATTTATTAACTAAAAATAATTGAAAGGACATAAAGATGACAAAAAAACTTATTAAAGTTATGGATACGTCATTCAGAGACGGATTTCAATCCATATACGGGGCGAAAGTTCTCGTTGACGATTTTATTCCTGCATTGCAGGCTGCAGTTGATGCGGGAATTAAGCATTTTGAAACTGCAGGCGGTGCAAGATTTCAGGCACCAATATTTTTCTGCAATGAGAATGCCTTTGAAACTATGGATAAAATCAGGGCTGCAGTTGGTCCTGATATAAAACTTCAATCTTTGGCGCGCGGAGTTAACGTAGTCGGACTAAATTCACAACCGCGAGACGTTATAGATCTGCATGCTAAAATGTTCGCAAAACATGGTGTTAATGTTGTCAGAAACTTTGATGCGCTTAATGATGTTAATAATCTTATTGACTCAGCAAACAGTATAAAAAAGCATGGACTTCAACATGAAGTTACGATAACAATGATGGAGCTTCCGTATGGTTGTGAAGGCGCACACGATGTAGCTTTCTATGAACGCGTTTTAAGAAATATTCTTGATTCGGGATTACCGTTTGATAGCTTGGCATTCAAGGATGCATCCGGTACTTCTAATCCGAGAAAAGTTTATGAAACGGTGAAAATGGCTCGTGAAATTTTGGGTGAAAATGCTCATATAAGATTCCATTCCCACGAAACCGCAGGAACCGGTTTGGCAGCATATCTGGCGGCACTTGAGGGTGGCGCAGACGGTATTGACCTTGCTATGAAACCTGTCTCAGGCGGAACTGGCCAACCTGATATTATTTCCATGTGGCATGCCCTAAAGGGAACTGATTACGATTTGGGACTTGATATCAAAAAGATTATGGAAACAGAAGAAATATTTAAGGATTGCATGAAAGACTATCCTATTTCTCCAATTTCATTGGCAGTAAATCCGATTTTGATTCAAGCTCCGCTGCCTGGCGGCGCTACAGCTACAACTGTAAATCAACTCAAGGATATGGGTATGCTTGACAAATTCCCTAAGCTTATTGAAAATATGAAAGAAGTTGTTGAACGTGGCGGATTTGCGACATCTGTTACCCCTGTTTCACAATTTTATGCTCAACAATCATTTTTAAATGCTATATCTGAAACGCCTTGGGAAAAGGCAAATCCGGGTTATGCAAATATGTTGTTAGGTTATTTTGGAAAAACTCCTTGTGAACCTGATCCTGAACTTGTTAAATGGGCAAGTGAAAAAATGGGTAAAGAGCCAACATGTGAAAAAGTTGTTGATTTAAACGAAAAAGATCCCGAAAAGGGTTTGAAGGCAGCGGAAGAAAGGTTAAAAGCCGCAGGTCTGCCTGTAACGGATGAAAATCTATTTATAGCGGCTGCTTGTAAAGACGGTAATGTCGACAAAGGTATAGATTTCCTTCTGGGAAAAGGAAAAGTTTCTGTTAATAAGGTATCGGCAGAATCTCAAAATGCCAAAGAAGAAGCAACAACAAGCGGTGAATATACTGTAAAAGTTAACGGCAAAGATTATGCGGTAAAATTAGAAAGCAATTCAAAGGCCATAGTTAACGGTAAATCTTATGATATATCCGTAAAATCCGGGATTGACCAAAAAGCACAATCAAAAACTGCGGGCGCAGGACAAGAAGTGAAAGCCGGACTACCTGGCAATGTTTTGAGAATAAATGTTACTCAGGGTTCTACAGTCAGTGAAGGTGACATTCTTCTTGTACTGGAAGCTATGAAGATGGAAATTGAAGTAAAGGCACCTTGTGCAGGTACTGTTCAATCGGTAGCGGTATCACAGGGTGACAAAATTTCAAACGGTCAAACATTGGTAGTATTAGGTTAGGTAAAGAGAGGTAAGGAATTATGAATATAAATGAAGGCTTATCAACTCTTTGGCATTCGACAGGTATTGCAAACTTTGTGTTACCTCCTGATGCAAACATGACGGGATTTGAACAAGTGTTGCATATGTACGGTTCACCCATAATGATTGTTATATGTCTGTTCTTGCTATGGTTAGGTATAAAAAAACAATACGAACCATTATTGCTAATTCCGATAGCATTTGGTGGCTTGCTATCAAACATCCCTGTATGCGATATAGCAGGTGAAAATGGTTTTTTGGGAATTATCTATGAAGCAGGTATTCACAAGGGACTATTCCCTCTGATAATCTTTATGGGGGTTGGGGCGATGACTGATTTTGGTCCATTGATTGCAAATCCTAAAACTGCACTTTTAGGTGGTGCCGCACAGTTCGGGATATTCGGCGCACTTTTAATGGCTTTATGTTTGTTTGGATTTTCTCTCCCGCAGGCTGCCGCAATAGGTATTATAGGTGGTGCAGACGGTCCTACATCGATATTCGTAACGTCAAAACTTGCTCCTGAACTTTTGGGTGCAATTGCGGTTGCGGCATATTCTTATATGGCATTGGTTCCGGTTATTCAACCGCCTATTATGAAGGCATTAACTACTAAAGAAGAACGAAAAATTCAGATGACACAGTTAAGAGAAGTTTCAAAGCGTGAAAAGATTGTATTTCCTTTGATGGTTCTTCTTTTGTGTGTAATATTTTTACCGGATGCTTGTCCTTTACTGGGTGCTTTAACGTTCGGGAACTTGTGTAAAGAATGCGGGGTCGTAGACAGACTTTCAGACACTATGCAAAATGCTTTGATTAATATTGTAACTATTTTCTTAGGATTGTCTGTTGGTTCAAAACTTTCCGCAAGCCAGTTTTTAACTGTACAAACATTGTTTATTTTAATTCTTGGTATAATAGCATTCTCACTTGCAACGGCAGGCGGGGTTTTGATGGCAAAAATCATGAATTTCTTCTCAAAAGAAAAAGTCAATCCGCTTATTGGTGCTGCAGGGGTTTCAGCAGTTCCTATGGCGGCACGTGTTGCAAATAAAGTTGGAATGGAGGAAAACCCTCAGAACTTCTTATTAATGCATGCGATGGGCCCAAATGTTGCTGGTGTAATAGGTTCTGCCGTTGCGGCAGGTGTTCTTTTGGCTTTGTGTCATTAATATTTTATTTTAAATAAGAAAAAGACAAAAAGACTTCTGATTTGCAGAAGTCTTTTTTAAAATCTTGAAATCTGTCAAAAATCTATTATAATTAAGATATGCAAGATGTTGATATGTCAAAACTGGATTACATAAAATCACGAGTGAAAGAAAAGCTCGAAGAAACAACAACCATAAAATACAAAGGTACTGTATCAAAGCTTTTGGGACTAACTGTTGAAGTAAAACTTCCGGGATTAAAGATAGGTGATTTATGTTATATTGAAACAGCTACAGGACAGCAAAAACCCGCAGAAGTCGTCGCTTTTAAAGGTGATGCGGCACAATTATTACTTTTGCTTGATGGCGAGGGTATAGGTCAAGGATCCCTTGTTACGACATCTTATAGGCCAATTATTATACCTGTTGGGGATTTTTTGCTCGGAAGATTGATTGACCCTATGGGAGAGCCTTTGGATGGCAAACCTCTTGATACTACAGGAGCATTGTGGCGAACAATCGAAGGGCCTCCTCCAGGACCGTTTGAAAGACCCATAATTACAGAACAATTTTCGACGGGAGTTCGGGCAATTGATTCTTGTATGACAATGGGGTGCGGTCAACGTTTGGGTTTGTTTGCGGGTTCAGGAGTAGGAAAAAGTACCCTGCTTGGCATGATTGCACGAAATTCTGATGCAGATGTAAACGTCATGGCGCTGATTGGGGAACGCGGTCGTGAGGTTAAGGAGTTCGTCGAGGATTCTCTTGGCGAAGAAGGGATGAAAAAATCAGTGTTGGTCTGCTCTACAGGTGATAAACCTCCATTAATTCGTCAAAAAGCTCTTTTGACAGCAACGAGCATTTGTGAATATTTTAGGGATCAAGGTAAAAAAGTATTTTTAATGACAGATACCATAACTCGTTGTGCAATGGCAGGCCGTGAAGTAGGACTTTCAACCGGCGAACCTCCTACAATGAAAGGTTATCCGCCTTCCATATTCTCTTGGTTGCAAAAGGCACTCGAACGTGCCGGAAATAGCCCAAAAGGTTCTATTACTGCACTTTATACAGTACTGATGGAGGGAGATGATATTTCGGATCCGATAGTTGATACAGTTCGTGGTATTGTTGACGGACATATATTCTTATCAAGAAAAGTTGCAGAAGCAAACCATTACCCGGCTATTGACGTTTTGGGTAGTATATCAAGGCTTATGAGTTCAATATCAACACCTGAGCATATAGAAGCTGCAGCAAAAATGAGAAAAATTCTTGCTATGTACAGAGAAAATAAAGACCTTATTGATGTAGGTATGTATCAACCGGGTTCAAACCCAAAGCTTGATATTGCAATTCAAATGATGCCTCAAGTTAACGGTTTTTTACAACAAAGAATTTCTGACAGCGTTAGCATGGAAACAACCATTCAAACTCTCATTGATATGATGAAAGATGTTGATATTTAATTTGGTCCCGAAAACTTAGCACTGACCGCGCATTAAATCTGAAAGTTTTGTTTCTTTTTTTGCTGATTTTTTGGCAGGTGCCGGTTGAACAGTTGATTCTTCTTTAAATTGAGACAATCCTATTTTCATAGTATCATCAGTATAGAATATCCCTTTAAAAAGTGTCATTATGCTTTCCATTGATATTTCCTCTTTTATGTTGCTACTATCATTCAATCGTTAAATTTTCAAAAAACATTGTACTTTGTGCTATATTATATATACAAGGACTAAATGGATGAATTTGAATTCTTATTTGAAACCTTTAGATGAAGAAAATTTTAACACAGCTATATTATTGTATAGTTCGGATCTATCACACGATGAATTAATAGAACTTATAAAAACAGATTCCGTTGTAAGAAAGCAAGCCGCCGTTCTTATGCTGGATAAAGTTACGAATGTAGAAGAAGCCCAAATACTTTTGGACAATTTGACCGGCCAAGATGGAAAAGTTAGAGAAGCAATTTCATTTAAACTCAACGAATTTACTTCTGATAAAAGTTTATTTAAATATTTCAATGCAAATCCAAATACTGAAATATTCCTTCAAGGGGCGTTGGATATTAATGGTAATATTTGTAGAAATGTTATTTCCGCGATGAAAAATTTTAAAGTTAATCAAAAATTTGTAAAATCGCTAATTACATACCTCCTTCCCTTAACAACTGAATTGTTGGAAAAAGTTGAAAAGTTTAACCTCCAAGACGGGAAGTATAAAATTAATAAAGAAGTTTTTAAGCTATATTGGGCGCTAGAGGTAGTGTATGAATTTGCCGATTTTATTTTTTTAGATGAAATAAAATCAATATTGATTAGGGCTGCCAAAGTTCACGACTACACAATAAGAGAAAAAGTAGCAAAAATTTTAACCAAAAACTTTAATGACTCTGAATTATTAACCTTGAAAGAGGCCCTAAAAGCTGACGAAAATTACTATGTCCGTAGGTTTAATTAGGTTTCGTAAAATGTAAATTTTTACAGTTAAATTTTTCCGCGCTTTACTATATTTGTAAACATGCTACCATTTGGAGCCGAATTTGCCAACTTTATTATCTTATCGTAAGCATACTGGAGCGGACTGATTTTAATATTTGCATGATATACCATAGGTCTTGATTTTATATAATCGTTTTCTGTGACAGGTATAATGACATCGGGTTTTGGTATATATCTTGTAAATGTCACGGTAGGAAAACCTTTTGTATCGGCTCCAATCTCTACTTTTAATCTTGTTCTGAGATGTGAATCTTCTATTTTCAATCTCGCATTATTCAGTTCTTTGTATCGACCTTCTCTTTTTGCGTAGCTAACAACATCTTTCAAAGTATCACTATACAAAAATTTTGCTTGAAAACTCGGGGATTTCATATTGTAATCAATGTGCATAAAAACTCCTTTATTGTATATAAAACGCAACAAAAAGATTTTTGCTAGCAAAATTTTCTTATATATTCTACAATTTCGTAAGTTGAATATGTATTATTTACTACAACTAAATTTTTACCGGTTTGTTTTTTTACATATTCCAAATTATTACCATCAAGGAAATCTTCGCTATATGGCCTTAGCATAATAGATGGAACAATTATGGTATCATATTTCGCGGTATTTATAGCGTTTATTAAATCAACACTGGTAATCAGCCCCGCAACGGTAATATCTTTTCCCCAATAATTGGATTTAACCGGGACTATTTCAACAGACAAGTTTTTTATCTTGTTTAGCTTATTACCTATAATCTTGAATACTTCATATGCAGCATAGGATGTTGCTATGGAAATACTTAATTTTTGATTCAAATTTTTTGGAAGGCTTTGTTTTTTAAAATCTTCTAAAAGTAATCTTAAAGCTCCTACTCCGTCGTCTAATTGAGAAAAATTGCCATAATATTTTGCCGGTGGAATTGGTTTTTGAGCAAGCAAAAAGAATTCATCCGAGCAGCATACACGTTTGAATTTTGAAGCAATTTCCAATGTTTTAAGCGCACATTTTTTATCAACTCTTTTTAGTTTTTCTTTTCTAAATTGAGTTATTCCAACCGGAACTATCGCAACGGATAATACTGTATTTTTAAGTTTAGCAAGATCCGTAAGCGTTCTTTCTAATTCCTCTCCATCGTTGTAGCCGGGACATAAAACTATCTGAGCATGGAAAGGTATTTTATTTTTTCTGAACCACTGAAGATTCTCCAAAGCTTTACCTGCATTTGGATTTCTTAGCATCTTTACTCTAAGTTCGGGGTTGGTTGTATGAACGGAAACATAAAAAGGTCCCAATTTAAGACGTTTAATTCTTTCCTTATCCTCCCGAGTAAAATTTGTTAATGTAATATAAGTTCCTTGGAGATAGGATAATCTGTAATCATCATCTTTGATATATAATGTATCTCTTAAGCCTTTTGGTTGTTGGTCTACAAAACAGAAAATACAATGATTCAAGCAAGGTTTTACCTTGTCAAACACGGCACTTTCGAAGATAATTCCAAGATCATCTTCAAAATCTTTCTCTATTTCTATCTCCTCAATCTCTCCTGATTTTTTTTGAATTTCAAGCGTTATGACCTCACCTTTAACTAAAAAGCTAAAGTCAATCATATCCTGCATTTTGACACCATCAATCGCAAGGATAATATCACCTTTTTCAATTTCAAGTTCTTCCGCAATAGATTCAGATTTTACGCTATTAACTATCGCACTCATTATTCTTTTTCAAAATTTTCAATGATTGTAATGATGTTTTTTAATTCACAGATTGTATTATTTAAAATAATATTTTGGTAGAAATCTTTTGGAGTATATTCATCATCCAAAATACCTTGTGCCAAATTCATAAACTTTGTGGCAGAAGCCTTTAACGACAGAAACATCTCTGTTTTTTGTTTCTTGTCTAAAATATCTGTGCAAAAAAGTTTTATACTTGCGCTTGATAAAAATTGTACCGGGTTGTATGTCAAAGGTTCCATCATTAGTCTTTTAAGTTCTTGCAATCCTTTTTCCGTTCTTGTATAAAAACAAGAATGTCTGCCGCCTTCCGACATATACTCACGACAGTTAACAAACCCTTTTTTCGTTAACTTCTGTAATGTAGGACGTATAGAGCCAAAACTTGGACAAGTGTATGGTGAGAAATACTCCATTATGCGCTTCCGAACACCATACATTGTATATTCTCTGTCCTTCAATACGTATAATATAATTAGTTCTATCATAATGTTGAAATATTACCACGAATTTGTGTAAATTGCAAGACTTTTTGCAAGGGTTTACAAACCTTTATTTTCTATAATCAGTTATAATATTAACAAGATTTTATCCCTGTAAAATTTTATTAGTGTTAGTAAAGGACTTATATTTAAGGTTAGTATAAACTCTTTGCATGTATTTATGTTTGTATTATCATGTCAAGGAAGGTATACTTACTGATAGATAGAGGAAGATTGTTGAAACATTCAAGATTAACAACGTTTATTTTTATATCCCTGATACTTGGGGTATTAGTGGGTTATTTTGCACCTGATTTTGCAGTGAGAATGCGACCATTTGCCGTAATCTTTTTAAGAATGGTGAAAATGATTATAGCACCTTTACTTTTTGCGACTCTTGTCGTTGGTATTGCCGGACATGGAAGTGCAAAAAATCTTGGAAAAATCGGATTAAAAACAATCATATATTTTGAAATAGTAACGACATTAGCTTTAATTTTGGGTTTAACCATGGCTAATTTCTTTAAGCCCGGTCTTGGTTTTCATACAACTACCATAGACTTTGCCGCAAAATTGCAAGAATATGGGATTGCCACTGATCATAGTACATATGTTTCAGCAGGTGATATGATAATTAATATTTTCCCAACCAGTATATTTCAATCAATGTCTGACGGAAACCTTTTACAGATAATGGTTTTTGCGATATTCTTTGCATTAGCAATATGTGCCGTTGGAAAAGCCGCAAAACCCGTCATGGAAGTCTTAAATTCTGTATCTCAGATAATGTTCAAGTTTACGGAATACGTAATGTACTTTGCTCCGATAGGGATTTTTGGTGCTATTGCCTCCACAGTTGGAACTAACGGAATCACTGTTTTGAAAAGTTATGCAAAAATAATAGGGGCATTGTATACAGCATTAATAATTTTTATTGTCCTTTTGTTATTTATAGTTTGTAAGATTGTAAAAATACCAATAAAAAACATAATAAAAGCCATACAAGAACCTGCATTACTGGCTTTTACAACTGCAAGTTCTGAGGCGGCATTTCCAAAAGCGATGGAAATTATGGAGAAATTCGGAGTTCCTAAAAATATTGTGGGATTTGTAATGCCTACCGGATACACATTTAATCTTGATGGCAGTACATTATATTTGGCTATGGCTGTGATATTTTCATCCCAAATCGTTGGCATACATTTAGGGATTCAGGAGCAAATCCTTATTATGCTTACATTGATGCTTACGAGTAAGGGGGTTGCCGGAGTTCCGAGAGTCGCGTTAGTTGTTCTTGCGGGCTCATTGATGAGTTTCGGAATCCCACTATTGGGAGTTGCAATTTTACTTGGTATCGATCAAATTCTTGACATGGGCAGAACGACAGTTAACTTGATTGGAAATTGTGTTGCAACACTTGTTATTGCAAAATGGGAAAATGAATTCGATTATAATAAAATGGAAAACTTCATGAAAGAGGAAATATAACATGACAAACGAAACGACAGCAAAAAAAGAGTACAAAGACAGTTTAAATCTACCACAAACAACCCTTGCTATGAGGGCAAATGCTACCGTTAGAGAACCTGAAATTCAAAAATTTTGGAATGAAAACAACATTTATGAAAAAATGTTGAAAAAACGTGATAAAGTTAATTCATTTATTTTACATGACGGCCCTCCTTATTTGAGTTCGGAGAAAATTCACGTAGGAACGGCTTTAAATAAAATTTTAAAAGATATCTTAATTAAGTATAAAACCCAACGGGGGTATTATGCTCCTTATGTTCCGGGTTACGACGGACACGGGCTTCCTATTGAAAATAAGGTTGTAAAAACTATCAAAGGCGGGCGTTCAGCAATTACACCGCTTGAATTAAGGCAAAAGTGTCGTGAATTTGCGCAAAAGAGTTTAAAAGGACAAGAATATGAATTTAAGCGTCTCGGGGTATTTGGAGATTGGGAACATCCTTATGTAACGATTGCTCCGGAATTTGAAGCAGAACAGGTTAGAGTTTTTGGAGAAATGTATAAGAAGGGTTATATAGAAAAAGGGCTCAAACCGGTTTATTGGTGCGCATCATGCGAGACGGCGCTTGCTGAAGCTGAGGTTGAATATGCTGACATTACTTCTGCTTCTATATATGTGCGTTTTAAATTTGATGATGAAAGTACTTCAAAACTACAAAATAGTTTCGACTTTCTAAGTGGCAAGTCAAATATATATAGTATAATTTGGACAACTACACCTTGGACAATTCCTTCCAATATGGCAATAAGTTTACATCCAAGATATGACTACGTGTTCTTTGAATACAAAGATTCTACATATTTTGTGGCAGAAGGTCTATTGAATACTTTCTTAAAAGATGTAGAGTGGGATGAGAACGATATAAATATTATTGGGAAATGTAAAGGTCTAGACTTAGAACTTTTGAATACAAAACATCCTTTATGTGATAGAAAATCTACAATAATATTGGGAGAACACGTAACTCTGGATGCCGGTACAGGTGCAGTTCATACAGCTCCCGGTCATGGTCTGGAGGATTACGAGGTTGGGTGCAAATATGGGATTGAAGTATTTTCTCCATTGGATGGCAAAGGTCTTTGGACCGATGTTGTCGGTATTCCCGAACTTATTGGAGTGCCATATTATAAAGGTAATTCAATGGTAATAGATATGCTTGAAAATTGTGGTGCACTAATAAAACGCCAAGACATACAGCATAGTTATCCGCATTGTTGGAGATGTAAAAATCCTGTAATATATAGAGCAACACCTCAATGGTTTGTAAGAATAGACAAGTTCAGAGACAAAGCTCTTGAAGAAATTAAAAATGTAAAATGGATACCTTCTTTTGGAGAATCGAGAATTTCAAATATGGTTGCAAGCCGTACAGACTGGTGTATTTCACGCCAGAGAGCGTGGGGGGTGCCAATACCTATTTTTTACTGTGAAGATTGCGGTGAGGTGATTTGTACGGATGAAACTATTGAAAATGTTGCCAAAATATTTGAAAGGGAGAGTTCTGATGCTTGGGTAAAATATTCTGCGAATGAACTTTTGCCACAAGGGTTTAAATGTCCAAAATGCGGCAAAACTCATTTCAAAAAAGAAAACGATATTATGGATGTATGGTTTGATTCGGGAGTAACTTGGAAGGCAGTGGTGGAAAAGCGTTCTGAGGAATTAGGCCATACCCCGGTTGATATGTATTTAGAAGGTTCAGACCAACATCGAGGATGGTTCCAATCTTCACTTTTGACCTCTGTTGCATGTCAGGGTAAGGCGCCTTACAAACAAGTTCTAACCCATGGGTTTGTATTTGGCGAAGATGGGCGTAAAATGTCAAAGTCTCTTGGTAACTATATAAGACCGGATGAAATTATCAAAACCTACGGTGCGGATGTGCTTAGGCTTTGGGCTGCATCGGTCGATTATAGGAACGACATTAAAATAGGTAACAATATAATCGGTCAACTTGTAGAAATATTCAAAAAGACGAGAAATACCGCGAGATTTTTACTTGGAAATCTTTTTGATTTTAATCCGGAAGTTGATTATGTTGAATATAAAGACTTAAAGAGTCTTGACAAATTTGCACTTCATAAATTAAATAAATTGAATGCAGAAGTTACCGAAGCTTTTGAAAATTATGAATTTTATAAATATTTTCAATGCCTTCAAAACTTTGCGGCAGTTGACTTGAGTGCATTTTATTTAGACATAGTCAAGGATAGATTATACACAGCAGGCAAAAAATCTTTATCCAGAAGATCCTGCCAGACTGTTTTGTTTGAAATTTTGCAAGCTTTAGTAAGAATATTGGCTCCCGTGATGCCACATCAGGCAGAAGATATTTGGCAAAACATTCCGGAATGTCAACAAAATGGGTTAAAAAGTGTACTTCTAACGAATTGGGTCACAGTAAAGCCTGAATGGACAGATGAAAATCTAGAAAAAGAATTTACACAAATTCTAAAGGCTCGTGAAATTGTTTCAAGGGCGATAGAACCTTTAAGAGCGGAGAAACAAATCGGCAGTTCACTGGAAGTTGCGGTATTTGTAAGTACTAAAGATAACAAAATTCTAAAATCAAACGAAAATGAACTTGCTAATATATTTATTACATCTCAAGCTTATGTGACAGATGAAAAACCTGAAAATGTTTTGAATGAATACATTGAAGACGATTACACAGTATGGGTAACAAAAGCAGAAGGTGAAAAATGTGAGCGCTGTTGGAAATACCGTAAGCTTGGTAATTATGCGGGTTATGAAACAATCTGTGATGAATGTTATGATGCAATAAGTTAAACTGAAACCGACGGATAATTAAATTTCCGTCGGGTAATAAAAATAATATTGGCAAAAAAGATTTTTATCATATAATAGGAATGTAGATATATAATATAAAATAGAGCGGTATCGTCTAGTGGTCAGGACGGGAGATTCTCATTCTCCAAACAGGGGTTCAATTCCCCTTACCGCCGCCATCAAGAAAAGAGCCATTCGGCTCTTTTTTTTGATGGCATAACGAGTATTGTGGAACTTCGGGAACCCCTACAAGCCGTCAGGCTTGCCAGGGGTTCAGCGCAAGCCGAGCAGAGGCTGGAGCAGTTTTGTTTGAAAGCGATGCAATCGCTAAAAACAAAATGCGTAATGCCGTTTAATGCGAGGCGCAGCAAGACAATTCCCCTTACCGCCGCCAATAAAAAGGACACGCTCGTCGTGTCTTTTTTATTGGCTTTACGAGTACTAAGGAATAGAAAGAACTCCACAGGGCGTCAGCCCTGTCAGGGGTTCAGCGTGAGCGAGCTGAGGCTGGAGTGTTTTGCTGAATGTGCAATTAGCACAGAAAGCAAAACACGGAATTGCCGTTAAACGCGAGCGAACAAGACAATTCCCCTTACCGCCGAATAAATGAGAGAATACACTTGTTGTATTCTCTCATTTATTTTACAAGTAATGTGGAATGGAAAGAACCCCTACAAGCCGTCAGGCTTGTTAGGGGTTCAGCGGATTTGCGGATGGACGGAAGTCCGGATAGCGAAGAAACGGAGCGACTAAACCGTTAGGTTTAAAAGCGGAACTTTCTGAGCGTGGAGCAAATCCAAGACAATTCCCCTTACCGCCGCCAATTTAAGTCCTCTTTTGAGGGCTTTTTTGTTTTTGGGGAATTGAACCCGCCATCACTTTCGTGATGTGGGGTTCTGCCCCTCTCAGAAAATCCTCAATGGTTCGGATTTTCTTCGGCAGAGTCCTTACCATCGCCAAAATTAAAGAATGTGTAAATGGCTCATTTTGTTTAACTTACATTATATTTCGTGTATCATATGTGTACCTTTTTATTTTGCTAGTGTAGTAAGGTTAATTGTAACAATTTCAGATTTGAACCGTTACAATAAGCAATTTTCCAAAGCCAAATGACTTTATATATATAATAACGTTAATAGGGGAAACTATGGCTAATTTAGCTATTACATTAGGAAATGCTATTATTAACTCAACGCCTAAGGTCGCTAGGCGTGCTAAGTACCTAATGCAAGAAATTACACCTAGCGTATCTGTGTTTGAACATACTGCAACCGCGACAGCAAGGAAAGCAAAATATCTTCAAGTCCCCGCACAAAGTGTAGCTAGTGCTAGTGAAAATTTAGTTGCACAAAATAAGATTGTCAGTAATCTGTTAAATAGATTTAATAGTTATTTAGGAAAAGATATTGATAGTATTCCTATTGAAGATTGCATAGAGTTAAAAAACCTTTTAGTCTCAACATTTAGGCAAGGTTCTATCGATACAAAAGCTATGTCAATGTTAAAATCAGAACTCCCATTTATAACAAATAACTCTAAAGAATACATGACCTTATTAGAAATGTTGGAACAACGCATTCAACAATATCCATTAAAGTTTGAATTAAAGTCATTTACACAAACATTAACGGAAACTAATATGATAAGTAAATATAATACTCTTGCTGATAGTGATAAAACCATTGTAGATTTGTTATATTCGCTAAAAGATTTATCACTAAAGGAAGCAAGTATAATTATTAATCAAAGTGGCACACGATTTAGATTATCTAATAATGAGCAGATACGTTTAGCTAGAATGTTTGAAGCTACTAATATTTTAAGGAGTAACACTAGTATTGTAACAAAAGATATAGAGCATATTGCATATAGATTACAAACCCCAAAGGACTTAGAGTTGTTTAGTATACTTGAACCTAAAGCGTATAAATCCTATGGTGATAAACTATCACAAGCATTATCAAAGGTAGCACGCAAGCAAATATATGGTTTGGAGCAAACTACGCAGGCAGAGATATTATCAAAAGCGAAAATGACAAATGTAGCAGGTCATAATGTTCCTGTAAGTGATATTGACAGTATAGAACATCTTTCAGGATTTTATCATACACCAGAGTCTTATGGTGACGGAATGAAAGCATTCTTATCACCTGAGAACTCAAAGGGCTTATCTGTAAGTAATGATATATACAGACGATTTGCTAACTTTAAACATGTTTTCAGCAAGCCAACAAATGATATGCCTGCATGTTTTACTTATGGTGTAAAAGATAATTGCATATTGTGGGCGGATAATGGTTTCTTTGTAAATGTACCTCAGAGAAGTATACATGTAGGTGGTACAAATGACTTAGGTTCATCTTGTTCTAACCTAGATAGTTGTATTGACTCATATATATTCGGTTTTACTTCTGGTAGAAATAATGTTGGGGAAATGTTAAAGAAAGGTTTATCAACATCAGAAATACTTGGTAAAACTACAGGACATAATGAATATTTATGTTCAAATGGTTTAATACAAGCATTCTACACAAATGATATTAAGACAATGGATAAGGCTTATTTAGAATTAGCAGAAAAATACAATATTCCCATACTAAACTTAAAAGGTAAAGGTATTATTCATAGTTAGTTAAACATGAATACATCTTCTATAAAAGCAATTTTAGTTATGCAGACTGTAATTTGATATTATATTTAAACCCAAGTCCGTTCAATAGTTTGAATGCTGTTTCTAATCGTGGTTGTTTAGAACCATTTACTATTTCTGATAAATTGCTACGGTCTATCTTTAATTCTTTTGCAAGTCTTGTTATTTCTCCACGACCGCTTGCTTTCACACGAGCTTTAACAACATCTGTCAGACATCTTATGAACGTGTCTAAATCGCCATCTGTTAAAAACTCATTCAAGGTAAGTTCTAGCCAGTCCTTTTGGTAGTCTTTATCTTGCAGGCGATTTATCAGGTCTGTTTCAAAATTAGGTGCATTCTGTATATATTCTTGTAACTTATCTTTATTTAACATATTATGAGTTCCTTTCTATGAAGTCTTTGAAGTAATCATTGCATTGTTCTATAACTTTCTTTTGGGCTTTCTTTTTGCTTCCACCGACAAACAGGATTATAGTGTTATCTATATCATAGTAATATATCCTGTAACCTTTACCAAAATCCATGCGAAGTTCAGACAATTCAGATTTCTGTAACCAATGGTGGTCGCCATATATACCCTGTCTTAACTTTTCAACACGTTTATCAACTCTTAATTGTATTGATTTGTCTAAGCTATTAAACCAGTCATTGTATGGGCATTCACCAGTTATAGTGTAATAATGAATAATCTGTTTTTCCTTAAATTGATTTCCTATTAATATTGTAGGTCAGACCTACATATTTGCCAATCCCATGTGTTAGTTTCATGTTACAATAACTATACATTTTCTGTTAGAAATTCACCCAAAATCGTGTACCCTATATGTACCCGTTTTATATTTACGAGTAGAAATATGATTTTACATAACAACGATTTTATTATGGTTTAACGTGATATTTTCTCTAAAAATGGCACTGTGAGGGGTTTCTCATTCTCCAAACAGGGGTTCTGCCCCTCTCAGAAAATCCTCAAAGGTTCATTGTTATATTTACCCCCGAGGCTGAGTCCTTACCACCGCCGATAAAAAGGACACGATTGTCGTGTCTTTTTTATTGGCTTGACTTGTAATGTAGAGTTGAAAGAACCAGCAACAACCTTCGTAATGACGGGTTCTATCACACTCTGAAAATCCTTAACGCTATAAACTCAAACCCGTCCTTTATACAAGGACGGGCAGTTTGTCTCTTTGCTTTTTTGAAAGGAGGTGGTGTGTATATTATAATTTTGATATTCTATAATCTTTTCGTACGACCAAAGTATGTGATAGAGGGATTCCGCCTTGTATTGCAGGTTTATTTACAACTCTGCCGTTTATATACATAACGGTTGAACCTCCGCCATCAAGGTTCATTGCATTTTCACAACCCAGTTGTTTCATCAGCTTTGCAAGTTCGTTTAACGTAAGCCCGATAGATGCCCCTTCGCGGCCATCTGCAGTTAACATTATTAAATGATTATCTTTTGTATATCCAATTGCCGTACGGGGGTTTCTGCCGCCTACTGATGATAATTTTTCTTCTGTCATATCTACATAAACTTCGCCATCTTTAACTAAATACGGACCGCCGCTTAAAATGTGATTTACCCCTTTCCAATCAGGGCTCATCTTTACATCAAGATTAAATTTTTTTGAGCTTAAAAATGGTTTAATTTTACTTTCGGGTCCGACTATTACATAACCGTCTTCAGGTATCTCACACGGCTCATAAGAGGTTTTTAAAAGTTTTCCGTTTTGAATTACGGCTTGAATACCATACTTTGGAGTCTTTGGAGAAACTTTTCCCCAATCTCCTGTAAATACGATAACATGAGTCGATAGCATTCTGGGTTGATTAATGTTGTCAATTTTAAGCCCTCCAAGATTAGTTTTTATCTCTGCATTTAATTGAACTCTTGCCATATTATAACCGTCATCAAAAAATCCTATTGCAACTCTGTCATAAATTGGGCCGGTGTATATTTTTTTGTTAATCATTAATGTACCGAGAGGAGTTCCCGTTTCAGGTTTAAAATAACCGCCGTTTATTGCCACCAATGCATTTTCACGATTTGCAATATTAGATATCTTAGTTCTGCCGAATAACTTTCCTGAAGCTTTTGCCGGTTCAACTATAAGTTCATCATTTATACCTTGCGAAACTTCAACTATATTTATTCTTACTGGTTTACCGTTATAATACTTTGTCATCCTGACATGTTTAACACCTTTATCAACGTCACTAACTGAATAATTTTTATACTTATTTGTAATCTCTTTATTAAATACTTGTTCTTGTTTTATCTTTTGATCTTTTATATAATTAATTTCCGGAGAAATACCCGTAAGCCCGCCAATATCGTTTGCCATTATTCCTGAATTTTGAATAAGCAATAAACATAAGGCAATACCTATACCTGCGGCGCTTGTTGCCGTTTTTTCGGCTTGGGGTCTCTGTAAGATTAGCGTATCCATTTTATTTACCTGTTTGGTTGTGTAACGGATACCTTTTTTTTTAGAGAGTGGTGTGGGGCTAGTTAACACTCTAAATGAGTTATATATACTATCATCTCATTATCGCGGATTATTTAATTTGTGGTAAATATTTTCGGGGTAAATATTTCGGCTTTTTTGTGTAAAATCCTCAACATTTCTGTTAGTAGTAAAATCTTAGAGTTTGTGATTGCGTTGGTTACTTTTATATGTTTATAATTACCTCTACTTTTATTATATCATACACTTAATAATTTTACAACCCTTTTATTATAATGTTTTAGGGCAATTTTATTATAGTATTTAATACACTTATTCATAAAGTTTTGTTTTTGCTAAAATAATTATATGAGTTTAATATCAATTTTAAAAAAGAAAAATAAGAAAACGCTTTTTACAACACCAAGTCATAACGGGAATTTATTCATTATGCATAAATTCTACCAGTGGTACAGAAACGATATATCTGAAGTTGAGGCTTATAATCCTCAAGTAGCATTAAAAAATGCTGAAATTGCAGCTTCGAAGATATACAATACAAAATCAACTCACTTTTTAACAAACGGTTCAACAAGTGGTATTATTGCGTCGGTATTAACCTGCTGTAAGCAAAATGACAAAATTTTAATATGGGAGAATGCACATATTTGCCATAAAAATGCTGC
>CADBQW010000033.1 GCA_902796925.1 uncultured bacterium | reverse complement strand
CAATAAATAATTACTTAAAGTTACTTTTAAAGTACAAAGATATATGTACCTTGATATAAAATTTTCTTTGTAGTAGTGTTTAATTTATTTACAAATTTTTGTTAAGAGCCTTTATGAATAAATTTTTCACACTAAAAAACATTGTGTTTATAATTCTTTCGTTACTGTTTTTAATTGCAGTGCCTAAAATATTAAATATAATTATGCTATTTTATGCGGCATATGTTCTTGCATGTGCACTAGATCAATTGGTCGAAAAATTAAGTGAAAGAATCAATCGTAAATTTGCTATCCCAATTGTCCTATTATCTATGTTTTTATCGGTTCAAGCTTTATTTATCCCTATTTTTGTTGTAGGTATCAAAGAAATTTCTGCATTTCTATCAACACTTCCGACAAGAATTAGCGGGATTTTGACCTACCTTTCGACCGCAAGCCTTTTTGGACACAAGATATCAGAATTTATAAATCTGGATAATTTGGATTTTCAATCATTTCTTGGTGCAACACCTAATGTTGCACAGAGTTTAATAGATCATTCTGTTTCTATCACTGCCGGCATTGCCCAATTCTTTGTCATTGCAATTGCTCTTGCGATGATAATATATTATATCCTTGCGGATAGAGAATATCTAAAATCAAAATTTATTGCACTCATTCCACCTGACCTGAAGGGTAAAGCTGTTACTATACTTGATTCGATTAGTGATAAAGTTGGTGCTTATGTAAGAGGCCAACTATTGTCAATGCTATTTATCGGACTTGCTATAGCAATTGTCTTGATAGTATTTAAAGTTCCATATGCAACACTTTTGGGCTTAGTAAGCGGAATTTTGGATATAATACCGATTGTAGGACCGGGAATTGCTTTGGTTTGTATTTTATGTGCTTGTGTGCATATGGCGATATGGAAAATCGTAACTATTGTAATATTGTTTCTTCTGATACAACAACTTTCAAATACAATGGTAAAACCGCTTATTTTCGGGAAATTTATGTCACTTCATCCGTTGACAATATTTTTAGCTTTATTCTTAGCGCAGCAATTTCTTGGATTTTGGGGGGTAATTCTTTCTCCTGCAATTGCAGCAACAGTATGCGTAATTATTGATGAAATATACATAAACCCAATGAATAATACTAAAGGTAATGAACGTAAGAACTAATGAGTGAAACTTATTTATACGATCGAATAGATGCGATAAAAGATTCAAAAGTTAATGTTTGGGCAGCATTTGCGGGATGTGAAGCTTTTGCCCTTTCATCACTGGGTTATTTATGGATTTACAAAATTTTAGATGAAATGCCTGATGTAAATGTTGAACGCATTACCTCCGACACAAATTCAACTCAAATACCAATAGAATGCGTTAATTTAATAGCGTTTTCATTCTCTTTTGACTTTGATTTCTTAACCTTGTTTAAAATGTTTGATAAATTCAAAATACCATACAAATCAAAAGATAGAAATGAAGATTATCCGCTAATATGCGCCGGCGGCCCTGTTGTCACGGCTAATCCTGAACCGTATAAAGAAATTTTTGATTATTTTGTTATCGGTGACGGAGAAGACATAACCGTTCAGATGACAGAAATTTTGAAAAATAATTTAACAAAATCTGAGATATTACACGAACTGGCAAACCTTGAAGGAGTATATGTTCCGGGAATAAATAAGAATGTCACAAAAAAGACAAAGAAACTTTCAGAATGTATTTATACCCCTGTAATTAGTGATAAAGCGTTTTTTCAGGATACATTTATAGTAGAAGTGGAAAGAGGCTGCTCAAATTGTTGCGGATTCTGTATGGCCTCGTATTTAAATCTTCCAATAAGATACACTCCTGATAATAATCTTTTTGATGTTATAAAATTGGGACTGGAAAAAACAAATAAGATAGCGTTATTGGGAGCACAAGTTTCAGCACATCCAAAATTCTCTGAAATTTGCAGCTATATAAAATTAAGGATAGATTGTGGCGAAAAGATTGATATGAATCTTTCCTCAATCAGAATCGATGCCGTAAAACCGGATATAATATCAGCCCTCACCGCCGCCGGACAAAAAACTACAACCATGGCAATAGAAGCCGGCAGCGAAAGACTTCGTAAATTCATAAATAAGCATATCTCAGAAACCCAAATCCTTAATGCAGTTAAAATCGCAAAAGATGGAGGATTGAAAGGCATAAAATTTTACGGAATGATTGGTATTCCTCATGAGACAGATGAAGATATAAAAGAAATCATTACACTTGCCAAAAAGATTAAATCTGAAAATAAAGGGTTTAACATATCATTTGGTTTTTCGACATTTGTGCCAAAACCTCATACCCCTTTCCAATGGTATGGCAGAGATAGCATTAAATCTCTGACAAAAAAATCGGAATACCTAAAAAAAGAGTTTGCAAAACTCGGAATAAAAGTTACAATATCAAGTCCTAAGTGGGATTACTGGCAAGCAGTTATGTCTCGCGGGGACGATTCCCTTTCGGATTTTATGATAGAAGTTTATAAGCTTGGTGGAAAACTCGGGGCATTTAACAAAGCAGCCTTAAAATTTGGGATAGACGCAGACTCTTTGGCTGAAGAAACTTACCCTTTTGAAAAAGAATTTTGTTGGGACTTTATCGAAATAAAGCCGGGAAAATTGTCTCTTATTGAAGAAAATAAAAGACTTAATTCGATATTATAATTTATAAAAAAGTTTTCTGGTTTTTACTTAACATCCGTGATAGAATAGGAATATGATAAATATTAAAAATCAAAATTCTGAGAGTTTTATAAAATTCAAGCAAAATTTAGCATTAAATTGGTCATTTTCTGTCACCGGCCTAACCGCAATTTTGAGAATGTTTCTATTAGCAAAGATTTCAGAAACAACTCAAAAGAAAATCCTTTTTATAACTTCAAACGAACAAAATGCCCTGAAATACAAAAATGACTTACTAAAAGGATTTAACATCGAATCTGAAGTTTTGCCCTATCAGAATGTTTCGATGTATGAAAATATTGATCTAAACTTTTACGATTATTCAACCCAGATAAAAATGTTGAGAACAAAACCCGATTTTATAATTGCACCTGTAAAAGTTCTGCTTGAAAAATTCCCAAATGAGAAATTCTTTGATAAAAACAAGATTAATCTTAAAATTGGTGATGAAATTAACATAAAAGATTTTACACAAAAACTTATAAACCTAGGTTACAAAAGGGTTTCTATGGTTAGCGATATCCCTGAGTTCAGCGTTCGTGGAGATATAATAGAT
>CADBQW010000032.1 GCA_902796925.1 uncultured bacterium | reverse complement strand
GCCCAAAAATCTTCTAAAAAATACGATTCAAATAAATTCAGCCAGAATATGTACACCGCAATCCAAATCGGAACATTTATTCTTATGGTACTGTCATGTATCCTTTGAAATAATAAAAACACGAGACGAAGGAGGCTCCGTCTCGTTTATAGAAAGGATATCTTTTTTACGAATTACTTGGCTAAATACCAATAGTTTTTCGTTTTTAATTAACGGCTTCTGACGTAACTTTTTCTACTTTTTCCGTATTAACTTTAGGCAATTTTCCCTTTTTGACAAGGGTAATTATACCCCAAGTAGCAAGCCCTGCGGCTGTTAAACCTAACAAAACTTTTCCTGTTTTAGAACCTTTCTTTTTTTCTTGGGCTTGTTCAGGAACTTGTTCTTCTTCATTTGCTTTGAATGCTACAGAGTTGTAACCTCTAAAATTTACTGATGATACAGGTGCAATAGACATAATTTTTTCCTTTCGATTTTGTAATAACACACTAATATTGAAACACACAATTCTACTCTTATTATAAAACATGAAGAAAAAAATAATTGCTATTTATAAACAAAAAATTTTTATTTTTTGTTGAAACAAAGCTCTTATTTAGGATTTAGTTGAAAAACAGACCTTCATATAAATTTACATTGATCGTAAAATTATTAATTTGTAAAAATTTTTAAATTTAACTGCACTGCATTATTTATGTATTATAATTATCATTGTAGTATTAAAATTAGGGATTAGAGCTTTGAAAAATAAAAAATATCATTTTATAGCGATTGGCGGAGTTGGGATGAGCGGACTTGCCAAATATTTGCTTCAATCGGGATTTGAAGTTACGGGATCAGATATAGTTGAGAGTAAATATACTAAGGAATTGAAAGAACTGGGAGCAAAGATTTATATCGGGCATTATGCCTCTCAAGTTCCTGAAGGGGCGACTGTTGTTGCGAGCACTGCAATTAGAGACAATAATGTGGAAATCGTCAGAGCTAAAGAATTGGGTTTACCTATATATCATCGCTCAGACTTGCTTGCTGAAATTTCAAGAATGGGGAAATTTTTTATTGGCTATGCAGGAACGCACGGCAAAACTACAACAAGCGGTTTGACCTCTTATGTCATGGCAATGGCAGGGTTAAAACCGTCTTATGTCGTTGGTGGGATAATTCCTGAGATACATACGAATGCAGAATGTACAGATGGAAAATATCTTATCGCGGAATTAGACGAAAGTGACGGCACTATAATAAAATATTCTCCTGATATTAGTGTTATAAATAACTTGGAAGCCGATCATTTGGATTTCTACAAGAATGGCTTGCAGTCCATTCTTGAAACTTTTCAAACATTTTTGTCCGGGCTAAAACCTGGAGCTAAAGTTTTGGCGTGCATTGATAGTGCCGGAGTTTTAAAATTAATGGAAAACTACAATAATGTAATTACGTATTCTATTGAAAAAGATGCGGATTATGTTGCAAAAGAAATCCAATTCAAACCTGATTACACAGAATTTAAAGTTTACTATAAAGGGAAATTTTTAACCGATCTAAAAATAATTCTTCGAGGTAAACACAACGTTGTTAATGCTCTGGCTGTTATTGCGGCTCTAAATGAAGCCGGTATTGACTTAAATCTTGTGAAACCTCATTTTGAAACATTTTCCGGTATGGGCAGACGTTTTCAAAAGGTAGGTGAATTTAACAAGATTTCTCTTTATGATGATTACGCGCATCATCCGACAGAAATTAATGCAACTCTTTCTTCTACTGAAGGGATGGAAGGCAAACGCGTTGTGGCAGTTTTCCAACCTCATAGATACACAAGATTGAAAAATCTTTATAACGAGTTTCTAAATTCGTTTGAAGGGGTAGATAAACTTGTTGTAACTGATGTTTTTGCGGCAAGTGAAGATCCTATCGAAAACATTAATTCCGCAAGATTTGTAAGTGATTTAAAGATAAAACACCCTGAAATTGATTGTGAATATATTGAGGGTACAATGTGCAATGTCGCTGAAAAATTATATCCGCAATTAAAACAAAATGATGTGGTAATAGGATTGGGTGCAGGCACAATAACGGAGCTTTGTCCTGAGCTTTTAAAACTTGACAAGAAGGTTTTGGCAGGTGGTTGAGGTTAGAGAAAAATTTAATATAAAAAACCTTACCGCTTTCAAAATTGGCGGCGAAGTTGGTCGTGTATATTTTCCTAAAAATCCGGATGAATTTTCAGAATTACCTAATAACACAAAAGTATTTGGTAATCTTTCTAACACCCTAATATCATCTTACGGTTATGATGGAAATATTGTTCTAACAACTAATATGGAAAAAGTTAAAATATCAGGAAACAGATTAGTTGCAATGAGTGGGGTCAAAGGTCCAAAATTGGCGCAGATTGCGGCAGAAAATGGATTGGGCGGATTTGAATTTATGATAGGTTTTCCGGGCTCAATTGGCGGCGAGATTGCAATGAATGCCTCTGCTAAAGGTCAATGCATCTCTGATTTTTTAAGATCCGTAACTTTATTTTGTCCATCAAAAGGTATTTTTAAATTAAATAAAGACGATATGGAATTTGGATACAGGACTTCAATTTGTCATAATTGTAATTTCGTTGTGCTTGAGGCAGAGTTTGAACTTGAATATAAAGAAAAAAATCATATATATGATAAGATGAAAGAGAATCTTGAATTTCGAAAAGATCATCAACCGATGTTAAGTCTTCCGAATTGCGGCAGCGTATTCAAAAATCCGGACAACAATTCTGCAGGCAAACTCCTCGATGAAGTTGGGGTTAAAGGTTTGAAAATAGGAGGAGCGGAAGTTTGGATGGGACATGCAAATTTTATCGTCAATTCTGAGAAAAATGCCACATCAAAAGATGTATTGGAACTTATGGCAGAAATGAAAATGAGGGTTAAAAATAAATTTGGTATAGATCTTGTTCCGGAGATAATGTATCTTGGAAATAAAAGTAAAGATGAGGAAAAATTATGCAAAATATTGTATCAAAAATAGATAAAAATGCTAAAATAGCCGTACTTGCAGGTGGAATGTCTTCTGAAAAAGAAGTTTCCATGCGTTCAGGTAAAAACTGTTTTAACGCTTTAAAAAGATTAGGTTATGAAAATTCGGAACTAGTGGTTGTCGATGAAAATATAGCCCAAATTCTGAAAGACGGAAAATTTGATTATGCATATAATGCTCTCCATGGCAAATATGGTGAAGACGGTTGTATCCAGGGAATTCTTGAAATTTTAAAAATCCCTTATACCGGTTGTGGAGTAATGGCATCCGCGATATGTATGAATAAAGAATATACTAAACGAATTCTGTCAACTTGTTCGGATATCCCGCTTATAAAATCCGTTTTTGTAAAGAAAGGTGAGGATGTGATGGAGATGACCAAGAATCTTCGCTATCCCCTTATAACAAAACCTGTATCAGAAGGTTCAAGTTTCGGAATGACAAAAGTTAATACCCCGGAGGAATTACCTAAAGCTTATGAAGAAGCAACAAAATTTAACGACGATGTTTTGATAGAAGAATTTATAAACGGATTTTTCATTACAGTCGGTGTTTTGGAAAAAGACGGCAAAAATTTTGCAACAGAAATTCTTCAAATTATGCCAAAAACTGAATGGTATGATTTCGAAGCAAAATATACAAAAGGAATGTCTGAATTCATTTTGCCGGCAAAACTTGATGACAAGACAACTAAACTTATAAAAAATATTTCAGTAAAAGCTCACGAAACTGCAGGTTGCCGAGGGGTTTCCAGAGTTGATTTTATGGTAATGGATAACAAACCTTATTTCCTTGAAATAAATACCAGTCCTGGCATGACCGAAACAAGCGATCTTCCGGCACAATCAGCCGCTATGGGAATAGATTATGATAGTCTGGTACAATTAATATTAAACAGTGCAGGATTAAATAAGTAAAATGACAGACGAAAATCGAGAAAACAAAAATAATATACCAATTTCGCAGCAATCAGAAAATAACGAAGAAATGAAACGTGCTCAAAAACTGAAGCGTGAACGTCGTGTTTTGAAGGGAAGACTTAAGATAGAACGTACCCGAGGATTTTTGAGATTTTTAATAACGGCTTGTATTATAGTATTAGTTATACTGATATCAAAATTTGACGGATTATACTTAAATAAAAATGCATTCAAATATATTGATCCGTCAACTGTTGAAATTACTAACAATAAAATTGTACCAACATCAAAAATTTACGCGGTATTAAAATCTGTTGATGTTCCAAAAGGTTGTATATTTTTTGTAAAAACAAATAACATAAAAAAGAAACTCTACCTCCTTAAACCCGTTGATAAAATCTACATAAGACGATATGCATTCCCCGCAAGAATTCAAATTATTGTGAGAGAAAGTATTCCGACAATTACCGTTACAAATGATATAAAAGAAAAACCCGTGGCATATTTTACAACAAGCGGCAAAATCGTTGGTAAAGAATATTTACCTCTCAGAGAAGATATTAAAACTATAACAGTAGTTGCAAAAGGCGGCAGTTATGCGAAATGGGATAAAGAAACCCAACAAAGATTAATTAAAATTGCAAAATACGTAGAAACATATTCAAAGGAACCGGTTGAATATTTAGATTACAGAAATCCTGAAGATGTATATGTAAAAATAAAAGATATTAATATAAGATTAGGTATCCCTGATGATTCAGTTTGGTTAAAGATTGAAAGGTTACCATCAATACTTCCTCAACTGAAATATGTACATTCAAAGATAAGATATCTTGATTTGAGCTGGGAAAAAGTTAACTATTTAAAGTTGGATTAAGGAGTAAAAATGAATATAGCTTTAGCACAAATAAAACTAAGATGTGCAGATTTCAAATATAATATAAAAAATATAATCTCAAAAATCGAGACTACAGAATGTGACACTATTATTTTTCCGCAGGCAGATATTTCAAGATTGGGCGGCAAAGATCTTTCCAATGATGATGTTTGTAATATTGAACAGATAAACTTTTATGAAACAATAGCCGGTATGGGGTTTAAAAAAGCAATTTTCATAGGCGATGTCCTTATAAATAACGGTGAGATTGTTAAATCTGATGATGGTTTCTATAAAATTGATGATAAAACCATATATGTTTCAGAAATTTATGATGAAAATATTGATTGCGATTTATACATTCTTGCTCAAAACCGATATTTCACAATTGGGCAATACAGTGAATTTATAGATAGCATAGATCCAAATCATGATTTTGTATACATAAATCCTATATGCATGGCAGATGAAAATATCTATGGCGGAAGAAGTTTTGCTAAAAATAAAAACGGTAGATTATGTGTTCAAATGCCACTATGTGAGGAGAAAGTTCAAAAAGTAGATTTTGCAATATTTAGCCCGATTCAGGAATATTCACCCGAAGAAGAAATGTTAAAAGTTACTGTTTTTGCTCTTAAAGAATATTGCGAAATAACCGGATTAAAAAGAGTTGTTCTCGGGCTTTCCGGCGGTATAGACAGTGCACTGACTGCCGCGCTGGCTGCTAGGGCAATCGGGCCGGAAAATGTTCTTGGGATCTTAATGCCAAGTATGTTTTCCTCTCAGGGTAGTATCGATGATTCTCTTAAACTTGCACAGAATTTGGGAATAAAAACTGAAAAACATTCTATTGTACCGCTTTTTGATGTTTTTATGGAAAAAATTGCACACGAAACCCTTGATACTTCAGGGAAAGAAAACCTTGCAGTTGAAAACTTACAAGCAAGGTTAAGGGCCGTTATTTTAATGTATTTTTCTAATAGAGATAACCGCTTGCTTTTGTCAACGGGTAATAAATCGGAAGTCGCAATGGGCTATGGTACACTTTATGGCGATATGGCAGGCGGGTTAAATTTGATTGCTGATATGACAAAAACAAATGTTTATAAACTTTCAAATTATATCAATAAAGACAGTGAAATTATTCCTCAAGAAACTATCGACAAGGCGCCTTCTGCAGAACTCAGGCCAAACCAAAAGGATCAGGATAGCCTTCCGGAATATGAAGTTCTTGATGATATCATCGAAATGTATATAGAAAAAGGAATGTCACAAGATGAAATTTACGAAAAGTATGACAAAAATCTTGTTGATGATGTGATAAAAAGAATATATCGCAATCAGTTTAAAAGATATCAAGCATGCTTAGGTGTACGACTTACTGAAAAAGCTTTCTTTAACGGTGTAGATCTTCCGATATTACAAAATTTGTATTAATAAAATTATATAAAAAGAGAACCTCTTGGTTTACCCGAGAGGTTCCTCTTTTTATATCCAATCTGTTTATTGTTTTTTGATTAGATTATGGTTGCTATTACTTTTGTTGCTCTTTCAAAGAATCAATATATGCTCTAAGGTCAACATAACCTCTATCGGTTAATGGGACTTCTTTTGTTTGTTCTGCTTTGTTAGCAATTGTTTCTTTTTGGGTTTCACCTTCTAATACTGCATTTTTTGCATCAGCTTTCGCCATCATTTTTTCTTTCATCCTGCCTGCTATAGGTGTTGCAATCGCCGGTGCAACTATTCTCTTACCTATAATTGTCTGTAATAAGTTAGGGATTAAGAATGCCAAGCCTGCGAATGCTGCAGCATACTTAGGATATTTGCCGCTAACATCTTTGTATTTCTTCAATCCTTTTTTGATTAAATTATCTTGTAAGCTAATAGCTCCAAAACCAAATACAGCAGAGAATGTTGTTGAAACCAGACCAACAAACAAGTCATACATCCCGACAAATTTTCTTTTATCTTTAGGAATATCTTCGTTTGTCAAGGCCTGAAGGGTATAAAATGCAGTACCCACAATTTCTTTACCTACATTACCAGCTGCAAGAGCTAAGGCCAAACCCTTTCCGGGATTTTTCAAAAGTGGTCTTAACAATTTAGGAAGTTTTTTATAGATATTATCCATCCATTTTGGAATTATATCTAACGGAGCATGACCATTTTTGTTAAAGCTTTTAGTTGCCTTGTCCGTCTTAACTAATAGATCACCGTATGAATCTCTGGCTTTTGCCAAAATATCGATATCACTTTGATATTCCGGACCTAACTGCTGATACTTATTAGCCTTTAATGCTTTTTGTATCCTTTTTACAGCTTGATCAACTTCAGCAGATTTCAACGCCTGTCGGGAATTTTCAATTTTGTTGTAAGCATTTACGTATCTGTTAGCTTCTAATGTATTAACGACGATATTTGACATTATGCGACCTCCTTACCATCTTTTTGAGATTCCATAAGTTTATCAACATCTTGTCTCAATTGATTGTGTTCCGCTTTATTTTCTTTATGGTTTTCATAACCCTTCATAGTTTTTCCATAAATTACATTTAATAGTGTGCATCCGATTATTTGTGAAATAACTACGTTACTTGCAATCTTGATTGCTTCAGTAACACATTTGCCTTTTCCTGCAACATTCGAGTGCTGTGTCAATGCTTTTTCAAGAACTTTTTGTATTTGTTTGTCTACTTTTTTGTCTTTCAAGAAATCCATTAAAGTATCGTGTTTTACATCGGCACTTTGAATTTTCTTTATTACATCAAGTTGTTTTTTTATTTCCTCTTTGTTTACAAAATCACCAAGCTTTTCTGTGAATAAGTTTTCAAAATTTTCCCATAAAGGCTTTTCATTGTATTGAATTTGATCCAATAATGGTTTTACATTATCATCAAGTTTATTTTTGCTATTATTTAATGCTTTGCGAACATTTTCGTTTTCTAATAAGTTTTGAGAAACAATATTTTTATTCCATCTGCTGAACAATTTGTCAACAGTTAACTGAATTGAAAACATCGTAGCAAACGACAACGGCTGCCTTAATACTGCAAATAGCTTATCTTCTTTCGTTGAATCTTTTTTGCCGAAAGGTGAAAACATAATAACAAGAGGCATTATACATACCGTACCAAAACCGTATAGCAAGTTGTTAGTTAATTCGTCACCAATTTTTTCTTTAAAACTATTAACTTTATTACCCACACGATATAACCAACCGCCACGCTCTTGTTTTCCTTGAGCCATTTCAATTAAATCATTCAAACGGGTTTTCTGGAATTTAATCTTTCTTTCCAGATTTTCCATGCCTTTTTGTTGAATCTTCATCCATTGCGGTCTTCTTTTCATATAGATAGCAGAACCACCTATAATACCGGCACCCAGAATAACAGATGCAAGATTCGTTGCCTTTTTAAACGAGAAACCTGATTTTTTCTCCTCAGGTTCAAGAGAGTTCTTCTTATCCTCTCCAAATCCGATGCTATTAGTCATGCCTAAACGTTCTTTGTTTGGGATCTGACTAAGTGACGGATAATTTGAAATTCCATTAATTTTCATTATCAACTCCAATTAATACTGTGTCCACCATGCGGACATGATTACAATTCACGTAAAGATTATTTTTTGCTAGACTATAAAATTTTCTTAATAAAAATTTACAATTACTGAATTTTGTTAAAAGTCTAAATCTGTGACATGCACAAGATACAATGCAGAAGACCTATATAACATTAACTCTAACTCCCTACAAAAAATAAATAAAGTAGCCGATAGCATAGTGCCACCAGCTACCTTTTAATCCTATTCAGCCAAGTTTTTCTTAACTACTTTTTTGTATTTTTCAACATTTGGTTGAACTACTTCAGGCATTGGTTTTTCTGAATCTACAGCTTCACCAGCCTTTTGTCTTAACATATTACCTGTATACAAGGTTTCAAAGTGCTTCATTTCTATGAATCTTGCGATTGTTTCAGGTGACAAATCTTTTAGGATAATTTCGTTTACCGGGTGCAAATCTTTATAAGCTGTCATTGCACCATTCAATAAGGAGACGGTCGATTTGTCTTGAGGAGCAACATATACAAACGTATAGAATGAATCCTTGTTATTGTCATCAAGATCGGATTCTGCATTGTAGTGTAAATACCCCGGTCCTACGTTAGTATCGGTTGAAATTCTTGATTTCAAAGATTCATTTTTCATTTGTTTTTCCCACAATGTTGCACCGGAGAAGGCATCACCGAAGTATTCAACAAAGTGTTTTGTTTTGCCGTTCAATCTTGCATTTACATTGAACGCAGCAAGTCTTAACGCTTCGTTTTTGTTAATATCTTCATTCATGAATTCTTTCTGTGCTGCAAGTGAAGCTTCCAACATTTTTCTTGTATCATCTTTTGATACTCCGGAATAAGCCATAGTGAATATGGTTGCATCATCAAATATTGAGAATCTGCCGCCAACATCGTCATGAACCTGACCTGAAAGTTTTATAGCACCGGATTCCACTTCACGTCTAAGATTACTCTTTTCAGGTGAAATATCGGTCATTGCGATGAATCTATCAGAAACATCTTCTCTGCCCAGTTTTTCTTGCATTAGTTTTTTTGCATTCTGATATGCTACCGTTGTTTCCAGAGTACCACCTGATTTTGATACTACAAGGAACTGGGTTTTATCCAAATCAAGAGTATTGATAAATCTTTTAAAGCTTTCTGGGTCTATGCCTGAGTAGAAGTGAACATGACTATTTTTACCTAACATATTCATCATGGATTCTGTAGTATGGCGAGAACCTCCGATACCAAGTATCGCTAAATCAGTGTATTTACCTTGTTTAGCATCTTCTGCCATTTTGTAAATATTGTCTAAGTTTTTCAATTGGGTTTCAGGCAAAACTCCGATCCAATTTAAAAATTGACCTTTTTGTCCGGCTCTAGATGCGATATCTTTTACCGCATTAGCACCCATTGCTTGATACTGTTGCATATTTAACTCTCCTGTCTTAACTATAATACCATTTGATTTTCTGTTAATCATTACCGGATATTTCATCGCAAGAAGATTAGTTTCCGATGCTCCTATATAGCGATTGTCGTTAACAACGCTTACTTTTTCTTGCTTTGCAGATTGAAAATTCGGCATATACAATGCTGTGTTGTGTAGTGTAATCATTTGTTTCCCCTTAAACTGCTTTATTATATTAGTACGATTAATTTAAAATTTCAATCAAATTCATATATTTTTACAATCTTAAATATAATCAAACTGTGAATACAAAAACTTCAAATAATTTATTTTGCTATAATTTTAAGAAATATTTACATAATCCCTTGATTTTCTTCAAGACGAGGAGTAAAATTAATTTTATAAATAGGATTTATATGTTAGAGGATATCTTAGAAAAAAGAAAGTGTTTCAAACTCATTTGCGGTGCAGAAAATGAGGATGCTTCAGAGGTTGAAAAATTAGTTGCGCTTTATTCTAAGGCCGGAGGTTGTTTATTTGATATAAGCGCTAATCCTGAAATTGTTGATGCAGCTAAACGCGGCCTTGAAAAATCCGGAATAAAAAACGATCGATATCTTTGTGTAAGTATTGGAACGAAAGGAGATCCTCATATCTCAAAAGCTTATATAAATAAAAAAAAGTGTATAAAATGTGGAGCTTGCGCAAGTATTTGTCCGCAAAATACTATTTTTGAAAACGAAAAACACTTTGAAGTTAGTTCTCCTCGTTGCATAGGTTGCGGAAAATGTCTTGATATTTGTCCGACCAACTCTATTAACATTAGGTACGAAACCAAAAATTTTGAAGAAATGCTCCCGCCTATAATAGAAAAAGGCGTTGAGTGTATTGAATTCCATATATCTTCGGAAGACGAAGAAGAAGTATTTAATAAATGGGATTATTTACAAAAAAACTTTAAAGGGTATTTAAGCATTTGTATAAATCGTTCGAAATGCTCTGATGAAGAAATAAGACATAGAATTCTCAACATGATAAAGAATAAAAGACCTTATACATACATGTTACAAGCTGACGGAATCCCAATGTCCGGTGGGCTTGATAACTACAATTCAACTTTGCAAGCTGTTGCGATGGCTGATATGATAGATCAATCAAACTTACCTGTATATCTGTTGATGTCAGGAGGTACAAACTCCAAATCAACAGAACTGGCAAAAATGTGTGGGGTATCTCTAAACGGAATCTCTATGGGTTCATACGCCAGAAAAATTGTACGTGAATATATTGAGCAACCTGACTTTTTGGAAAATGATGAAATTTTCAACAAAGCTCTGACAATTGCTAAACAACTTGTTGAGGTTTCACTGAGTTATTTATAAATATGATTTCTATGGTATATTGATATTATGGTTAAAAACGATTCTTTGAGAAAATTTATATGGTTAGAACTCGCAATTTGGCTTATTATTGCATCCCTATTAGTAATTTCTATCCGTTCACAAAGAATGAAACATCTAAAATCTCAAGTTACATATCAAATTTTTATGCCCGATGTTGACGGTTTAATAGTTGGTTCTCCGGTTAAGTTTATGGGGGTTGAAATTGGCTATGTAAGTCAAATAAAAATTGTTGGGCGTGATGTTTATCTAAAACTTTTAATTACGGAAAAGGATGTAAAACTTCCTCAAGGGGTTATTGCTACAACTGAATTTTCGGGACTTGGTGGATCAAAATCTTTAGAATTGTATCCTCCAACACCAGAAAGTCTTGCCTCAAACAAAATTATTGATGTGCAATCCCCAACAAGATTGAGAGACGTCTTTGTTCTTTTAAATGACATGTTCAAAAAGATTGATTCCATTGCACAGAGAGCATCCTTCTTTGGCACTGAAACTGAGACTTTACATCCAAAATCATCGAATAATCTTCAATTTGGCGCTATGCAAAATAATGTTAATATGGTAAATATATGGCTTGATACCCTGAATAATAAATTAGGTATTTTTAACAAAAAAAACGAAAGAGGTGCAGACGATGAGCCAGATAATGATTAATAAGAATAAAGTCAAAGTAATATTGAACCCGGTAGTTTTACAAAATTTATGCGTAATGCGGGATAAAAATACTGATACTCAAAATATTAGAATTGCCGCAAGAAAGATTACTCGTTGTCTTCTCTATGAAGCAGCGACAAATCTTCCTCTGGTGAAGCAACCCGTTACAACGCCAATAGCAACATTTGATGCTTTAACAATAAACCCTGATATAAATATTATTATATCCCCTATTTTGAGAGCCGGCCTTATATTTACTGACGAAGCGATAGATATCCTTCCTCAGGCATGCATCAGGCATATTGGAATGTACCGTGATGAACAGACTTTAAAACCTATATGGTACTACAATAAAGTCCCAATGAATGCAGAAAATCCGACAAATATATATGTATATATCACAGATCCAATGCTTGCAACGGGAAATTCTATGTTGGATGCTATTGATTTGTATGTAAGTAAAGGAATTCCTGTTTCAAACATAAAGTGTATCTGTATAATATCCGCACCTGAAGGTTTATACAATATTCAACAAAAATACCCTGATATAGAAATTATAACGGCATCTATTGATAAGGGGCTTAACGACAAAGGATATATTGTTCCGGGTATGGGTGATGCAGGAGATAGAATTTTTAATACATTGTAGTAAAAAATTATTCCATTCAAAAATATACCCGTTGGCTTTCTAGCTAACGGGTATATTTTTTATAAAAACAATTATAACTTCCAAATTATAATTTAGAAGCAACCATCTTAGTTGTTTCAGCAAGTCTTGTAGAGTAACCCATTTCGTTATCATACCAAGAAATAATCTTAACTTGATTGCCACCCATTACACGGGTTAACAAACCATCAACTGTAGATGATTGAGAAGTTCCAACGTAGTCTGTTGAAACAAGCGGTTCATCTGTATAGCAAAGAACATGTCCGTCAGCACCAGCTTTTAACGCTGCGTTAACTTCTTCAACAGTAACGTCTTTAGCAACTTCAAATACTACGTCAACTAAAGATACGTCTGGAGTAGGAACACGCATAGCGAAACCATCCAATTTACCTTTTAGTTGAGGTAAAACTAATGCAACAGCTTTAGCAGCACCTGTTTTTGTAGGAACAATGTTCAAAGCGCCTGCTCTTGCACGACGAGGGTCTTTGTGACCTGCATCCAAGATTCTTTGGTCACCTGTGTATGAGTGAACAGTTGTCATCAAACCTTTAACGATACCAAATTTTTCATCAATAACTTTTGCTACAGGAGCAAGGCAGTTAGTTGTGCAAGATGCCATTGAAATTACGTTATGTTTAGCAGGATCGTATTCATTTTCATTAACTCCGAGAACGATAGTTTTATCTTCGTTAGTTGCAGGAGCAGAAATGATAACTTTCTTAGCGCCGGCTGCGATATGAGCTTTTGCTTTTTCTGCATCAGTAAAGAATCCGGTAGATTCAACAACAACTTCAACACCTAAATCTTTCCATGGAAGTTGTGCAGGATCTTTTTCTGCAAAAAATTTAATCTTTTTACCGTTAACAATAATACCTTCTTCATAAGCTTCAACAGTACCGTCAAATTTACCCATTACAGAGTCATATTTGAAAAGTCTGGCAGCATCTTCAGGTTTTAGACCCGGGTCATTGATTGCTACGTAGTTAATTTCTTCGAAGATACCTTCTCTTACTGCGGCTCTCAAGGTATTTCTACCAATTCTGCCAAATCCGTTAATCGCTACATTTACCATAAAATTTTCCTTTCTTTTTAGTAAAGCTCTAACATGACCCACTCTAACACCAAAAAAAATCGTAATCAAGTGTTTGTTAAACACGAATAATTAAGAAATAATTAATCTTTTACACTTTTTGCGTTGCCTTTTACGTTTTAATATGGTATTATCATATGAGAGATGAGTATGGCTGATTTAAAAACGATAATATTCACAAGACAAGAAAGTACATTGCAACTTTTACAGTCTTACATAGGTGAAATTGAGGGCGTGAGTTTTTTGGCTTCAACCGATGATTGCGACAAGGCGGTAAATGCTCTTAAAGAATTAAATAATGCTCTTTTTGTTGTTGATTTATCTGAATATGAAGAAGAAGTTTTAAATATGGCTAATAAAGTTTCTTCTGCGAATCCCAAAATAAAAATCATAGGACTTTCACTTAAAAATGATACCAATACATATATTAAAGCCATGCGTTCAGGTATTGAAGAAGTTTTGCAAATTCCGATTGTTAAAGACAAGTTTATTGAGGCCATAAAAACAAAAGATGATTCTGAATCAAAACAACAAAAAGGTAAAACTATAAGTATATTTTCGAATAAAGGCGGTGTTGGCAAAACCTCAATGGCAATGAATTTAGCATTAGAGTTGGCAAAGTGTACAAAAGAAAATGTAGCTTTATTAGATTTAAATTTTCAACTTGGAGATGTTGCCACTTTTTGGAATCTAAACCCTACTTTCAATATTTCTTACATGTTGGAAAATAGTAACAAATTATCAAAAGACTTTATGCTTTCCACTTTTGAAAAATATGATAATACAAGCTTATACATTCTTGCAAATCCTCCGTTTTACAAATCTGCAGACAGAGTTTCTGTTGAAAATATCGAAAAATTAGTGTCTGCAATGCAAAAGGTTTTTTCCTACATAATCATTGATACCTCAACCGGTTTCGGGAACAAAATTATGAAAGTATTAGAAATGTCAGATTTAATATTTTTCATGACAACTGTAAGTTTGCCGGCACTAAGAAATTGCCAAAAGTGTCTCGAGATGTTGGAGGAAACCGGTATTGGCAAAGATAAAGCAGAAATTATTATAAATCGATATATGGAAACTGATGATGTTAAAATTGAAGATGTTGAAACTTTGTTAAGAAAAAAGATTTACTGGAAAATTCCAAACAATTATTTTATAATGATGGAGGCTATAAACAAAGGGGTACCGATTTCTTACATAAATTCATCTTCGAATGTAGCGAAAAGCTACAGAAATCTGGCTCTTTTTGTAGAAAATAATATATACAGAAAAAATTTATAAAATTAAGGATGTAAACATTGACAATTGGGGATAGATTTAAAAAATTTGATTTAGAAAAATTAAGGACATACGAAAAATACGATAATGATGATTGTTTAAAGCCAAGTGCCCAATCGGTGATTCCTGCTGTAGCAAAAGAGATAAATGATTCTCAAATTGAAAAAATTAAAAATGAAGTTATCGAAAAAATAGAAAGCATTCCAATTTGGTTTGAATATGATGAAGATAAAAAGAAAGAGTTGATAGAAAACTTCTTTGAAACAAAATTGAGATTGGAATACAAACTGGAAAATATAACTGATAAAGAAACAAAAGTATTATTGGAAAAAATTTATGCTCAAATTTCAGGATTTGGAATACTTCAAACATTCATTGAACAAACAAATGTTGATTCAATTGTTGTAAACGGAACAAAGTCTATAATGATTCAAATTGGAGGGAAAATACTTGATACAGAAATAGCGTTGAGTTCCAGGCAGCTTAATCTTTTAATAAAAAATATAATGGCAACAGCTCATAATTCTCTTGAATCTCCTATAAGTTGTACCAAAATGAACAATTGCATTGTTACGGTTATTAATGAAAACATTTCGGGCGGCGGGGTTGTTATCACGTTAAGAAAAATCCAAAAGATTCTGGGATTAAATGACCTTGTGCTTTCAAGATTTATGCCTAAAGAAATTTCAGAATTTGTTATGACATTGATAAATTCAAAGGAGCGACTAATAATTTCGGGAGATATAATTTCAGGCAAAACTACTTTAATAGATAATATATTGAATTCTTGCCTGAGTAATCATAAGGTCGCGATTATAGAAGATTTTTCTCAAATAGAGAGTGACTATCCAAGGCATATTAAGTTATCGCTTCAGAATATCAACGATGAAGTAATTTTTGAACGTTTAATCGGAATTATTTTGGGAATGGTGCCTGATTATGTAGTTTTGGATACAAAAAATTTGAAGCAAACAGTTATGTTTTCAGATAATCTGACAAACAGAACCCCTGCAATTATAACGATATCATCATCGTCACCTGAATCAGCACTTAACAAATTTATTTCCGCATACAGTGTAAATGCACAAATATCGGAAAAAGCAGCAAAACAAAAAATTCTGAACGAATTTGATTATATTATACATTTATCCAAAGACAATTTGGGCAATTGCAGAGTTCAAAGTATACATGAAATAAATATAACAAAGAATTCTGCACAAGTACTTAAAGAACTATATAACGTTGATACAAATACCTCTGTGAATAAGGGTACAGAAATTTTTGAAGATAAACCTGCAACTTTAAAATCCAGATTTAAATTGGACTAGTAAAATATGGATAGAAAATTTAAAATAAATTCAAAATATAAGCCTTCCGGAGACCAGCCAAAAGCAATAAAGGAACTCGTAGATGGAATCAGGGAGGGCGATGATGCCCAAACTTTACTCGGTATAACCGGGTCAGGTAAAACTTTTACGATAGCAAACGTGATAGAACAAATTCAAAAACCTACCCTGATTATTGCTCATAACAAAACACTTGCTGCGCAGTTATATAATGAATTTAAAGAACTTTTTCCGGATAATGCGGTTGAATATTTTATAAGCTATTATGATTACTATCAACCGGAGGCTTATATCCCCAGAACAGATACTTATATTGAAAAATCGGCCTCTATAAATGAAGAAATTGACAGGCTGAGACACAATACAACAAGAAGTCTCTACGAAAGAAATGACGTTATAATAGTTGCTTCCGTAAGTTGTATATATGGTTTAGGTTTACCTGAAAATTATTTTAAAGGTTCGGTTGAAATCAAAGTCGGAGACGAAATTGAACGTGATGATTTGTTGAGACATCTTGTGTCAGTACAATACAAAAGAAACGATCTTGTATTAGAACGCTCTTGCTTTAGAGCAAAAGGGGACATCGTTGAGGTCATGCCTGCCTATGAAAAGATTATTACGAGAATATATTTCTTTGGCGATGAAGTTGAACGTATTGTCAGAATTGATGATGTTACAGGTGAAATTCTTGAAACTTGTGAAAATGTTGTAATTTACCCTGCTGTCCACTATCTTTCATACGACGAAAATGTTGATGAAACTATAGATTTAATAAGACAAGAATTATCCAATAGGTTAACAGAGTTGAATAACGAGAACAAACTTCTTGAGGCTCAACGTCTTGAACAACGTGTCAAATATGACATGGAAATGATAAAAGAGATGGGATATTGTTCCGGAATAGAAAATTATTCAAGAATCATAGAACGTCGGCCTCCGGGTAGCGCACCGGCAACTTTGTTGGATTATTTTAGGGGCGAGTTTTTAACGGTTGTTGATGAATCTCACGTTACCCTTCCACAGCTAAAGGGCATGTATTTTGGTGATCGTTCAAGAAAAAATGTCCTTGTGGACTATGGATTCAGACTTCCTTGTGCAAAAGATAACAGACCTTTAAAAAATGAGGAATTTTTCTCTAAAGTTGGACAGAAAATATATATTTCAGCAACACCCGGTGAATTTGAACGTGAAACCTCAAGTCGTTTGGTTGAACAAATAATTCGACCAACAGGGCTTGTTGATCCAAAGATTTCTGTTCGCCCAATTGAAACTCAAATTTCTGATTTAAAATCCGAAATAGAAAAACGAACAAAGAAAGATGAACGGGTACTTATTACAACTCTAACGAAACGCATGGCGGAAGATTTAACTGACTATTTTTTACAAGAAGGGATCAAAGTACGATACCTGCATTCAGAAATTCAATCCCTTGAACGTGTTGAAATATTGAGAGATTTACGTCTCGGTGAATTTGATGTACTCATTGGGGTAAATTTGTTAAGAGAAGGGCTTGATATTCCGGAGGTTTCTCTGGTAGTTATAATGGATGCCGACAAAGAAGGATTTCTCCGTTCAGAAACGAGTTTGATTCAAACTATTGGCCGTGCGGCACGTAATGCTTGCGGTGAAGTTATTATGTACGCAGATAACATGACTGATTCAATGAAAAAAGCCATTGATGAAACCGAACGTCGTAGAAGAATTCAAATAGATTACAATAAGAAATACGGGATTATTCCGCAAACTATTAAAAAACCTATCGAAAACAATCTGCTTTCCCTTGTTGCAAGTTACAGAAATCTCGAAGATATCGTTGCCGAAGAAATGGTTGATTTGAATATTGAAAAGAAAGATTTACCAAAACTTATAGATAAATTGGAAAAAGACATGAAAAAGGCCGCAAAAATACTCGATTTTGAAAGAGCCGCCGAAATTCGTGATCAATTAAAGAAACTTAGAGAAATGGTTAAATAAAAACATGATTTTCTGTTGTAAACTTAAACATCCTTTTTATCTTGATCATATATAGTTTGTGCCAAATTGAGGACACCATCACTGCTGTTTTCGCTGTAATCAATGATTTCGTAATCCAGTTGTGCCATATAATGTCCGGAAATAGCTAAATTCCAAATGAAAGCCGCGCACCAAAACCATACACACCAATTATTTTCAATCGGATTTCCCATAAAAATCCAAAACAAATAAGTTATAGCACCTATAAATAGTATATCAACAAAAATTATTTGAGGAATAAAAAACAGAATTGGAAGAATTATATCCATGCTGTACTTGGATATCAATCTTAGATTATATGCATCAGTTATATTAAACTTACTCGCATATAAAAGATATGCTGTAAAAATAAAAGAAAAGAATAAAATATAGGTTATGCTCAAAATGATATATGTTCCCACAACAGATTCCATTCCGTAACCTTCAAATAAATTTACAAGAAATTGTCCAACTTTATTTGCCAAAAACAAATTAACAAAAACTACCGGTCCCAAAGCAACGAGACCTTTTAAGCCATGACCGATTAAATGAAAAACATTGAAAGAAGGTAAAATATTATCATGTCCGTTTTTAACATTTGAAGTCGTTTTTAGTAAAAATCCTGTCAATAATATATAAGAGACAAATGAAACCAAATAAAACCAACCGTCAAGATTATTAGGATTTTGCAGATATAGGTAGATACAATAGTATAAAAGTGCTCCCAACCCACCAAATTTTATATATGCGGAAAAGCCTTCAATTGATACTTCCTCTATTGAATCTTTTATTGATGCCATTAGTCTCTCCTTTTTTATATCATTTTAACATATTTTTTATATTATGTAAAGCCAACTCCTATTTACTAAGATAGCCGACGTAATCTAAATTTCTGTAGTATCCATCGTAATCCAATCCGTAACCTACAACAAATTTATCGTCTATTTCAAAACCGTAAAAATCAGGTTCAATATCAACTTTTCTTGTAATTTTTTTATCAAGAAGGGAAACAAAAACTGTAGATTTAGTTTTAAAATTCAATTTTATAAAGTCGGTCAAAAATTTGGCGGTTAATCCCGTATCCACAATATCCTCTATAATCAGAACATTTTTATGGTTCAAATCGGGCAATGCAATATCAACAGCGTTAACTTTACCGGTTGTGTTGGTGCCGCCCAGGTAACTTGACAGTCTTATAAATTCCATTTTTAAGGGTGATTCAATATGTTTTACCAACTCAGTTGCGAACATTACAGCACCTTTTAATACGCAAATTGCATAAACTTCTTCACCGTTATATTTTTTATTTAGTTCAAGCGCGATTTCTTTGACTCTTTGTATAATATCTTTATTTGAGAATAGTACTTCAATTTTTTTGTTATTAATTTCCATAATTATTTTCCTTTTCTAATGTAATTTTGTGGGTAACTTTTGAATCAGCTTTTATTTTATTGCTTAATCCGTATCCTGCAACCCATAATATTTCATTTTTGTGGGCAAGAAGAATAACGGATTCTCTTTCATGTTTAGGAATTCCTTTGCTATTTAAATATTTTTTTAATTTTTGAGTACCGCAAACACCCAGAGGATTGATTAAATCTCCGGGTTGCCGCGTTCTGAGGGTCAGATTTTCCGAAAAATCTTCCAAATTAACGTAAGAAATAAATTCAGTATCCTTAGGAAACGAATTTGGTATTTCGTTGGTTTTTTCTATTGTAAACAAGAATTGGCCTATTCTATAAGTGCCTTCCGCTGTAATACTTATTTCTTCTAATATTTCAGGTTTTATTGTTACTATTTCCAGATATTTTTTATTTACAAAAAACCACAAGTCAGTCGTTAAAGACTTAGTTTTACCCGATTTTGATTGAGAGTTATCCCTAATAAATTCCAGAATTTCTGCAACCTTATTTTTATCATATTCCGGCAAAACTGCACTCAAAACGTTATATATAATACGAAGTTGCAAGCTGTCAGAAAGTTTTAAGAATTTTTCAGTTGAGATTCTGCCTTGACGGTGAATCTTTTTTATTGTTTTTAAAATATATTCTTCAATAATATCATTATCTGAATTTGCATTATCAATTAGGGTTAACAAAGATTTCTTATAATCCTCATTAACATTTGAAAACAATGGTAAAATTTCTTTTCTTATAAAGTTTCTTTTATATTTTGTATCGGAATTAGAACTATCAACGTTTGGAATAAGATTATTGTTTTGACAATATTTTTCAATTTCTAAACGGCTAATTTTTAGTAAAGGTCGATAATAAATCCCTCTGTGCTCATAAATTCCACAGAGCCCTTTTAAACCCGTACCTTTTATTATTCTATATAAAACTGTTTCAATATTGTCATCAGTATTGTGGGCGGTTATTACATATTTTGAGTTAAATTTTTTTGCACAATTTTCAAAAAATTTATACCTTGCTTCTCTTGCTGCAGTTTCTGTATGGGGAATATTTGAGGGCAGCGTTTCTTGATAAAATTCAATATCTTTTAACTCTGCAAATTTCTTTGCACGATTGGCATCATTAAGACTTTCTTCTCCACGCCAATTATGATTTAGATGAATCGCAACTATGTTAAGCCTATATTTAGGAGCCAGTTTTGTCAAAATATCCAAAAGGCAAATTGAATCGTATCCGCCGGAAAAGCCAACCAAAACTGTTCCTTTTAAGTCATACTTCTTCAAAAATTTTTCAATATTATCAACTATATCGGGCATTGCTGATATTTTTTTACACCCTCTCTTATTTCCATAGCATCAACCCCAAGAGTTTCTAATGCTTTCATTGCAGAACACTCCGGCACAAGAGTAATTGCCAATAACATGTGAGCCGATTCAATTTTATTTTTTTTCTCTTTCTTTGCCAATTCCCATGCCAGTTCAAGGACTTTTTTAGCACGTTCGGTGAAAACTATTTCCTTATCAAAATATTCATTGCCAAAACCTATCATCTTTTCAATAACAATTCTTGCATCTTTCTTTGTTATTTCAAGACTTTCGAGCACTCTTGCACCGACTCCTGTAGCTTCTCCTATTATACCAAGCAGGAACATTTCCGTTCCTACAACACTTTTGCCCAGTCGACGGGCTTCTTCTTTGGCAAGTCTCAGTATAGTTAGAGTTTCCGGCATTTGTTTTTCAATAGGTTTAATAATGCTATGTGCCAAGTCAACCTCAGGAATTTTCATACTGCCGATAATATCGTAGGCAATGCCTTTTTTAGCTTTCAATAGTCCCAGAACTATATGTTCCGGCAAAACAACCGATGAGCCCAACTCTTTTGCCGTTTGTAAAGCCAAATTCATTGTCAAAAATGCATTTGGCGTAAAAATTATTTGTCTGCCTTCATATTCTGACTGACGTGATTGAATATGTTTTAATCTATCGTTAAATACATCATCTGTAATTCCATATTGAGCAAGAATCTTTGAAAGTTCAGAGTTTTTATCTTCCAAGATAGAGGCCACTATTTGCTCTGTTCCTAAAATCTCATAGTTCGAGGCGGAAAGTTTTGATACTGCGCGCTCGAAAACTTTTTTAGATTCTTCACTATCAAAGAGCATATCAACTTCACGAGTTTTATCCTGAACTTCTTCTCTGTTTTCTTCAACCTCAGGATGTACCATAACGCGTGTTTTTTTCTGAACAAGTTTCTCCAAAAGCTGACAAGCCTTTTCTATATCGAAATTAAATTCTGATAAATATTTTTTTATATCAGATTTTTCATCTTTTAATACGGCAAGCAACAGATGTTCATATAAGACGGTAGGATTACCGGACTTATTTGCAAGATCCAATGCATTTTTTAAGATATCTTTGTAGTGGTCGCTGAATATGGGTTCTTCATCTTTATCATACTTATCGAAATTTTTTACAGATAAGATTTTCTTCAAAAGTATTTCATATTCAACACCGTATGATTGAAAAATCTTTAAACAGATTCCTTTAGCACAAAACACCAATCCCAACAAAAGATGCTCAGAAACAATTCTGGTAGAATTCATTTCTCTTGCAATATTTTGAGATTCACAAACAACATTTATTGCTTTTTCGGTAAATTTTTCAAACAAAATTATTCCTCAGCGGCTTCGTCTTCTAACTGTTCTAGGTATTCTCTTACTCTGTCGAATTCTTCATCCGATTCAATAAATTCAAGTGAATATTCCTCACCTTGCTGATTTACACGCATAATAACGATTTCATCTTCATCGTTTTCGATATCTTCAGGAACTTCTACAGGTTCAAGTACGGCATAAATTTTATCTTCAAAGTTAACCATTGAATATAGTTCAAATTTGAATTTGTTGCCGTTTTCGTCTACGGTTTCAATAATCTCATTTTCTAATTCTTCATTCATTTCTTCTGCCATAAGAAGTTCCCTTTCGTATCTTATTTTTGTGTACAAAGTTATTATATCATAAATTTTTTTTAGATAAATACTGTTCCAGAATTATTTTAGCACTCTCCATGTCGACAAGACCTTTTTCTTTACGAAAATTAATTTTCCTTTCGCGCAAATTTTCTTCTGCCGCCTCGGAGGTTAATCTTTCATCTTCATATATTATTTCATAACCTATCAGTTTTTTAGAAAATTCGATACAATTCTCTGCCTGAAAACCTCTTGTTCCATCCATATTGTAAGGTATTCCGACAACAATTTTTTCAACTCTGTTTTCTTTTGCTAAACTATTTATTTTATCTATTGCCAAATTCTCCGGTTCTCGCTGAATATATGAGTGACCGTTTGCTACAATTTGTAAATAATCACTAAGTGCTATTCCTATTCGTTTTGTCCCGATATCCAATGCCATTATTTTATGCATTTTGAACCCATCTTTTTTCAATATTTTTTATTATATCGTCTATGATGTTTTTAGAAAATATTTCTGTACCAGATTGTTCTAAAGATACATAGTATTGATATACACTTCGCCTCATTATATTTTTCAAAAATTCCAAACAATATTTTTTATCACAGTATAAGCTGTAAAAATTTTGTGCCAATTCAAAATTATCTGTCTCTACATATAAATAAGCGCATTTCAAAATTCTATCTTTCCACAACTCTAATTCTTCGTCATAGAAAACATTCTCAAATTCTTTTTCTATAATATTGTCCAAGTTTATATCAACATTCAGGCTTAGTTGAGAATTGAGATTTTTTATAAACAAATCAAATTCATCGCTATAATTAGGGGTCATAAACCATAAGTTTACAAATCCCAAATTATTTAGTGTTAAAAATTTATCTTTTGTCAAAGCTATTGGTTTTAATTTATCCTCCATGATATCTTTTATTTCTTTGTTTTCCGGTACCACGTCATTCAACAAATTACGCCAACACACATATTCATAAGGTACTTTTCTATCTCTTTTTCTTATGATTTTTTCATTTTGAACGAGAAGATACTTGACTGTTTCAGGGCTTAGCGAGAGGGATTCTTCGTTGCTAAAAAACTTTGTAATAATGGTGTCACATTCAAATTTTGAAATTTCGTTAAATCCAAAACATTCTCTTATTCCAAAATAATCATTCAAAACTACAGCAACAAATTGTACTTTACTGTCATCTTTTATTCTCGAAAAAATCAATGCTTGATTACCCTCTCCGTCGGGAAGTGCAGTATAAATCTTGTAGGGTTTTGAATTTGACAATAATTTTTTGTAAAAATTCTCCGATTCGAGCGCGCAGCCCGCAAGTTTTAGAGTTGATATGGCTTTTTTAACCTTTGAACTATCTGATATAAGAACATCGCCGGATGTCAGGGCGCTATATGCAAGCTTGCTTCTTGATTCACCAAGCAAATCCAGCGCCTTTTGACCGACATTAGTATCGGGTTGTGAGATAAAAACCGGGATTAATATGTTTGCAAGCTCATCACCACTATAATCATCTGCTAATGATTGTACAAGTGATAGTTTGTCATCTTCATTTAATGAGGATAAAAAATCCAAAAAGTCAATCTGCACTTCGGGATTTATGACAGCATTGGTCAAAAGCCTTTTTGTGTCCTCATCAATAAGTTCCTGAGGCATATCAAGAAAATTTTCACATTCATCGTAACTCCACTCTGAGGTAATGTCTCGCAAAATATCCAGTGCGATGATTTTACTCAAGTTTTGAACCATCGGATTCTTGATAATTTCCCAAAGTTTTTCTGTTAAAAAATTTTTTTCTGCATACCTGATAAGCAAAAATTTTACAAGAGGTGCATTCGCTTTAACATTAACAATTTCTCTCAGTAACATTTTTACAATAAAAGTTTTGTCTTCTTGATTATCAAGCAGTGCAAAATGAATACTATGCAAGGAAAAATCTTGAACACCTTTAAGTTTTTCGCTTAAAGAATTCAATTCAGCCTTAATTTCAAAAGGATTTAGTTGTTTATATTTTTCCATATCGACCTATTTTGCTTTACCCCAGAAAGCATCCAGAATCTGCTGAGCTTCTCCGGATGGCATTCTATCATTTAAAATTAAATATTGTACTGCAATCATTGTACATTCTGAACAAATATTTACACCCGGACCTTTAACCATTTTTAAAACTTCTGTATTTGGCCGGCCGCAAAAACTACAATAAACCTTTTCGTCAAGATATTCTTCATGTCTTTTTGGTGAGTCTTTTTGTCCCCTTTTTGCACCTAAGCTGACAACTTTATCTTTACCCATTTGTTACTCCTTTTTTATTTTTATCCTTTTATTGTAACTTAAATTTATAAAATTTGCCAAATTGTTTATATTTATTTATAATGGTAGAAACAATTAGCAGTGGGAGATATTTTAAATGAAGAAAGCTTTATTATTGATTGTAATTTTATCCATATCAATTATTTCGACAGCATGTATAAATAACCTTGCAGTACAAGAACTAAACACAAAAGCAAAAACATTTATGGATAATGGAGATATTGAAAATGCCATCTCGAGGTTAAAATCCAGTGTAGATCTTGACCCTACTATTTTTGAATCTCATTATAATCTTGCAGTTGCATATACCAGAGCCGAGAATTACTCTGATGCTATTGAGTCTTACAAAAAAGCTATTGAATTAAAACCGGATTTTGCAGATTCTTACTATTCTCTTGCTGTTTGCGAAGAAAATCTTGCCGGCGATATTAAATCAGGGGAAATAAGTGTTAATGAAGATGGTACGTTAAAAAAATTATTAGAATCCGAATTAGAAGAAATTCAAGCTCTTAAACAGGAAAATAAATTCAAAATAAGTAAAGAATCTGAAACGAAAATTGCAGAACTTCTTGAGGATTCTGTTAAAAACTTCAAAACATACGTTGAGATGAACCCAACAGGCGACGATGTTGAAGATGCCAATAACGAAATTAATTCTATTGAAGAAAAACTTAAAGATTATTCTGTGGTAGCTGAATAATGATTTTATCTTCACCGACAGAGGTTGCATTTGAACTATTCAATGTGAAAATATATTTCTATGGTATTATTCTCGCATTGGCTGTTTTTGTCGGATTTTGCACAGCTTATCAAGCCTACAAAAACTATTACAATCAAAATTGTGATGTTGATAAATTTTTTGATTTTTCACCTATCCTTATAGTCATAGGTCTAATCGGTGCGAGATTATACTTCTGCTCTCTAAACTTTTCCTATTATAGCAACCATCCGTTTGAAATATTTGATTTTAGAGAAGGCGGTCTTTCTATCCATGGCATGATTGTTTTTGGTTTAATGGCGTTGTTTTTTTGTGCAAAATATTATCATTTGAATTTTTGGAAAATTCTTGATTGTTTTCTTTTAGGAACACCGTTGGCACAAGCCATTGGCAGATGGGGTAATTTTTTCAATAACGAAGCCTATGGGTTGCCATACGAAGGAGTTATAAAACTATTTATACCGGAGAGCATAAGGCCATACGAATTTAAACAATTTGAATATTTTCATCCTACGTTTCTTTATGAAAGTATCCTTAATTTTATAATTTTTATAATATTACTTATTTTATTCAAAAAAATGTCGAAGAATCCGGGTTTAATTTCTGCAGTTTATTTTATATTATACGGAATCGTCAGATTGTTTATTGAACAATTGAGAGTAGATAGCGCTTTAAATATTAACGGAATTCCTATCGCTCAGATTGCATCTGTTTTTCTTATATTTACCGGAATAATTACTATTTTGTTGAAAACAAAATCACATAATATCTACTCTAAATAGATGAGATTTGTATAAATTTGATTAAGATTTTAAAAATTATTCCGCTACAGAAAATATAATTGATATGAAAGTTGATTTCATATCACCTCCCCAAGTCTGGTAGCCGTTCTGATAAAGAATGGCTTTTTTTTCGTTTATTGTGGGTTTAGATTCGTTATGTAACGATTTCTTAATATATCAATCAAAATACTAAAGTTAGAAAAATTTTTACCGATAAGTATAATGTGAGTAAATTATAAGGAGATAAAACAATGAACTTTGACGTAACAAGATTTGGACTTTATTCAACGGGTGCAAAAGCAAAGGCACCAGAAAACACAAAAACAAAAAAAGCAGAAAAAAAAGAAGTAGAACAAAAAGCAATTGCACCAAAGAAATTTGATACTAATAGTTTGGAAGCATTAAGTCTTCAAAATATTGCCGGTATGAAATTGTCAAAACGTGTAGATGAAGAAACTGCAAAAGATTTAGCGGATATGTTTGCACTTGCCGGACTTTCATCAAAATACATGCCAACCAAAGATGTTTATGCTCGTATCGGCGGTGAAGTTAATGCTGTTGCAAAACAATTTAACGAAATTGAAACGGAAACAAATATAAGAAAATTATTTGCTTCAAATGAATTCAAACAACTTAATGAAGCATTTAATATTAAATAATTTTACCCTTTTAATTATCCTTATAATTATACATTTAACTCACACAATTTTAGCGGTTAACAATGACGTTAGCCGCTTTTATTATTATTCGGCTTGTCATTTGCTTTATTTTCGGCTTGAAAACTTACTTAATTATTGTTTCTGTCTCAGGTAAAATTTGAAAATATTTATCTGCGATTTCAATTTTGTTAATTGTTCCCTGTATTCTTTTGGATGCTGAAAAATGTACCTAATCATATACAGTATGTAAACAAATTCGCCCCAGTAAGTTGTCGGTACTATAACATCGTCATCTTCATCAAATAGGTCATCTACATCATATTTCTCTAAATCTACTAATGAACTTGTTGATTCCATGTTAACTTCTGTAATCTTATCCATGATAATGTCATGTATATTATTACACTGGTTTATGTTTTTGTCAAGTTTTCAATATGAACTAAACTATAAGTATGCTCAATATATATGAAGAAGTAAGAATTATACTACTTAAGAAACGTTTATCTATGCGTAAACTTGCCATGCAATTGCGTAGTCTTGGTTATCATATTCCAAAAGACGGTGGTCTATCTAACAAGTTTAATTCCAAAACAATACGTTATGATGAAGTCCAAAATATTTTAGATTACCTTGGTTATGAGTTAATTATAAGAGAGAAGAAAAATTAGGATTATTTTTATTTCTCTTGACTTTTTTGAATTCTCAGGTGATACTGAAAGTGAACATTTGAGAGCAGTTTTTATGGAGAAATTATATGAAGGTATTATTAATTAACGGTTCACCGCATAAACAGGGGTGTACATATACGGCATTGCAAGAAATTGCCGCTACATTAGAAGAAGAAGGTATTGGGTCTGAAATTTATCAGATAGGTTCAGAATCTATTGCACCGTGTAGGGCTTGTTATGCTTGCGGAAAAATAGGGCGATGTGTAATTAATGATAGGGTTAATGAATTTATAGAATATGCAAAAGATTTTGATGGGTTCATAATAGGGTCTCCAGTTCATTATGCATCGGCTTGTGGCGGTGCAGTGGCATTTTTAGACAGGGCATTTTTTGCCGCTTTTGCTTCCGGCAGGGGGGAGGTCTTTCTTCATAAACCCGGCGCTGCAATCGTTAGTGCAAGACGTGCCGGAACTACAGCAACTTTTGATCAATTGAACAAATATTTTACGATAACACAAATGCCAATAATTTCAGGCAGATATTGGAATATGGTTCATGGTGCAACTCCGGAACAGGTAAAACAGGATTTGGAGGGAATGCAGAATATGAGGATTTTGGCAAGAAATATGGCGTGGCATTTAAAATGTCGTGAAGCTGCAGACAAGGCAGGGGTTCCTATGCCAAAAGTCGAAGAAACGGTTTATACTAATTTTATTAGGTAGGTATATGGGTGGCAATTATTATTTGCCACTTTTATTTTACATTTTGTTACATTACATGTTAATAAGAACATTCCTAAAATTTTAATATTGTGATATTATGGATACAAGACATGACAAAACATAGGAGATAAAACAATAGCTAACGATACTAAGAACAACAAGAAGAATCTTGTTATTATGAACGAAAAAATTCGTTCCAAAGAGGTCAGATTAATTGATGACAAAGGTGAGAACCATGGTGTAGTTGCAACAGCAAAAGCTTTACAGATGGCGTATGATGCCAATTTAGATTTAATTCTAATTAGTCCTAATCAAGAACCTCCGGTTGCAAAGATTTTAGATTATGGTAAATATAAGTATGAAATGGCCAAAAAGGCTAAGGAAGCAAAGAAAAAACAAAAAACCGTAGAAATAAAAGAAGTAAAAGTCAGATACAAAATAGATGTTCATGATTATCAAGTCAGAATAAAAAATATTGAAAAATTTATATCTCAAGGAAACAAAGTAAAAGTAGTTGTTATGTTAAGGGGTCGAGAAATGCAGCACGTTAACTTGGCATTTGACCTTGCGAACAGATTCCTTAAGGACCTGGAAAGTATAAATGTGACGGTAGAAAAGAGACCCGTTTTAGAGGGAAGAAACGTAACAATGTATTTAACGGGTTCCGTTAATTAATTTAAAAATTCTTGACTTATAATTTTCAGCGTGTAGTATAGAATGGTTGATGGAAGGTAGGGCTTGCTCTACCAACTCCAAAAAATTGAATATTATTTGTGCCGCGTTAGCTCCCCCAGTGGAGTGAAACGGAACGGAGTTAAATATGAGTAGGGCTTGCTCTACCAACTCCAGTAAAATTGAATATTATTTGTGCCGCGTTAGCTCAGTTGGTAGAGCAAGGGACTGAAAATCCCTGTGTCCTTGGTTCGATTCCGAGACGCGGCACCACTTTTTTGC
>CADBQW010000031.1 GCA_902796925.1 uncultured bacterium | reverse complement strand
GACTGCAGGTTTACATTTTACTCAAAAAATACTACATAATCTCAAAAGAAAAGGGGTTAAAATCGGATATGTAACCTTAAATGTTGGTTTAGGCACTTTTCGCCCGGTGAAGTGTGAAAATATTCTTGAACATAAAATGGATTCTGAAATTTTTGAAATTTCAGAAAAAACCGCAAAAATGATTAACGAAGCAAAGGCTGAGGGGCGCAAACTTATTGCAGTCGGAACCACAACAGTAAGAACTCTTGAAACCGCGTTTAAACAATATGGTGAAATTAAAGCTTGCAAAAGTCATTCTGAACTTTTCATATATCCGCCGTATGAATTTAAAGTGGTAGATGGGCTTATTACAAACTTTCACCTTCCAAAATCAACCCTTATTATGCTGGTAAGTGCATTTGCAGGAAAAGACTTTATCTTTAGTGCTTACGAAGAAGCTATAAAAGAAAAATATCGCTTTTATTCATACGGTGATTGTATGTTTATAAAATAAATTTTTCGGGTTTATATATAGATAAGAGCGTGTACTTTAGTGCGCGAATTGAAGGCAATAGGAGGGGTTCCATTCCCTATCTCCCAACCGGGGGAGATAAGAATTTGTTAGCAGGTAGGTTTTGCCAATTATTAATATTAGTTTATCTTTTTTACAAGAGTTTTAATATAAACCTTTACAGAAGGAGTTATTAATAAATCCGGTTCTGAGGTTGCAAATGTATCAAGAGTTGTTATAGCACCTTTAATATCACCCGTTTGCTCTTGTAATAATCCGCGCATAATACTATTTAATGGATTTTTATCATTTTTATATTCTGCAATTTTAGATTGTGCTATCCCCATAGCTTTGTAGCATTTTGCAAGATCTTTATAAAATTGAAAGTTTAGGCTATATAAATTAATTGCATTTAAATAGCAATCTTGGGCTAATTCAGGGGAACCTACAATCATATAAGTATCTCCGAGATTTTTATAATATACAGAAGAAGCTTGGGTATCTGGAGCCAAACTTATTGCGATTTTGAATTCCTCTATTGCTGCGTAATACCCTCGTTCTTCTAAATACATAAGACCAAGATTATTGTGATTAACAGCATTTTTGTGGGCATCAATAACGTAGAAACTAGCAGGTTCTGCATAAGCTGATGTCAAAAACGCAATTATTAAGAATGATAGTATATTTACACATTTATCAACAAGATTTTTCATAATATTTGTTTATTAATGATTTATTGCATTAAGTCTATTTCTAAACCTTCATATGCTAATTGGATTTTATCACCATATGGTTTATATTGTTTTGCTATAGAATCCAGTTTGTCATCATCGTATGAAGGGTCATAATGGAAACACAGAAGTTTTTGGGCGCCTGTATGATTCTGCATTTCATGAGCCATTTCAAATGTTGAATGCCCATAACCTTGTTTTGAAGAAAAAGAATCCAGGTAATCTTCTGTTGTATATTGGGTATCATGAATCAAGATATTACACCCTTTAGCAAAACTTTCCAGACGTTTATCCCCGCCATAATAACCTTCAACATCTGTTGCATATACAATGGTTTTATCTTTATATGCAATTTTATAGATAAGTACACCCTCTTGCGGATGGGCTGATGAGCGATAACATGTTACAACAACTTGATTACCTTTTGGTGTTGATTCTTCGTCATTTTCAAATCTCCTTATAACAGGAGATTTTTCATCCTCAAAGATAAGTCCTTCTTGCTTGTTTAGGGTTTTTATATCCAGTTTTCCTGCAATATCCCCCATTGATAGAGGGAAAGTTTTATTAAATAATAATCCGTCAAGTTCTGTTGCAAGGTTATTAGCCGAATTTCCAAAAACATTAATTACAGTAGATGGAATATGAAGGGGCTTAAAAAACGTAAAACCTTGGATATGATCTTGATGAATATGTGACAAAAGTACAGTTGCTCTTATAGGTTTTCTTTTCTGCTTTTCCATTGAAGATGTGATGTGATTCTGAACAAGTTCATCTCCGACTTTTATCAAACCTGAACCGGCATCCAGAATTATCAGGTGTCCACCCGCACGAACTTCCACACAAGAAGTGTTGCCGCCGTATTTCATATAATTTTTATCTGCAATAGTGTAACTTCCTCTCACACCTCTAAACTTTATTTTAAATTCTTCAACCATATACTTGCTCCTGTTTAATTTATTTTTTTATAGTTATAGTAACATTTTTGTCTTTGTTTTCACCTTCGTATAATCCCGGAGTGAAGGTCATAATTTTTGCTGCTTTTTGAAGATTTGTTTCTCTTGTATCTCTTGTTTTAATATCAAAAGTAACACTATTTTTATGATTGGTCACAGTGACAATCCTAAACGCATCCGGATATGAAACCAGTGCCGGAGAACTTACGTATATAACATTTCCGTATTGTCTAATTTTTGAAGCGTGATAATGTCCTTGAAAAACCCCTATTGGATTTTTATATTTTTCTATAATTTCACGAACTTCATTTGAATTGTTCAATCTGTGATTTGGGCTGGAAAATGGCTCAACAATAGGAATATGCATAAATATCAATACTGTTTTATTTTGGGAAATTTTTAATTCATTATCTAACCAGTTTAATTGTTCTTTTGAAATTTCGCCATTAGAGGTAATTCTATCTCTTATAATAGTATCAAGAACTATAACTTTATACCCTTTTTGAGGTTCAAATGAATAGTAATTTTTATCTACAAACTCAAAATCCGGATTCCCTTCTTTTACGATACTTCTGAAAAGTTCCGGTGTTAAATAACCACCTACACATGTGTCATGGTTTCCATATGAATAGTACCATTTATGATTAATATTTTTTGCATGTTCCATAAATGCTTTCAATTGTTTTTCAAAAGATTTGTCTATTAAATCCCCTGTAAACATTACAAAAGAAAGGTCTTGAATGTCATTTATTTGAGAAATAGCATCATCAAAAAGTTTAGGAGATTCTCCTGTCAGCTTAAAAGTAGTATTTTGGCCAAGAGTTGAAAAATGTACGTCTGATAACTGAACGAATTTTAGAATGTTTTGGGCGCTATATGCTCTTAAACCAAAAAGCATGCATGCTGTTAAACACAATGTTGCAACAAGATTTCCGGCTCTTGTGATAAAACTTTCTCTATGTTTTTTCTTGTAATGTCTCTTTGGCATGAATCCTCTTTAATTTTTAACTTCCAGATTTTGTTTTATTTCATTATATAGGATATTTAATGATGTTGCATCATCACGTAGGATGATTGCTTTATCAATATTCATTAAAGCTTGAGAAAAATTTCCCATTTTATAATTGCAAAGTCCGATATATTCATATAATTCTGATGTTTGCACTGTGAATTTTAAATCTTCAAAGATTTTTTTAGCTTGGATGTAATTCCCTTTTGCATATAATATTTTACCTTGAATCATCCTATTTTCTACACTATTTGATAACCTTAGTGCTTTTTCAATATAATTCAGGGCAAGTGCAGGATTATTTGCTTCAAGATAACACTTTGCAATCATAGTATATGTGAAATCTGAATTAGGGTTTACTTCAAGATATTTTTGGAAAGAATAGAGAGCCCCGTTAAAATCCTTCATTTCGTATTGGTTCAAACCTGATTGCAAATAACTGTCTTCACCTGAAAAATTTCTTATTGCGGATGGGGATTGAGCCTTATATGAATTAGGATACATAACTGAATGGAGTGTTGATTTTATATTTAAAATAGTCTTATTATTCGGCTCCAATCTCAAAGCATTATCAATACTTTGCATAGCCTTTTGATATTCACCCTCAGCAGCATAAGAGGCTGCCATATCAACATAATCATCGGTTTCCTCACTTGATATGGCAATCATTGGCGAAAGAAATAATATCAACAAAATTATTAGCAAAGTCTTTTTCATATACAAAATTATAGCATAAAATTCTTCACGAAAATTTTTACACATTAAGAGCAAGTTAAAATATTTTTTTTGTATGTTTTACCCTCAAATTTTATAGATTCAATATCTTCAAAAAGTTTTTTATTTGCAGATGTTAAAGTTTTACCTGTTTGAGTAAGAATTAGCTTTTGTTCTTTAGATGATAAAATATTGCCATTATTATCAAAGTTTAAACCACACAAAGATATGTTATCTTCGTCAAGTTCATCAAATCCTGAAATGTTTCTATTATCATACTTTGCTCTAAGTTCACAAGAGATAGCATAATTATCATTGATAGCTATTTCTTCATAATCATCTGAAAAATTCCCGTTAATGCAAGATTCAAAAAGGTAGTATATATTTTCGTCAACCAATTTGAGAACTGTATTTGCATCGTGATCTTTTAGAAAAGTTGAAATTCCTAAGATAAAAAAATCATCCTCTCCGGATAAAACCCCATCTATTCCTAAAATACCGGTATATGGAGTTCTATTTTTTTCGAGTTCTTGTATAATACTTTCTGCAATATCTTCAAGACGACACTTCACTTCTGCTGATAATCTGTAATTCGGAGCAAAACCTCCTATTCCGTCAGACATGTATCCGCCAATATTTTCTTCCAAGAATTTACAACTAGATGTGGTACATATTGGTAAAACCTTGTATCCGTCTGTCAAAAAATAATATGAAAATTCGTTCCCGTAAATATATTCTTCAATTACAACCTTTTCTTCTCCAGAGAAAAACAAATCTTTAATAAATGTTCTTGCGCCTGATATAGTTGACACCGCATAACGCGGAGCCCCAAATTTTGAGGATATTATTATCGGATATTTAACGTTTTCTAAATAATCGATGGCAAGTTGTTCTTTTTCAAATATCGCAAATTTAGGCGTTTTTATATTCATTTTATAAAGGAATTTTTTACACAAGGCTTTATCTATAAAATTAAGGCTTGCTAATTTTGACGGTGAAAATATCTGCTGACCATTTGAAGTGAATAAAGTTTCGATATCCGAATTCATAGCCTTTTCACTTGTGACGATTGTCATTGAAATATTATTTTCCAACACAAACTCAAGTATTTCTTTAGGATTATCAATTCTTATATCAACAAGTTTTGCAATTTTAGAAAAACATTTGTCTGATGTTGTAATAAAAATATCCCCAACAAAACTCAAAGATTTAAACTTTTCAATTAGAGCATAATCCTTTGCAGATGAACCAACTATTAATATATTTTTATTTTCATATTCCAACATATAGAAATTATACTACATAAATAAAGTGTATGCAATCTAATAATTTACATTTTTGATTTATAAATTTTTTTTTGATAAAATGAATTTATCAAAAGAGTCTAAGGGATACAAAATGAAATTTTCATCATCTTTTAAAGTTGGTTTGTTGTCGTTATTGGCACTGGTACTTTTATTCGGAGTAATTCTGAAAGTTAAGGGCAGAGCACTTTCTTCGGCAGACAGAATAGAAATTAAATTCAAAGATATCAATGGTTTACGGCCGGGTGCAGGAGTACAAATGATGGGCATTCGTGTCGGACAAGTTGAAGAAATAACACCGATTATTGATGGGGTAGACAGTTGCGTCAAGTTAAAATTCGTTATCACAGATCCGAACGTTGAAATACCAAAGGCTTCAATGTTTTCTATTCAGCAATCCGGCCTTATCGGGGAGTTATTTTTAGAAATTACTCCGCCAAAACTAAGGACAGTATTTATTTCTAAAGCGGATAGCAAAGATATTCTTTATAAAGACGATGAAGTCATGATGAAACTTGATGATCAATTCTACAATGTGGGAAAGGTCATGAATGTTGAGGTTATATCAAAAGATATAGTTCCTGCAGCACTAAAAGGAAATATTAACTCAAATTATGTATATAAAGTTGACTATATTGTGGACTTGCCCGGTTTGATTTTGCCTGAATTTATGAAGGGTAGAATTGTTAATTTGGAAGGGAAACCGACATTAAGAATATCAACTTTAGACGATGTTGTATTACCTTATCCTCAGCAAGATTCACCTTATACCGTCGTTAATCCTATGAGAATAGCAGATTTTATGGATTGGCAGTACAGAGCAGCAGAATCTCTCACCGAAACCAATAAAAAAGTAAATGATCTTCTTTCTGATGAGGTTATTTCTCAATTAAAATCCTCGGTATACAATATTAATGATTTAACTGCGCAGACAACCAGAACTCTTTTAAAGGTGGATACCCTTATCGATGCCTCTCAAGAAGACATCAAATCCTTGTTAGCAATGGTTGACAGAGCAACAAATGATTTCGACATAATTACGACGAGTATAAACGGTATTATCGGGGATGAAAAGTTCCAAAAATCTGTTGTTTCTACGTCTGAATCAATCGAGAAATTGGCTAAAAATATTAACAAAATAATAGGTGACGATAAACAATCCGAACAATTGGCACAAGATTTGAGAACGTCTATCCATAATCTTAGTGAAATAAGCACCTCTGTGAATTCTATGACCGGGGACAAAAAATTGCAATGTGAACTCAAGTCTGCAGTTACTAATGCAAATAAAGCTTTAATGAATGCTTCTATTGCACTTGAGGAAGTTAATAAGCTTACTCCGGATAAAAGAACTCAACTGGCAAAAGTCTTAGACGATGCAAGCATTACAACAGAAAACCTTAAAAAATTCTCTGAAAAACTGAATAAACGATTCCTTTTATTCAGGCTAATGTTCTAGAGGTGAGTTTGTATGAATTTAAAAAATAAAATAACGAAAATTCACTATGATAAAAATGCTAAAGGCTTAATTCTCAACATTTTAAAGTTATTATCAAATATATATACTTTTTTTGCGGAGTACAAGAATCAGCAATATGATAAAGGTATTTTGCAACCAAAAAAAGTTGATGCAAAAGTAATTTCTGTTGGAAACCTTACGACGGGAGGGGTTGGCAAAACCCCCGTAACTTGTGAAATCGCAAAATATTTGAATTCAAAAGGTCATACGGTTGCAATCGTATCAAGGGGTTATGGCGGAAAGTTATCTAATAAAAATATTAACGTAATATCCGATGGGAAAACAATTTTTTATAATGCAAAATTCTCCGGGGATGAACCTTTTTGGCTCGCTAAAAATACCGGATGTATTGTCATTACGTCAAAAAATAGATATGAAGCTTCAAAATATGCAATCGAAAATTTTAATAGTGACATAATTTTATTAGACGATGGGTTTCAACACCGTAAACTCTATAGAGATATAGATATTATCCTTATTGATAGTGTGAAACAATTCGGAAATGGGAATCTTCTCCCGGCCGGCCCCCTAAGAGAAGGTATTAAAAATATTTTACGCGCGGATAAAATCCTTGTGGTTAGCAAAGATACTGATCACAGCAATGCAGAGAACTTTGCAAAACACATAATGCAAAAATATAAAAAAGATGTTCAAGTATGCAAAATCGAACCGGATTATGTTTATAATATCAAAACAAATGCAAAGCTTGAATATGGTGCAAAAGCTACAGCAATATCTGCAATAGGTCAGCCGGAACAGTTTTATAATTTTTTGAAGAATTACGACATCGTTGATACAGTAACCTTTGATGATCACCATCAGTATGAAATATCTGAATTATCAACAATCGAAGGTAACATTATAACTACAGAAAAAGATGCCGTAAAATTAAAAGAGTTTAATTTTGACAATATTTATGCTTTGAAATTAAGAACCGTTTTGGATGTTCAAAATCTTATTTCAAAAGATTAAAATGTATGCAGTAATACACATCCAATGAAAATTAAATTTTTAGAAGGTTTATTAAATAAAACTATTTTTATTTATTTATTTGTTTGTTTGTTAAATCTAGCCTTCTTAATTTCAATAATTTCGCTTCGTAAAGAATCAATCTGTTCCTCAATATTGCGAAGCTCTAAATCATAAATATCTTTTTTATGTGATTTTGGTCTCAAATACATAATCTTTTTAGATAATGTATAATGTTCGTATTCCAGCTTAGAAATTTCTTCCTTTAAAAGATCAATAATTTCCTTATCTTTTTTAGTGAGTTTTAAAATTGTACCGTTATAATCTTTTGCCGGAATCAATTTTCTGCCGTTAACAACGATCGGATTTCCTGTGAAGTTTAAATTATAATTGCCTGTTATTTTCATATTGTTTATTAAAATCTATAAAAAAATTTTTTGACAGTATGTTAATTAATTGTAAAGATTTTGTTACAAAACCTTATTACGAGGGGGCGTGTCATCCTGAAACCCAACTCCAATCATCTGTGGGGCGGGCAGGATGACAATTCTCATTGCCTTATAAACTACTGTAGAATCTAAGTACTCTAACTATATTATCGTAATTTTCTTCCGTAATAATTTTAGCTCTTATTTGCTTTGCATTTTCAAATCCCGAAAGATAGTATGGATAAAATTTACGCATAAATTTTATCCCTGTCAATTCGCCACGCAATTTTATTTCCTCATCCAAATGCGCCTTTAGCATTTGAACCCGTTGTGATAATGATGGTGGAGGTAGTATTTCACCGGTTTTAAAATAGTATTCAATTCTTCCGATAAGTGAAGAATCCCCCATTGCAGCCCGGCCTATGGCAACGCCATCCGCCCCCGATATCTCAATACATCTTATAGCATCTTCAACTGATTTTATGTCTCCGTTTGCAAAAACGGGAACATCTATATTATTTTTTAAGTCACGTATTTTTGTCCAATCAGCATTACCGCTGTATAGTTGAGAGCGAGTTCTTCCATGGATAGTAATAAATTCAGCCCCTGCTTCTTGCATAGCCTGACCAAATTCAACAAAATTCATTTCTTCAAATGTGTACCCAAGTCTAAATTTGACACTTACACATTTATCGGTTCCTTCTTTAACCGCTTGGACAATCTCCTTTGCCAGAGGGATATTTCGCATAAGAGCAGCCCCATCTTGACCCTTGACAACTTTGTTAACAGGACATCCCATATTTATATCAATAATATCCGCTCTATCACTAAGAAGTTTCGCCGCCTCATTCATTAATTGCGGTTTGTGGCCTGAGATCTGATAAGCGATAGGATGATGATTATCATCTAACTTTAAAATGTCCCCGGTAGGAATTTGCCTGAGATATTCAGAACTAATCATTTCCGTAGTGATTAAAGAATCCGGAGAGTATCTCCTTACCATACTCCTTAAAACATAATCAGTTATTCCGGCCATCGGCGCAAGAGAAACTCGTGATTTTATATATTCTTTTATATCTTTTTTCATTTTTCCAATAGTTCAAAAAATACTGCTACTTTTTATTTTAGATCCTTTAATTCATCAATTCTGGATTGCGCATACTGTTTATATTCGTCGTCAGTCTCATATTTTTCTATAAAATTTTTGTAATAAGTTTTAGCATTTGCCCACTGTTTGAGATTGTCATAATCCAGAGCAATAAGGTAATTTACAACTATTAAATCAGAACCGGAATTGAGTGTTAAGGCTTTTTTATAGTCGTTTATTGCACTATTGTAATTACTCTTTGCATCGTAAATCATCCCTCTATAATAAAGAGCATATGAATTTTGAGGGTCAGATGTTAAAACTTTATTCAATAGCGCAAGACTTTCATCATACTTTTCGCCATCAAACATTTCGATAGCTTGTTGAAGATTCCCGGCTATTAAGTTAGCATCTAAATCTTTTTTTAATGACAGTGCATCTTGATTATTTTTATCGAGAGATATTGCATTATCAACATATTTCATTGCATTTTGAGTGTCATCTTTACTTGCATATAAAGCAGCAATATAGTATGCAGTAGCAGAATCAGGCTTTATGGCCAACGCCTTTTTATAATATTCAATGGCCATATCATCATTTTTTAAATTCTGATATGCAGAAGCAATAGCAAGATTTGTATCTGCAGTTTGCGGAACTACTTCTAAATATTTTTTAATTGCTTCTTCATATTTGCCTGAATTATATAAATTCGCTGCAGAATCAAGGATTCCATCGTTAACTTCCACGGAAATGGATTTATAAGTATCTTTTAATTGCTGATTATTAGGAAATTTTGCACTGGCAACTTTTAATGTATTCATCGCCGAATTAAAATCTTTTTTCTGACTTTGTGCAATCGCAAGGTTTGCATATATTTCCGGATCATTTTGTATTAAATTAATTGCTTCCGAATACATTACAATAGCATCATCAAGTTTATTTTTTTTGTGTAATTGCAATGCATAATCATAAAGTGTACTCCCTGCGTTCGTGCCTGAATTATTCTTTACATATGCTATAAAATCTTGAGGGGACATGGTTTTTTGAGTAAGCCCAAGCATTGCATTTTTGACTTCTATATTATTTGGGTCAAGAGATAAAGCTTTTTTGTACTGATTAAGTGCTTTGTCATTGTCTCCAAGAGCCTCGTATGCTTGACCTTTGTATAGATTTGCATTTACATTATCGGGAAACATAATCAAAACTGAATCATAAGCAGTAATTGCTGTTTTAAAATCACCTTTTTGCTGATATAAAGTTCCTACATTGATCCTGGTATTTATATCGGAAGGATTAATATATTCCGCTTTAGAATAGTATTTTAAAGCATCATCAAATTTACCTTCCTTTTGCATTATTGCACCAAGATTTGCGGTAATTGTTGCATCGTTAGGGTTTTCCTCTAACTTCCCTTTGTATATCCTTTCCAGAGCATATAGAATCTCTCTATTATCCCCCGTTTTGGATAATATGTAATTGTATTCTTCCACAGCCTCATCTTCTTTGCCGATTTTATCAAGAATTTTTGCATAAGACAACCTTAAATCAATATCTCCCGGTGCAATTGCTACTGCTTTTTTATAGTATTCCGCAGCCTTGATATCATTACCCAAAAGTTTCATAATATCACCGGTTTGTTCGAAACTTTCTTTTATATTTGCGACATTTGACAAAGTTTGGTTAAATTCATATCCCGCTGCAGCAAAATTTCCTTCAGCCCTAAGTTCTTTTGCCTTTTTAAATCTGCTGTTTGCAGAGGTGTCAAAACCCATATTTGCCAAACATCTGCTTAAATTAGAGTTAACCTGAACGATTGCCTGACTTGAATTTTTAACAGATTGAGCGTTTGGATAGTAAACCAAATAAAACAGTGCTGCACGATAATCATCAGCCGCTTTAGACCAGTTTTTGTCTTTATTTGCATAATTGGCACCTCTGGCAAGATATGAATTTATTAATCCAATTCTCGCTGAATTATCCATATAATTGATTCTTAATGCACTTTTAAATTCTGTTATTGCACCTGAATATTGATAATTGGCAAGATACTGTTGTCCAAGATCATAGTGAGTCTTAAAATCAGCAAATGCGGGTACCGCTAACACTACCATAGAACATATAACTAGCAAAGTTTTTTTCATTATTTACCCTCGCTCAGAGTTATTAAATATCGACAATCATATATTTGCATAAACATGTCATTTTAGCCATATAAAACAAAGTTTTTTGAATATTTTGTAATAATTTATATTCTAATTCCGGAACACAAAAAAAAGACTGCCCATAAAGACAGTCTTTAAAAACTATTAAAAACATTTATCAAATATCTGTTTCCGATACAAAAGTCATTACATCGTCAAACAAAACTTGCAAAGGCAGAGTCATATCAAACTTTACCTCAATGTCATCGTTTACCTTGAATGTTATCTCCGGTAATTCTTGTTCTTCCAGCATTGTTGTGTTAAATTCATCCATCATATCTACTCCTCTATTTGTAAGATTTCATTGCTTGTACCATGTATATCGGATTTTGTTTATTTAAACTTTAATGTTTTTAAAATTTTATTAACAAATATTAACAAAATTTTTATTAAATTTAAAATCGTTAATTGTAAATTTAAATTAAGAAAAAGCAATTCACAGATATAAAAATACTTTATATATAAGTGTAGTGTAGATTTGGTATAGGTAAGTTAGGTTTTGGATTTTAGAATACTATCATCATTTGGAATAAATAGTATTAATAAGTCGAAATTTCAACCTTTAAAAGGTCACAACGTGACGTTTGTCGGGCAAAATGCCGATGATAGAGTTGAAATTAATTCCGGCGGAAAATACCTGTCAGAATCATCCATTCGTCAGATGATTCAAAATAATCCCAAAATTCAAGAGATTATAGGGGATGTGAATCCTAATTTGGAATTAAATCTTGACGGATTAGCAAAAATTCAGCAAGGACATTCTTCAGATATGAAAAGAATTTCATCACAAATAATAGACAATCTTCCCCAATCAATGCAATCCAATATCAATAAAGAAGCTATTTTTGAAGCAGCAACCTTGCACGACATAGGAAAAGTTCTTATCCCCTCTGAAATTCTCAACAAACCCGGAAAATTAACCAATCAAGAACATGTGATTATGGAAAAACATTCAACCCTTGGTTATGAATTATTAAAAAACACCAATGTCGATGAATATGTTAAAAAGCTTGTTAAATATCATCATCAAAACGCAAATTTAACAGGTTATCCAAAAATTGATGACGAATTTGAACCGGATATAAATTTGCAGATTCTCTCTCTTGCTGATACTTATTCCGCATTAACTGAAAAACGGCCTTATAAAGAAGCCCTGTCACCCAAACAAGCTCTAACAATAATTTATCATCAAAAAATAAAATCAGGAGAAATCCATCCGTTTATTTTTAACGCCCTGATTAAATCTGTTAATCAAGTACCCGCTTTTTCAAACATTAATTAATAATTCTTAAAATATTAGCAAAATTCCTATAAAAAATGTTTTTATATATATGTAATAAGTGTGTAAGGAGAAACTATGTTCAGTCCGGAATTCATGAAATATTTAATGAATTATCAGAAAGACGAATTTGCCCCTCAAAATGCTAAAAAGGAAATTTCTTTTAACGATAAAAATAGAGGGAAACTGGTAAAAGTTTTCGTTCCTATTACAAAATAGGTTTGTCTATTTTCTGAGAAACCACTTTCTAATGACACGGTTTTCAAACCAATCAACGAATTTTGAAGGGAGAGTTTTTAAATTTGCCGGTTTGAAGAAGTTTTTCATTTCCTCAAACTGCTCCTTATATGTTAAATTTGAACCGGTAGTATCTTTTATTACACCCATTGAAATTAACAGACCCACTAGAATTATCATACCCCATCCAAAAAGTATGGTATTTAAATCATCAAAATCCTTATCCGCAGTAAACTTATATTGCTGATAATCCGGGCTATCTTCTTTTAAGAATTTTTTAAAATCATCTGAGGCATCTTTAGTATCTTGTTCTGTTTGGAAAGAGAATTCAAGATAATGGTTTTTGCCATCTTTGGTTGATATTGCAACACAATTTTCTTTGTATACCCCGAAAAGAGAATTACATTTTTCAGGTTTTACATCAATGATATCGGCCAGCATAAACTCATCTTTAAACGACGGCTTTTGCTGCATCATATTGTAAACTCTAACTAAACACTTTCCCTGTTTTTTAGCACAATAAAATTGTTTTAGAACAGGTGTGTTCATAATAACATATATCGGTGCAATAACAAAACATATAAAACATATAATTCTTAATGAAATATTCTTCATAACCATTCTCCTAATATAATAAAGATTATCTATATAAAACCCTATATTGTCAATAACGTAATGTTGGATTTATATATGAGTCTACACTAATGAATTTGAAACAGCAATATTGCCCGCAATGGTTGAAATTTGGATTATTACCAGGGGATTTGAGACATTTCCCCCTCTTATTGCCCTATTGCCTTTTTTCACAAAGGGTTGACAAAATTTAAAAAATAGTAAATAATGAGGATGTTGTGAGCAAGAATATTCGGAGGATTGG
>CADBQW010000030.1 GCA_902796925.1 uncultured bacterium | reverse complement strand
CTTCTGTCATACTTCCAATCCTCCGAATATTCTTGCTCACAACATCCTCATTATTTACTATTTTTCGATTTTTGTCAACCCTTTGTGGAAAAAGGCAATAAAGCCATAGGGCAATAGGGCAATAGGGCAATAGGGTCATAAGGCCATAAGGCCATAAGATAATAGGGCAATAAGGATTATCATCCTAAACTTGTTTCAGGATCTTATCACCGAGGCAATAGGCAGGCTCCCCTTGATAAAACAAAAATCGGTACATTGTAACGTGGCCAAGATGCTGAAATAAATTCAGCATGACAAAAAAGGGTAGCAGGTAGGTCGGGGATTTATGAAATCTAAACCTACCTGCTGACAAATTCTTTTCTTTCCCAATTGTGAGATAGGGAACGGAACCCCCTCCTATTGCCCTATGGCCCTACTTGCCTTATTGCCTTCAATTCTTACACAAAAGCGCACGCTACTATTGCATTAATGGCAATATCGCCTTATGCCCTTCTTAACTAAGTATCAATATTAGTTGCATAAACAGCGTTTTGCTCAATAAATTGACGGCGAGGTTCAACTTTATCACCCATAAGTATATCAAACAATCTGTCACATAATGCTGCATCTTCAATTGTAGCTTTTAACAAAGTCCTTGTTGAAGGATCCATTGTTGTTTCCCACAATTGTTGAGGCATCATTTCGCCCAAACCTTTGAATCGTTGAATTGTCATACCCTTTTGTCCGCGGTCATCAATTATTTTTTGCAATTTTTCAAACGAATGAATCTCGTAAGTTTCACTATCTGATTCCAATATCAGGCCGCCGCTTTCTTCTATCAAAAAGTCACGAATCAGCGGGTAAGAAGCTTTTAATCTTTTGTATTCAGAAGATTTTATAATTGCTTGGTTCAAAATCACGTGTTCTTCTTCGTTTAAGTTAACCTTAATAGAATATTTTGCACTTTCAGCATTGTAAAGCGCTTCACAACTATAACTTGCAGCTTCTGAAATGTTGTAGTTTTCAGCGTGATCTTTAAGATAATGGTTTAAGTAATCGACGATTTCTTTCATTCTAATTTGATCATCAAAATCCTCAAATTTAATCTCTGAGCGAATCAATCCCCTCAAAACTACAGCCGGATATAAGTTTAAAATAGGGTTATTATATGAATTGTAGAAACCGGCCATATTATGTACAAGTTCTATTAATTCATCGCCGGATTTTACTATCTTTTTATCACCAGAGGATAGTTTCAGCGATTTTATACCACGTTCTTTGAGCATTTTATCAAGAGCATGTTCATCGTATAAGTATTCAGAATTTTTACCTATAGTAACCTTAAACAAAGGCGGCTGAGCAATGTATACGTGTCCATTATCAATCAATGGTTTCGCATATCTAAAGAAGAATGTTAACAATAATGTTCTAATGTGAGCACCGTCAACATCGGCATCGGTCATAATAATAATTTTATGGTAACGAAGTTTTTCAATATCGACTTCTTCTTCATTTTTACTTATATTAATACCAAATGCTTGTACCATAGATTGAATTTCGTTATTAGCAAACATTTTATCCAATCTTGCGCGTTCAACGTTCAAAATTTTACCACGCAAAGGTAAAATAGCCTGAAACATTCTGTTTCTACCTTGTTTTGCAGAGCCGCCCGCAGAATCCCCCTCTACAAGGAAAATTTCACACTTTTCAGGTTCTCTGTTCGAACAGTCAGCAAGCTTGCCCGGAAGTGTAGAGTTTTCAAGAACGGATTTTCTTCTGGTTAATTCTCTTGCGCGTCTTGCTGCTTCTCTTGCTCTTTGAGCTTGGAGTGTTTTTTCAAGAATCATTTTAGCAATTTTTGGGTTGAATTCCAACCATTCCTGTAATTTTTCTTTTACAGCATCTTGAACAGCCCCAAGAGCTTCTGCAGAACCCAGTTTTTCTTTTGTCTGCCCCTCAAATTCGGGGTTTGGTATTTTCACGGAAACGATTGCCGTCAAACCTTCTCTGACATCTTCACCCGATAGGTTCTGATCAGAATCTTTTAATATATTATTTTTCCTTGCATAGTCATTAAATACACGAGTTATGGAGTTTCTAAACCCTGTTAAGTGTGTTCCCCCAAAGTGGGTATTTATATTATTCGCAAAGGATAAAACATTTTCGTTGTATGCATCCGTGTATTGCATTGCAACTTCTACCTGAATGTCACCTATGACCTTATCAATGTATATAGGTTTGTCATGAAGACAAGTCTTGTTTTGGTTCAAGTATTCAACATAGCTGCCAATTCCACCTACATAATGGAATATTTCTTCTTCTCCGTCAGGCTTGTGGAAGATTATTTTTAACCCTTTGTTTAAGAAAGCCATCTCACGAAGTCTATTTGAAATAACTTCACAGTCAATCTCGGTTGTTTCTGTGAAAATCTCAGGATCTGGCCAAAAAGTTGTTTTGGTACCTGTTTTTTCAGTAGCCATGCCTTTTTCTACCGGCGCCAGAGGTTCACCTCTCATATATTCTTGACGCCAAACGTAACCTTGACGTGAAACTTCTACTATATATTTCTCCGATAAAGCGTTTACGACAGAAGCTCCAACTCCATGGAGACCACCTGATACCTTGTAACCGCCATCGCCAAATTTCCCTCCGGCATGAAGCACTGTATGAACAATTTCTAGTGCAGACTTTCCTGATTCAGGCTTTATGTCAACAGGAATACCGCGGCCGTTATCTTCAACTGTGACGCTGTTATCTTTATGAACCGTAACATGAATATCTGTACAAAATCCTGCCAAAGATTCGTCAATCGAATTATCGACAATCTCGTATATACAATGGTGTAAACCTCTTTGAGAGGTTGAACCAATATACATGCCGGGTCTCATTCTTACAGCTTCTAAACCCTCCAGAACCCTGATATTACTGGCATCATAGCTATCTGAAGTCTTCGTTTCGATTGACTCATCATTATCCGGCAAATCAACAACCTCAATTTTCTCGGCAATAGCCGCTCCGGATTGAGATGTTTCTTGAATTATATCTTGTGTTTCTTCAGTCATTTAAATTCCCCTATTGTCTGTATCCCTTGATAATAGTATAGCACAAACATTCGAATCCTGACCAATTATGTAGTTTTGTTATTGTATCACAATTGTAAAGTTTTATTAACGAAAAAAGTTATAAAAGGCAATATTTAAAAATACAATGTTTTTATATAAGTAAGGTAGGTTAAAATCAATTTGGAGGTTAGGTTATGTTTGATTATTCAACGGCTATAAATTACAATCCGTTAGCATACAACTTAACAAATAACTATGCAAGTTCTGTTATGACAGATGATATGTTGTATTCGGCAGGATATAATTCAACGACTCCGATGGGAACTTCATATAACCTTGGAACAACCGGGACAACAGGAACAACCGGATTTCAACCTTTAGATCCAGATTATTACTATAAATATATGGATAAGAATCAAGATTACATGATAAATTACGGCATTAATCAACAAGTAAAAATGCGTTCCGGTGAAGTAAGAGCAAACTCACCAATGGAAGCTGTAAATCTTGCGGCAAGAAATTTGCATCTTAAAATTATGGAAAACGAGCAAGAACAAATTCAAAATGCATATGAAAAATATTGCGAACAAGTAGGCGCACTCTACGGATGCGATCTTGATAAAGAAGCACTTCGTGCACGAGCAGATCTTCTGTATCAGAACATGGTCGGCAAAACAATCGGTGATGATATAAAAGAACATGGCAGAGGGCAGTTCAGTCAATCATTTATTCAATCGTTAACCTTTGGTCTTGCTGACAGAAAATCTGCAGCAGAAAACGCATGTTACGTAAACGGAACAGAAGAAGGTCGCGGTGAACGCTTTGAAAAAATCGCCGGAAAAGTTGCAGGTGGTGCAGTTGTAGGCGGTGCGGCAACAGTAGGCACCTGGGGATTGATGAAAATTTTAAGCCCTAAAATGTTAAAAAATAAATCATTCATAGGAATCTTAGTTGGTGTCGCAGCGGGTGTATTGGCAGCAATGAGAAGTGATCACGCAATTTAAAACCAGTTTATAAATAATATTCACAAATGTAGTAAGGGGTGCAATTCTTGCACCCCTTACATTTAAACATCTCAATAAATATTTTTCTACATTGTACACCGGAACAGTTATTGAAATTTCAACCATTTGAAATATCCTCAAAAACATTTTACATCAAATACAAAATTTCTTACAAAATTTTGTCCACCCCATAAATTGTAGGAGCGAACAAAATTTTATACCATATAAT
>CADBQW010000029.1 GCA_902796925.1 uncultured bacterium | reverse complement strand
AGTAATACTTTCAGTAATAGTATTCAATATTGACAGAATTTAATTGTAATAGTTAATTAGGCATAAGTACAGATATCGTTGCCTTATTAATATTTAAGTAATTTTTTATTGTTTCTTCTAATTCATCTATGGAAATAGTTTCAATATCTTTAAGGTATTCTTCAATTAATGACAGATTGTCACATACGGTCATATAGTATCCTATTGTTTCGCCAATATCAGAGACAGTTTCTGTTGCACAGGCAAGACGAGTTTTTAATTTTTTCTTTGCCTTCATAAGTTCTTCATCTGTAATCTTAGTGGTTAAAAGTCCGGTTAATTGTTCTTTTATCTGTTCAATTGCCAAGTCTTTTTTCGTATAGTCAAAATTAGCTTGGATAAAGAAATTGTTGCCATCTCGGAATTGGTAATGTTCAGATTCAACAATATTGAATATTTGTTCTTTATTTTTTTCGATAAGATTTTGGTAAAGACGCGAACTTGAACCATCACCAAGAATAATACTTATCATATCCATAATAATAGTGTGTCGAATTTCAGATGCTTTATTTAATAGCCAACCAAACATTAGATAGCCGGTATTTACCTGCGCTGTATTTTCAACAATAATAGTTTTTTCTGTTGGATTATCAATTTGCTTAGGTGTATTTTTTATGCTTTCTCTACCTTCAAAATTGAATCCTTTCTCTATTAATTTAAGAACTTTATCCTCATTAAAATCACCAACAACAATGGTTGTCATATTTTCGGGGTTATAAAATCTTTTGTAGTAATCCATTATAGTTTCCCGAGATATTTGAGAAATAATTTCAGGAGTACCAATAACATCACGTTTATATGGATGTATTTTGTACATGTTAAAATTGCAAGCATTGTAGAGCTTTGTCCAAGGTTGATCTTTTCTCATGCGAATTTCTTCTATAACAACATGACGTTCCCTTTTTACTTTAATGTTGCTATCAGATAAATCAAAAGGAGCACCAATTTCTTCATCCGGTATAATCGGATCCATCATCATATCAGCATGCAACTCTAGTGCTAAGTATAAATCTTTATAATTCTCACCTTTTGGTAGTGTAACGTAGTAATAAGTGTAATCTTTCCAGGTTGCGGCATTAACAATTGCCCCCTTTGCTTCTAACGTTTTGTCAAAATATCCTGCTTTATGAGCATGAGTTCCTTTAAACATAAGGTGTTCCAAAAAATGCGAGATACCGTTATTATCATCATTTTCATTTATTGAACCTGTTTTAACCCATGTTGAAATATTAACCATTTCACCATCTTTGTGTGCAAAAACAATTTTATGACCACAATCGCGTTCAATTACAGTAACTTCCTTTTTTAAATACGGATATTTGACATAAGATTTTTTCATAGATTACCTCTTTCGCATGCATAATTATATAATACATACAAATATATTACCAGTTTGTAAAATAGAATTGTAAAAATAAACCTTGTATGTTACAATCGGCATGAGGTATATATATGACAAGATTAAGTGAACGAAAAGAAAATTTTATAAACGCATATAGACTATATGAGTTGGCATGTGAAACTTATATTGAATTTCCTGAAAATGAAATAAATAAATTGGCGATAGTTCAAGCTTTTGAAATTGTATTTGAACTTGGTTGGAAAGTTCTAAAAGACTATCTGAAATCAAAAGATATTGATGTTTATACACCAAGAGATGTTATAAAAGCTGCGTTTTCTGCGAATATACTTCCTACAGCACAAATTTGGATTGATATGGCAATCGATAGAAATGCAAGTTCCCATGAATATAATATAGATAAAGTTAATATTATCCTAAAAAAAATATCAACGTCATATTATGCTGAAATAAAAAGATTTAAAGAGCATATTGGAGTGCTTAATGACTAATAAATTTGGACTTTCTGAAGAAACTGTTTGCAAAATATATGAATATTTTAGACAGAATAAAGATATTAAAAGAGTAATGCTATATGGCTCTCGTGCCAAAGGTACATTTTCAGTAGGGTCAGATATAGATTTTGCAATCTGGGCAGATTCTTTAATTTCTACCGCAAAAATTCAAGATGATCTCAATGAGCTATCTACACCATATCATTTTGATGTTATTAATTACCAAAATATTACTAATAAAAATTTGCAAAAAAGTATCGATAACTCAGGGATAATCTTTTATGAACATCGTAATCCTAATAAATAACTAAAATTTTTTCTTTGCGTTATAATTTGTTTATGGATATAATCAAAAGATTAAAAGGTAAAGTTATAGTTTCTGTACAGGCAATGCCCAATGAGCCTTTGTATCATGAAACCTGTATGTCTGCAATGATGAAATCCGTGGTAAAAGGTGGTGCGGGTGCATTGCGTGTTGCCGGAGTTAGAGATGTTAAATGCGCAAAGTCTCTTTTTGATATCCCAATAATCGGAATTACCAAGCCTGATGTCATCCCTAAAAATTATAAAGAGATTGTCTATATTACACCTACCGTAGAAGATTGCATTTCTCTAATAAACGCCGGCGCTGATATAATTGCATTTGACGGAACATCAAGAAATCGCCCAAACAATTGCAAATTAGAAGAAATTATTAAATTTATACAACTTAATAAAAAAGTTTCTATGGCAGATATTTCTACATACAAAGAAGGTGTCAATTGCGCGAATTTAGGTGTTGATATATTATCTACTACACTTTCTGGCTATACAGTTGAATCAGATTCACAAAGTGAAACTCCTGATTTTGATTTGCTTGAAAAGCTTGTTAAGGAGACTAATATCCCCGTTATATTGGAAGGTAGGATCTGGGAGCCGGATGATGTGAAAAGAGCATTCGAACTGGGGGCGCATGCTGTTGTAATCGGCTCTGCAATAACCAGACCTCAACTAATAACAAAACGTTTTATACAAAAAGGAGTTGTTGTTTAATTATGAGAAAAGCTTTGGCTATAGATATTGGCGGAACAAAAATATATAACTGCATTGTAAACGAAAAGGGTGAAATTGTATCAGATATCAACAAACATTCAACACCTAAGGACCTCTGTGAAATTCAAAACCTTATAAAAGATATCATAAAAACTAATGAAGATAATGTTGATACTATTGCAATTGCAACATGTGGTGCTGTAAACAATGACAACACCAAAATCATCGGCTCCACCGGAAATATTGCAGAAGGGTACTCCTCCACGGATTTCCAATCAATGAGTAAAAAGAACGTATTTGTAGAAAATGATGCAAATGCCGCGGCTTGGGCTGAACATATAATTGGAGCCTCTAAAGATGCCGCAAATTCAGTAATGCTTACGTTGGGTACCGGAGTTGGCGGTGGAATTATTATAGATAACAAACTTTTAAAAGGTAAAAGCGGTGCTGCAGGAGAAATGCATTTTAAACTATCAAGAGATAAAAAAAGAAAGTGTACTTGCGGTAGTTATGACTGTTTTGAAATTTATGCATCCGGCAACGGCTTAAGACTTACCGCCGCAGAAATAACCGGGAATCCGGATATTACAACTTATGATGTTATAGAAGGCGTAAATAATAACAATAAGGCTTGCAAGGCGGCTTTAAGGCGATGGATGGATGATATAGTTGACGGAATTATCGGGTTGGCAAATATTTTTGACCCTGATTGTGTTGTGCTATCGGGTTCAATGGCACAATTTACAGATACAGACTACATAACTAATGAGGTTAATAAATATCTTGTAACACCTAACACTAAAGTAGTTAAAGGTTCGGCCGGCAACTATTCCGGTATGATAGGAGCTGCACTTTTGGCTTTGAGGGTGAATTAGTGGGTAAAGCAAAACGCAGAAGTTTTTCATTGGGTATTAATGACAGATTTACCAGCTTAACTCGTGAGGCTGCCATTCTTGAGGCAGTAAATTTTCTTGAAAATTTTGATAGCGAAGCTTATAATATTATCACTTTGTTTGGATTGTCTGCAGAAGAACTGCTTGAAGCAGGTGCAAGTTATGAAACTGTTAAAAACATAAGAGGGTTACTGGAATGAATATTTTTGAGCGAATAAAATTTTGGTTCTTAAATTCAAGGCCTTTTTCTCTGCCCATGACTATTTTACCATGGCTTTGCGTTTTTATTTATTCTTTAAAAGAGGGCGGAAACATATTAAATGGAATTGTTGCTTTAATTGGAGTCTTGTTTGCACACATGGCAACTAATCTGGTTGACGATTACATCGACTATAAAAGCTTAAACTTTACTGAAATTAATTACAAAACTAAGTTTAAATATCTGTCTGATGGAAGTTCTAATGTATTTGAATTAAGAAATGTTATAATTTTATATTGCTTAATCGCAATGTTTGCAGGTTTTTATTTGTTTCTGAATTGCGGTTTTATGGTAGTAATACTATCTGTAATTGGAGGTATAATTGTTTTATCTTACCCTCATTTATCCTCTGCGGGTTTCGGTGAATT
>CADBQW010000028.1 GCA_902796925.1 uncultured bacterium | reverse complement strand
TGGTTTTCGATTAATGATATTGATGACCATTATGTAATAAAATTCTTTGGTATAAAATTCTGCAAAAAACATAGGGTAGAGGTAAATATAAAGGAGGTAACAGAACTTGGGGTTACATCTGAAAAACGAACACCGCAAGTTATTGTTTCACTTACAACTTACCCTGCAAGAATAAATTCAGTCTATAAAACGATTACAACTCTTTTGCAGCAAACTCTAAAACCCGATAGAGTTGTCCTTTGGCTTGCTGAACCTCAATTCCCTGAAAAGAAACTTCCTGACAATCTTACAAGGCTTCAAGAATACGGATTAGAAATAAAATGGGTTCAAAATGACATTCGTTCGTTTAAAAAGCTTATTCCGTCATTAAGAGAATTCCCTAATGACATAATAATTACTGTTGATGATGATAATTACTACGACAGCAGGCTTATAGAATACCTATATAACTCATATTTAGAAAATCCAAAGTGCATTCACGCACGTCAAGCGTTTGTTGTAAAACACGATAAAAACGGTGAGCTTGTTATGAAGGCAAGAAATTATGTATATAATTCAACCTACCTTCCAAGCTTCTTAAACGAACCGGTTGGCTGCGGAGGTGTACTTTATCCTCCTCATGTTTTAGACGAAAATGTTTTAAACGAAGAACAATTTATGAAAGAAGTACCTACTCACGATGATTTATGGTTTTGGGCTCACGCATTAATTAAAGGTACTAAAATTAATGTTATAAAAAATAATTACAAATTAAAAAACTATATAGTAGAAGGCTCACAAGAAGATGCTCTTTGGCAAAAAAATATGATAAAATCAACCTCTGTAGTAGGTATGACAGGAAAACAATCAATCAACAAATTAAGATCTATGTTTTCAGAAGTAGCTGAAAAGACCAAGTAAATAATTTTTTGTTTGCAGCGTTCATTTTAATACACGGAAAAAAAGTAGGGTGGGAAATGCTACAAACATTGAATTTAATAATAATTGAACATTCATTCCCACCAAAAATTTAATGATGGAAAATGTGCTTTTTTCAAAGGATATAGAGATTAAACACTCCTTCCCACCAAATTTTATGATTGGTATAAAATGGTGGGAATGCAATGAAGATAATATTAAAATTCCCTAATTTCCGCATTTCCCACCCTTGCTTTTTAGTAGCCATACTACAATCTTGGTATTAAGTTTTTGTCAGACAGAGTCTGACCTTGCAAACTGAAATTTTAGAAAATTTAAAAAAATGTTTTTAGCAGTAGAGTGCAATATTTGTACTGCAATAATTATATATTAATCCATTATTAATTGTTGTTCAATTATTGGGTAATAATATGCGTCAAACCAATATGAATACAATAATGAAAGTATGACGATAAGCCATATTATTATCTGAAATTTAACAGAGATTGTAATAGGAGTTCGTTTGATTTTTTTTAATTTATACAGAACAAATTCTATTGGCATTGCCGGTATAGTTACATAAACAACGATTACTGAGAAGAAAAGAATAATTCCTAATATGCAAGATAGCCAAAATAGATAGTTAAAATAATTATAAAAAAATTGTGAATCCCAAAAGGGCAAATAAAACAAACAAGTAAAAATTGCTTTTATGATAAAAGAATATATAAATATATTAACTGAATAAAATTTGTTTAAAATAGGTAATCTCATAGATAAAGTATAACATAGAAAGGATATTTCAAAATGAGTACAATAAAAAGTTTATTACGCAAAAAATTTAATAACATAGTATTAGATGCAACACAAAAAGCACAGAGAAAATACGGATTTGATATGACCCAAAAAGAAGGTGCATACAGTAATACTCATAATAATGAAGCAGATGCTTTTAAACATGCATATATGACGTGGCATCTAGCTTGGTATTACGGAGACCAAAAAGCTAAAGAATTAGGTGACAAGCACGAAAACGAAACACCAAATGCTCCATATGGAGAAAGAAATATGGACTTATGGAATAATGCTATGGGTAGAGAAATTGCTTATGAAATGAAGTGGAAACTAGGTGAAGACTATGATTTACTTGGAGATGATTGGGCTTCTGAATATGCATCAAAAAAAATTTATGAAAAAATGCAAAAAGGAGAACTTATTACTAATCCTAATGATAAAAGAAAGTATGAAAATTTGGAATTAGAATTATTAACCGAAAATGACAGAATATATTCTGATGGTGAATTTAGAAATTTTAATGAAAAAGTCAAAGCATTAAGAATGAGTAAATATATGGATTAAATTGTTGATAATAACTGGGAAGTACCAACTGAAAAGAATTTGAATAAAAGAGTACAAAGTGGGGAACTTATCTACGTTGAAAATTATGAACGTTCCGATGGTACAAAAGTTCATGGATATTATAGAAGAAGACCGTATTTTGCAAGTAAAAAACATTAATAAAGAACAGCTTTTTGTGTAACTAAAGTAAACCAATTTTAGTTAAAAGAACTAAATATATAAAAAGGGGCATATTTTATGCACCTTTTTTGTTGTGCGTATTTTTATAAAACGAAAGGAAATTTTATGCAAGAAAATCAATTATCACAAGTAGCTGAATTTGTTAAATCAGAGCCGTTACAAACTAACGACAACTCCGAAGAAACAAGTAAAGCAAATGCCGATTTAAAAGAAAGAGAAGACAAATCTTCTGATCCTTCTACTCTTATCTTAGGCAAATTTAAATCAACAGAAGATTTGACGGAAGCTTACAAACAGCTTGAAAAACTTCAAGGGAATCAGTCCTCGGAGCTTGGAGCTTTAAGAGAGCAAGTTGTTTCAATGAACAAAGATAACGAAGCCCTAAATCTACTCCACTCTATCATTGAAAACAAAGCTCAAATCCAAGAATCTGCAAAGAAATATCCTGAATATTTTGCGGATCCTTCTTTTAAGCAGCTTTATACCGAAGCGTACAAAGTCTTAGGTTCTGATCTTGATGTAGACAGGCTTGTAAATCTTGTTGAAGGGTATGCTTCAGCTCGTATTTTCGCTTACGAAAAATCTAAACTGGCAGAAGCTGAAACTCAAAAAACGATTGGTGAGATGAAGTTTGATAAAAACGACAAAACTGTATCAACACCTGTGAAAAAGAGTATTCAGCAAATGAGCCCTAAGGAATTGGACGAGATGCTTGAGAGGTTGATTTAGGGGTAAATCAATATTTAATCCCTCACCCGAATTTCTAACCTTCGAGCATAGCTCTCAGTTTGAAATTCTTCCCTCTCCCCTCAAGGGCGAGGGGTGGACTTGTAGAGTCTAAGGAATTGGACGAAATGCTTGAGAGGTTGATTTAGGGAAGGTGAGCAGGTGAACAGGTGAGCAGGTGAGCAAGTGAATTAATATCACTCAATTACTTAATCACTTGTTCACTCAATCACTCATTCACTTGACAAAAAAAGAAAGGACAAACAAAATGACAACTACTAAACAAATGATTGTTGATGCTTTTTCTAAAGCGTTTGACAAACACTTCTACAATGAGCTTGTTATTGGTCAATTAGCTCATTCCGAACAAAAAGACAATGTGCAAAAAGGTGATGAAGTTAATATCACTATGCCCGGCATGGTAACTTTATTTGATTATGACGGAGGTGACCTTCCGACTGCTGAAACAGCAACAATCTCAACTTGCAAGGTAAAAATGGACAGAGGAAAAGCTTTCCACTTCGAATTATCCGAAATGGAAGAAAAGATGCTTGAAAACTCAAGTGCTGATTCAAAAGACCAAATTGAAGTCGCAAGAGAATATACAGGTGACGCAATCAAACAATTTGCTGCCGCAGTAGATTCTGCTTATGCAAATTTATACACAAGAGCAGGTCATTATATTGATGACTCAGGAAATGCAATCTCACTAACTCCGCAAATCGCAAAAGATATTTTTGCATATATGCAGGCAAAATTCCAACGTGGTGACGGAAAAGGTCATACAAATTGGATTGATGGTAATATGATTGCGGTTATTCCTCCTGAATACCAGTTCTATTTAGGTAAATTAGATGACCTTAAATATACTGAAAAAGGTGCAGATGAAGTTAGAAAAGGGTACATCGGACATCTTTGCGGCTGGGAAATCTTGGTATCAAACAACATCGCTTCTCCAGAAGCAAATATATTCTATCCGCTATTTGGTGTTAGAGGTAAAACTCTTGCAGGCGGAATCTCATCTAATCTCAACACAACCTTCTACACTCCTGAAAAAAGCTTTAATACTTGCTACAAGGGATATGGTTTGTATGGTGTTGGCGCTCCTCGTGCAGACTTTTTAGGTTCTGTAAAAGTATCTGCACCGATTGCGTTAGGCTAAGAAATGTGACGAAGTGACGAGGTGATGAAGTGATGAAGTGAGTATTCAATATATTCAATTTTAAACAAGTTAAACTTTTAATATTTTATAACCACTTATTCACTTTGTCACTAAGTGAACATAGTGAACGAAGTCACACCGTCACTAAATAAAAACAGAAAGGAAAAATAAAATGACAAGAGATATAATTGATGTTCAATATCCGGTCTTAGACCACACAGAATCAGTTGCAAATATCGCAATTGAAAAACAAGCCGTTACCGTAGCTAACGGTATTACAATAAGAAATGCGTTCTCTAATAAAAACAACTCTTTGTTTATCGTAATCGATAACACTGCTAACGCATCTTCACTTTTAACGGTTAAAGCAGGCGATGCATATCCAAATTCTATGTTAGGTGATATCGTAATCGAACTGGCTAAAGGTGTTTCTGCTATCCAGATCCAAGACTTATCAAGATTCCAAAAATCAGATGAGTCAATTGACTTAGACTTTGCAGAAGGATTCACAGGCACCGTTTATGCCATAGCTAAATGGGCTGGTGTAAGACCCGTAGAAGCATAAAATAAATAATGGAAAATGTAAAATGGAAAATGGAAAATTATTTTAAAATTAAACAGGTTTTAATTTGTTAATTTATTGGCGATTACCAATATTAACCATTTTCCATTTTCAATTTCCGTTTTAATTGAAAAAATGCACTCTTGCCCAGTTTGTCAATTGTGGTAAATTTTAATTTACTGCAACTGCAATAATTTATTAAAGAATATTGTCGCGGTTAATCTTACGATTTACCGCGACCTACAAAATCATAATAACGAAGCAGATGCTTTTAAGTTGTAAGATGCAATTATTTACACCAAAACATCTGAACCTCACCCACATCCGTACGTCACTTACGTTCCTACGGCTGTTCCCTCTCCAATTGGCGAGGGACTCTCGCATGTATTCAACAAAACATTGATGTCGGCATAGCATAAAGCCGACCTACTGGCTTACGCTTTTAACGTATAGGTTTACAAAC
>CADBQW010000027.1 GCA_902796925.1 uncultured bacterium | reverse complement strand
TGCGGAAGATTTAACTATCGCATTTAACTATAAATATGTTTTGGAAGCCTTAAAAAATATTGATAGTGACGAAGTTGAAATTGGTTTGAATACCCAATTATCCGCAACTATTTTTACACCGGCTACTGAAGACGATTTTGTATGTCTCATAATGCCGGTTCAAATCAGATAGGAAAACATATGAAAAAAGTTGATAAACTAAATTTTCTAACAGCCGGAATGCCTCTCAGAACCGGTAAAGATGGCTATGAGAAAGCATTTAGTATACTGGAAGAAATGCACCTCGACGGATTGGAAATGGAATTTGTTCACGGGGTACGCATGAATCCCGATACACGAAATCTTGTAAAAAAAATATCCGGAGAAAAAAACCTTATCCTTACGGCACACGCGCCTTTTTACGTTAACCTTAATTCGAAGGAATCAGAAAAAGTTGAAGCAAGCGTTCAAAGAATTCTTGAAACAATAAAAGTTGCACAAGACACTGACGCATACAGTATAACCTTCCATGCTGCGTTTTATCTTGGTATGGATAAAGAAGTTGTATATGAAAACGTTAAACGCCAAATTAAATTAATTGAAGATACATCAAAACAAGAAGGGTTTGAAATATGGATTCGCCCTGAGACCACAGGTAAAGGAACCCAATGGGGAGATATCGATGAAATAATAAATTTATCTAAAGAGTTTGAATATGTTTTACCTTGTGTTGATTTCTCTCATTTGCATGCTCGCTCCGGCGGAAATGAAAATACCTATGATGAATTTATGACTACGTTAGAAAAAATTGCAAACGGAATCGGCGAATTTGCTATTAACAACTTCCATGCTCATATTGCAGGAATTGCATATTCTGATAAAGGCGAAAAACATCACCTCAATCTTGAAGATTCCGATATGAACTATAAAGATCTTTTAAAAGCAATGAAAAATTTTGGAGTCAAGGGCGCAATTACTTGCGAAAGCCCAAACATTGAAGACGATGCAAAACTTTTAAAAGAATATTATCTTTCATTATAGTGTTATATCTATTTACCAATACAAAAATGAGAGAATATATTATCAAGAATTTCATCAGTGATAACTTCTCCTGTTAATTCATCCAAAAATAACAGGGCCGATTTTAAATCTATAGAAATTAAATCCTGAAGTTCTCTTGATTTTGCTGCAACCAAGGCTTGATTCAAACTCTCTTTACACCGTTTCAAGCACTCCTGCTGTCGAGTATTTGTGATAAAATCATTTTCAGATATATCAAACTTATACGCAAATTCTTTTATCTTTTCTTGTAAAAGATCGATTCCGGATTTTAACAAGGTTGAAACCAAAATTTGTCCGTAAAAATTTTGCTCCTGATCCTGATCTTGCGGCATTAAATCAGACTTATTGGCAATAATAATATGAGGTTTATCTTTAATAAGTTCATAAATAATTTTATCATCATCCGCCATACCGGAAGAAACATCATAAAGAAATAATACCAAGTCAGCTTCATCAGCGGACTGTTTGGAAAATTCAATACCAATTTTTTCAACTTTATCCGCCCCGTCTCTTATTCCCGCAGTATCAATTAAAGTTATGGGAACATCCCAATCGAGGTTTTCTCTTATAACATCTCGGGTCGTACCTGCAATATCTGTAACAATTGCTCTCTCCATATTTAATAAAGCGTTAAAAAGTGAAGATTTACCAACATTAGGTTTTCCTACAACCGCAATTTTTAATCCCTGACGCATAATATCAGAAGCTTTCGCTGAATTTAAAATATTATCTATAATTTTTATATTTTTCTCAAACTCTGAGATCAAAAAATCATACTCGGGTTCCTTCACATCTTCCGGAAAATCAATACCTGCAATGATTCTAGAAAGAACTTCAAAGATATTTTGTCTTATTTCTTTAACCTTTAAACTTAACACCCCGGAAAGATTATTTGCTGAATCTTTCGCAAACTTTTTTGTTTTAGCATGGATTAAATCTGCAACAGCTTCTGCTTGAGATAAATCCATTTTCCCGTTAATAAAAGCTCTTTTTGTAAACTCTCCTCGCTCTGCGAGCCTTGCACCATTCTTAAGTACTAAATCTAAAATATTTGATACAACATTGATTCCTCCGTGACAGTGGATTTCTATCACATCTTCTCCGGTATAACTGTTTGGTGTTTTAAATGGAAGAACTAAGACTTCATCTATTTTGATATCATTATCTTCTATCCAACCATGAAAGATTTTCCCGGGCACAAGATTTTTCTTCGAAAAAATCTTATTTATGATTTCGAAACTCTTATCTCCGGAGATACGGACAACACCTACTCCACCGGTTCCCGGCGGAGTAGCAATTGCCGTAATTGTATCAAACTCTTGGGTTATATTCATAGAACAATAATAACACGTAAAGGATTTTTTGCTATGCCAGAATTGACGTAGCAATTATACCTGCCATCTCCAAATAGTTTTGCATATTCTCATAATTAGAAGAACTGCTATTTACAGTAGCTTTACCTGCAGATTTCAAAGCTGAATTTACGTGATTCATTGCATTAGTTGTAATTTGATTTTGTATACTGTTGACAAAATTCAAATAATTGTATCGTTTTTGCAGTTCATCACTTACTAAAGAATTTCGTTTAGCAATAATATCTTGAGTTAACGCTTTTTGTGCTCCTGCACGACTTTGTTCAATAGAATTTAGTTTGTTCATAAAAGATGAGTTATCCAGATTCCCGAATCTTGCTGCAATATCAGATTTTAAGCTGTTTATCATGGGGGTATAATTGTTATTTATTGTATCAATACCCTGCTGTGTATATGCATTAATCTGGGATTGCATATCCTTTTGAACATCTGGAGAAAAAACATTAACTTTTGAAATGTTATCTTTTAATGCATTCTGCGCATAGTCATAGACAGCTTTTTCTGAATCTGACATGTTGTAATTTGTAATAGTTTTACCGCCGACAGTACGTGTTGACGCTTTTGTTTGTCCGTTAATTCTTACTTCAGAACCTGTCGGTTTTACTTTTGTTGTTTTTGACATAAAATATTCCTTTCATTAATTGTGCAGGAATATGGTCAAAACTGCCTTTGAAACTTACTAACATTTATATTATAACATAGGATACTTGATTTTGTCTACTTAATTTTTCAAAACTAAAATTCTTGTGTTAAAATGAAATTATGGAAAATATAATTGACGATATAAATGCTTTAATTGCAGAAAAACAATTTGAAAATGCAAAAGCGATTTTGGATAAAAATATTACGGATAGCGAACATAATATAGAGCTTTTGAAACTTCGCGGATTATGCAACATAAACCTCGAAGATTATAAGGCTGCGAAAACTGATTTTGAAACTGTCATCAAGTATGAACCCGATGATGCCACAAGCCGATTTTATCTTGCTAACTGTTATGATAATTTAGAGGATTATATCCACGCAATTGCAGAGTATGAAGAAGTTATAAAACTCAGGGACACCTATCTTGATGCATACAAAAATCTTTGCATTACATATATTAAATCAAATGAAGGGGAAAAAGCGGCACAACTTGGAATAAAGGCGTTAGAAAAATACCCGGAAGAATTTATGCTTTATTACATCATAGGTACAGCATATATGTCTGCCGGCAAGTTTAGCGAGAGTATAGAATACCTTTTAAAGGCCAATTCTCTTAATCCCGAATATGCCCAAGTTTACAATAACCTTGGCACATCATATATGACTCTGGGGAATTTGGATAAAGCTCGCGAGTATTTTTTGAGTTCACTTAATTACGACAAAGATAATTCTATAACTTATTTTAATATTGCATCAATTTACCAAGTTCAAGGCGACCATAAGGAAGCTTGTAAATATTTTAAACAAGCATATGAAAAAGAAGATTCAGACAGTTACTTAACCTCTTGGGCGCTTTCAGAAGTTAAGAGTGGGGATTTTATTTCAGCCATTGAACATTATAAAATTTTGGCAACAAAATATCCGGAAAAAACCAATTTCAAATATAACCTTGCCACTTGTTATGAAGCTATTGGTGATTTTAAACTTGCGGCAGATATTTTGAATCAACTTGTTATGATGAACCCTAAGGCAGTTTCGCTTATACAAAAGTTAGCTGCGATTTATATGCGAATGGGTAAACTTCTGAATGCAAAAAACATGTATGAAAAACTGATACTTCAAGGTTCTGTTTCGCACGAGATTTATTATACCTATGCTCATCTTTGCGCAAAAACCGGAGATTTAGAAAAGGCAGAAAAAATCTTGAAAAAAGTTCTTGATCTTAAGCCTGATTTTGCACCCGCACATAAAGATTTGGGTATAATTTATATGAGAAAACGGCTTTTTGACTATGCCGAAGATGAATTCAAAAAGGCGTTGGAAGTAAACAATAAGGATTTCAACATACTTTATGAATACGCAAATTACCTGCATGCGACAACCCAGTTTGAAAAAGCTGATGAATATTACCAAAAAGCATTAGAAATTAAACCGGAAGATCCGGATGCACTTGGTTTTTCGGCACTAAACAAAGTTCAAACCAAAGACTTTGCAACAGCTTTAAAACAAATTGAATTCGCAATCAAGCATGCTCCGCAAAACGCTTTTATGCTGTTTATTGAAGGTAAAATTCATTTCTTTATGAAAAATTACGAAGATGCGAAAAGATTTCTTGTACGTTCATACGAAATGCAGCAAACTCCGGATTGCGAAAACATGCTAGGTCTGACATATTTTGAACTCGAAGATTACAAACAGGCAAACAATATATTTCTCCATATATTAAAAGAAAGCCCTGTAAACGTGACCCTATTATTAAATAGTGCCAAATGCTACGAAAAACTTGGTGAAATAGATTCTGCTTTAGAACAGTTAAACAAACTCACGGAAATATTCCCGGAATGCGAAGAAGCACAAGAAATGATAAGAAAATTATCCTAACATCAGGCAAATATAAAGATTTTTAAATTTCCCTTCGCCCTTCAATAGCTTTTGCGATTGTAATTTCATCAGCATATTCAAGGTCTGAACCCACAGGAAGACCAAACGCTATACGGGAAATTTTAATTCCAAAGGGTTTTATCAATTTGGTTAAATACATACTTGTAGCTTCACCCTCGACTGACGGACTGAGGGCAAGAATAATTTCCTTCACATTGTCATCTGTCAAACGAGATAACAATTCTTTAATTCTGATATCATCTGCACCAATACCATCCATCGGAGAAATTAATCCTTGCAATACGTGATATAGTCCTTTGTATTCATTGGTATTTTCAATTGCGATTAAATCTTTAGTTTCGGCAACAACGCAAATTGTACTTTTGTCACGATTTGAAGAAGAACAAATCTCACAAGGAGATGACGAAGAAAGATTAAAACAAATTTCACAAGTCTTAATATTTTCTTTCGTTTCTATCATACATTTAGCGAAACGTTCGACTTCCTCTTTCGACATTCTTAAAAGATAAAAAGCCATGCGCTGAGCGGATTTCGGTCCGATAGACGGAAACTTACGAAAATGTTCTATTAAAGTTGCTATAGATTTTGGAAAAATCATAATTAGAAATTCAATCCCGGAATATTTATTCCGCCGGTGACAGCCTTCATTCTGGTTTCCATTTCTTTAGAGGCCTTAGCAGAGGCATCGTTAATCGCATTAGAAATGATTAATTCAAGCATTTCGATTGTATCATTATCGACGCTTTCAGGAGAATCCGGATTTATTGCTTCAGCAGTAAGCTTTATTGATTTGAACTTGCCCTGACCGTCACAGGTAACTTTCACTGCACCGCCTGCAGCCTCACCAATAATCTCCATAGCTGCAAGTTCTTCTTGCGTTGTTTTCAATTTTGCCTGAATATTTTGAGCTTGCTTCATCATTTGCATAATATTCATAAAATTTTCCTCCTCAAATTATACATCATATGTACCTAACCTTATCTAATTATTTATTATACAATAAAAATATGCAAAAGTGTACATATTTATCAGAGTCAATAAAAAACGGCAAATTAATGCGATGGACATTTATGCCGTTATCGGTATATATTGCGCCAATGAAGTTTTATTCTAAAAAAGGGCAGGACTTCAAATACAATTCTCTGGTCAAACGAGCACTCAAAGAATGGGAAACGGCAACAAAAGGAAAAGTTCGATTCAGAATTGTAAACACCCTTCTTGAATCCAACGTAAATATAGATTGGAAGCGGGTAGAGAGAAAGGCATTAGGATACTGTTACTTTAGCTATGACCCAAAAGGGAGACTATACGGTGCTGAGGTTTCAATTGGGTTATCAGACGGACTTGTTCATCAGGATTACAATAACGAAAGCGAAGTTTACCACACGATTCTGCATGAAATAGGTCATGCCATAGGACTGGGTCACAGCCCATTTAAACAGGACATAATGTACACCCCTCACCAACAGGGAATCTGTAAAGTATCACCCGAGGATGTAAGGACTATCAATTGGCTCTATACCTTTCCACAGGGAATGACCCCGTCTGAAATAGCGAGCAAATACGGGGTACAAACCTCAGACATAGACGATCTTGTGGTAAAAATAATCACAAAGGAATCAAAATCGGGATTTGAAAAGGTAAAAGATGAAGTTGCAACCCGCCCGACAAGGGACCTACTTGACGAGAATGAAAAACTGGCAAACATAAAAAAATACCACCTCGCAATGCAGAATATAAAAATCCCGTCAGATGTTGAAAAATTTTTGAAAAAGAAAAATAAATAAAAGACCACGATTTGAAAATTTTATCGTGGCCTTTTATAATTATATAGTCTATAATTATTTCATATTTGGATGGTTTTCTTTTTGTTTTGCTAGAGCTTCCTCTTTTGTATTAAATTTGTATCTAAAACCATTACAATCTGTAAATACATATTTTGTACCATCTTTAGATACTTTTCCGTATTTAGGATCGTCACCTCCGTCTGTTGCCCCTAGAGTCATAATTTTTGCTGCCGGATCATCAGCTAATTTGTATTTTTTACCATCAATTTCTATTTCATTTGGAAGAACAACGCTAATATGACGGCCTCTTTCATTATCTTCATATGCAACATTCTCTTTTAAATATTTCATTAATTTTCTAATTTCTTTTTGAGATAACGATTTTCCATCTTCTGTTGTATACCCATTTGATAAATACCAAGTTCCGGTACGTAGTGGAATATCTTTAATTTTTATAGGAGTTTTTCCATCATTCGGATCTACAGTTTCTTCTGTTACTTGGCCAACACAATCCGGATCCGGCGTTGATTCAGTAGGTACCGTTTCTGTTGATATTGTTTCTGTTGGTTTCGTAGCTATAGTTTCTTCCGGCTCAATTTTCTTTTCTTCCTTACATTTATCCAATTCATTTTTGTATTTTGCAGCTACCGGATTTGCATCAGTCTTTGATGCCTTTGGGAAGAATAAAGTAGCCGCAGTACCTAAAATACCTCCTATAACGGCTCCCAAACCGGTACGTTTTTTACCGGGAACTTTATCTTTATCATTTGCAATGCCATTTACAGGCATTTTAACATTACCTGTGAGTTCGACAGGTTTTGTTTCTGTAACATCCCATTCTGCAACAATCTCACCATTTTCTGTAACAGTGTGGTGACTTGTGAATTCTTGTTCACCTGTTAACGTAACCTCTTTCTCCGCAGTCGTCGAGTATGGAACTGGATCATCCTTTGTTTTATCTTTTGATTTAAATAACGTCTGATTTAGTACCTCACCAGCGGCTGCAGATCCTGCTATTATAAGTGTTTTTGCTAGGTTATAATTTTTTTCTGTTTTAATATCGGCCTTTTCAAACAATACTCTCATTTCTTTTCGACCTGATCTGTTACCTTTCAGCCCTACGATTTCGGCCGCATAGGCTTGTTCTTCAGGATTAAAACTGAGTTTATCTTTTGCTTTATTTTTTGATTCTTCAGGATCTCCGGCATATGCAAGATAAACTTTCTTGATTGCATCATCATTCAAGGTTGTCTTGCTCTCATCAGAATAAATGTTTATACCAACGTGATCAGCCAATTTCTCCATATTCTTTAAATCTTTTTCATCAAATAACACATGATTACTTGATGGGTCATTATGTATAGCATCCGCATATTTACCTTTGTCCAAATAAAATTTCGAACTATTGAATTTATCCATTCGTTCATTAAATTTTCTCTCAGATCTACTCAATTTTTTATCATTTGAGTTATCCGTCTTTGCTGTGTTTTCAGGTTTTTCCTCTTTCTCAATAGTCGTACCTTTTCCATCAGGCTTTTTTACATCATTAGGAAAAAGTTCTTGATATTTTTCTTTTACCTGTTCCGGTGTCATACTTGGATCATAGTACTTTCCAAGCATGGATATCATTACATTAAGATCTGGTCCATTAATTGCCGCCATAATAATGCATCCTTTCTGCCACCACTTAAGGTGACGTTACACTTCTCTTATACTATTACTAACGTTTTTATCGGACAATTATTGCCAAACTTTAATTGATTTTAAATAAAAAGTATATACATTTTATATAAAAAGCCCGTGAACACTGAGTTTCAGGGGCTTTAGCCAAGTTTACAATTCTTAATGCTTTGAAATATTTTTGCCAGATTTGTTAAGAATTTGTAATAATTTATTAAATTTTAACTCATTTAGCTTATATTGCACTAACAAGTTCTATTACTTCTTTTCGTTTTATTTTTCTTGTTGTAGTTTTTGGAAGGGCATCTTTTCTCACAACAATAGATATTGGCCTTTTATAAGGCGTAAGCTGCAGGCAAAGATTTTTGACATCACTTTTTATCATTTTATCTATTGTTTCAATGTCATACTGGTTATACAAATCCTCTTTCGGTACAACTACAGCAACAACTTCTTCTGTTCCTTCCTTTGCGCCGACACTTCTTGAATAGCCAAAGACACAAGTTTCACTAATCAGTTTACTTTTTTCAATCACGGATTCAACTTCCTCAGGAAAAACTTTTTTGCCTCCGGACAGAACAATCATGTTTTTAATCCTTCCTGTAATATGAAGATGACCGTATTTGTTTATCGTAGCTATATCACCGGTATGTAACCATCCATCTTCATCAATAACTTCAGCGGTCATTTCCGGTTGGTTATGGTAACCTTTCATTACTGAAGGTCCCCTTAGCAACAACTCTCCTGAATCCGGTACTATTTTTGCCTCAAAATGCGGTAAAGGCTTACCCACTGAAGATAAATCGGAACGTCTGTCCCAATTTACACATACAACCGGGCTCGTCTCAGATAACCCATAACCCTGAAGAACTTTTATACCGATACGTTCAAAGAATCTGCCTACATCGATATCTAAAGGAGCTCCTCCAGATATACAGCCCATAAAGTGCCCACCAAACTTTTCATGGATCGATTTGAACATGAATTTTTTGATCCTATAGCTCGGAAGGAATTTTGCAAGGTGATACAAGAATTTAAACATTAACTGGATATGTTTTGGTGAATCATTTAAATTCTTTTCTATTGAAGTTTTCAACAGCTTCAAAAATGCAGGAACTACAATCATAAACTCAATTCGTTTTTCTCTCATAATTCCCAATATATCTTTAGGTTTTAAGCTTTGAGAATAAAATACAGAAAAACCTGCATTCAAAAATGTTGAAAATCCAACTGTCATTTCAAACAGATGGTTCATAGGAAGAATGGACAGCATGTTTATCGTTCTGTTCGGCAAAATATTTGAAAGTGCCCACTCAAGATCTTCCAATTGTGCCATCATATTGGCAAACGATATCTCAACACCTTTTGGTGCACCGGTAGTACCTGATGTATAAATAATTAAAGCTGTCGACTTTGAACTTCTGTGACGCCACTTTGCCTCATAAACTTCCGGCAATTCATACAAATTATCGATTCCGTCATGTTTACAATGCTCATCCATTATTATTATGTGCTTAATTGAAGGAACTTTTTTCTGAAGTTCAATTGCCGTGTCCAAATAGTGCTGGGATACAAATAATAACGATGGCTCACAGTCAGACAAAATTGATGTCAATTCAAATATTGTAAGCTTTATGTCCAGCGGAACGGTGATTGTTCCTGAGATTACTGACGCAAAAAGGCATGCCCCATATTCAGGTTTTGATTCTGAAAGGATAGCGCAAACTTCACCTTTTTTAACCTCAAGGTCATTGATAAGGTGTGTTGCCAAGCGCCTCGTCATTAAACCTAAACCTTTATAGGTATATTCTTTCCAGCCATAATTGTTCTTTATTCCAAGAGCAACTCTTTCGTCATAGTCTTTTGTTCTATTTTCTAAAAGTGATAGAATATTTCTTTTTCTTGAACTCATAAACACTTAATCCCCTTTAAACTTATAAAATCACAACACTATTTTATTTCAAATCCCCAAAAAGGTCAATGCTATAATATTTTTGTGTTAAGATAAATAAATAAAAGGCATATAAGAGGAAATATGAAAAAAGTTTTTATTGATACACTGGGCTGCCAGATGAACAAATCCGATACTGAGCGTATGTTAGGAATGCTGTTAAGACTTGGCTATGAAGAAACAAAAAATGATTCTGAAGCTGATCTGCTTATGATTAATACTTGTTCTATCCGTCAGTTGAGTGAAGATAAAGCTTTCAGTCAAATTGGCACCTGGGGACAATGGAAACGTCAAGGTAAAAATATTAAAATAGGGTTCTGCGGATGTGTTGCGCAGCAAAAAGCTAATGAAATTTTTAAACGCGCAAATTACGTTGACTTTGTTTTAGGTACTCACAATATATATAAGCTCCCTGATATTATAAAGCTCGTTGAACAAGGCCAAAAAGTTTGTGAATGCACTGAAACTAATGATGTAAATGTTGATAATACCGGAGAATTTGATATCGTAAGAGTAAAATCGACAAACGCTTGGATTCCTATAACAGAGGGTTGTAACAATTTTTGCACGTATTGTATTGTTCCTTATACAAGAGGCCGTGAACGCTCTCATAGCCCGGAATCCATTATTAATGAAGTAAAAAAAGCTCTGGCTGATGGCTTTAGGGAAATTACTTTACTCGGACAAAATGTCGACAGTTACGGTAAAGATTTCAAGGACAGACATTACAGGCTGGTAGACCTTTTAAGAGAATTGAATGCGATTGAAGGAAATTTCAGAATTCGTTTCGTAACTTCATACCCGACTGATATCACTGAAGAATTAATTGATACTGTTGTTGAATCGGATAAAGTATGCGAATACTTCCATATCCCGATGCAATCAGGCTCAAGCGAAGTCTTAAAAAAGATGAATCGCAGATACGACCGAGAAACCTATGCTAAAATTGTAAAACACATAAGAGAGAAGGTTCCTGACGTAACAATAACTTCGGATTTTATTGCCGGTTTCCCGGGAGAAACAGAAGAACAGTTCCAAGAAACCTTAACCGCTATAGATGAATTTGAACTGGACTATTCAAATGTCGCCGCATATTCACCCAGAGAAAAAACTGTTGCCGCAAAATGGACAGATAAATTTATTCCTGATGATATTAAACAAGAAAGATTTCAACGTTTGAACGAAAAAGTTAAAGAAAACTGCCTAAAATCAAACCAAAAATATCTCGGCCGCACCATGGAAGTCCTTATTGAAAACTATTACGAACACAAAGGAGAAATGATTAATACCGGCAAAACCAGAAATAATAAAACCGTTCATATTGCATGCAATAGAGACTTGACCGGACAGTTTGTGATGGCAAAAATCACAGGCATAAAAACTTGGTATATTAGAGGTGAATTAGTTGATAATTCTATTTGACTTTGACCTGAGCTTCCTTCAATAGTTCTATGTATTTTACCGCATAAACTGCACCTACTGCACCATCGGCCGCCGCTGTAATAACCTGTCTTAAAGGTGTAGTTCTTATATCACCTATCGCGAATACACCTTCTATAGATGTTTGCATTGTATTATCAGTTACAATAAAACCACCTTTATCTTGTTCTACTTGCCCATTAACAAGTTCAATATTAGGTCGCATGCCTATATATGGGAATACCCCGTCTGTTTTAAGTTCTGATTGCTCACCATTTTTCGTATTTTCCAAAACCACTGAATTAACAAGCGAATCCCCTTTTATCTCTTTTACAACATTGTTCCATACGAATTCTATTTTTTCATTTTTAAAGGCACGCTCCTGAACTATTTTGTCAGCACGGAGTTCATCACGTCTGTGAACAAGATATACTTTAACTGCGAATTTTGTAAGATACATAGCTTCTTCAACCGCGGCATTCCCTCCGCCAACTACAGCCACGGTTTTGTCTTTGTAAAAAGCACCGTCACAAACCGCACAGTAGCTAACACCGCGACCTACAAATTCTTTTTCTCCGGGAACACCCAGCTTCATAGGTTGAGCACCCATTGCAAGAATTACTGATTTTGCACGGAATTCAAATTCTTTAGTTTTTATAATTTTAGGATTGGAAATCAGGTCAATATTTTCTATTTCTTGCATAGGAAATTTATTAACCCCAAATTTGTCGGCATGTTCTTCAAATTTTTCCATAAGATCATACCCTCCGATAGCAGCAAATCCCGGATAATTTTCCAATTCAAGATAATTAGAAGGCTGTCCTCCCATCATATTTATATCAATTATTGCAGTGGAAACAGCACCACGACTTGCATAAATACCGGCAGAAAATCCTGCAGGTCCACCACCTAAAATTACAACATCAAACTCCTTAATTTCCATATTTTATAAATCCTCACACTACTAAAATATACTCATTCCGGATATTTTTTCTCCGGAAAGCTTATACTTTGCTTCCTCAACTTTTATGATTTTGTTATCAACACCTGATATTGTTTCTAACTTTAGGGTATTTTCACCATAAAAACTATCCTCTATCAATGTTATTTCAACAATATCTGTTAATTTCTTTTTATCATAATCCCCGTTTTTTGTAAACCTTACAGTATTACCTTCAACATAGTTGATATCTATAACAGCTTCGGCACCTGTAAAAGGGTTTACAAGTTTTATGACGTCACCAACTCGTGATAAGTTCCAAATATCTAGACTTGATAATTTAAAAATTTCAGGATTTGTACAATCAACAAGATCTGCTCTCACTCGCCAAGCCCCCATCATTCCTTGAGGCACAAGTTCATTCATCGATATGCCGGTTTTTAATGTTTTTGTATCCATAGAGTAATAATTTTCCGCTAAAACTGAAAATTTTAGACTTGAAAGTATTAGCATCAAGAGTATTATGGAAAATATTGTTATATGTCGTATAATCATAACTATTTTTATAATGGTATTTCAACCTCAAATACGGTTTCTTCCGGAGTTGATTTCACAAATTTAAGATTACAATTCTGAAGTCTAAGATTCTCTCTGCATATAAACAAACCTAAACCTGAACCTGTTGACTTTGTAGTATAACCTTCTTCAAATAGCTTGCCTTGTTTTTCTAAAGGTATCATTTCACCGTTGTTGCAGATTTGAATTATTGCTTTTTCGGGATTTATTATCAGATTAATCTTGATTATACCTTGATCTTTAATCGCTTCCACAGCATTTTTAATAATGTTAACAATACATCCTGTAAATTTATTATTATCGAGTGTCGCGACAGCCGATTCGTTTATGTGCTGAATAAATTTAATTTTTTTATCCTGAGCATAAACTCGAGACAACTTTATCGAATCTTCAAGGATTGTTCTTAAATCATAATTTGCAAGTACAACATTGCCGGTTGATTTTAAGTCAATAAGATTATTTGCCATAATCTTTAAAGATTTTTGAATACATTTAATTGCGTTATCTATGGAACTATTTTGAATACCTTCTTTCTCTAGATTTAATCTTATAATCTCAGTATAAAGCTCACATATAGATAAATTGTTTCTTATTTCATGAGAAATATGCCTAACTTGATTAGTTGTATTCATTTTATTTATCCTTTATCTAATTAAGAAAATAAGCGAATATTTTTATTTTATCTATCCGCTTACTTATCTATTTATTTATTTTAATTGTTATGCAACCTTACTTCTTTTTCCAAAACCATTATTCAACGCATACAACACCGCTTGTGTTCTATCATTAACTTGAAGTTTTTGGAAAATATTGTTTACGTGCGTTTTAACCGTAGTTTCTGATATAAATAACTTTCCGGCAATTCCGCGATAGTTATTACCCTGAGTAAGGAGTTCAAGAACTTCTTCTTCACGCGCGGTAAGGTAAGACAACAAATTTTCTTCCGAACGGTTTTCTTCTTCTCTGAAAGATGCTTGGAAGTATTCAAAAAATCTTGAAGTAAGCACTGACGGCAAGTAAATTTTTCCTGCTAAAACTTCACCAATAGCATGTATTAGTTGAGCAGATGCCATCGTTTTTAAGATATACCCCCTTGCGCCTAATTTCATAGCTCTAAAAATTAAATCCGAATCATCGTACCCGCTAAGAGCAATTACCTTGGTCCCAAAATTCAACTTTTCAATATCATTAATTGCTTGCAACCCATCCTTTTCCGGCATATTAATATCCATCAATACAATTTCAGGGCGGTATTTTTTAATAAGGTTAATACCTAAGTTTGCACTTGTGGTTGCACCTACAACTTCATAACAGCTCTCTATTGACAATAATTCCTTTACTCCCCTAAGATGATCTTGATTATCATCAATTAGAACTATTCTTGCATTTCTTTTAAACTCTCTCATAATTTATCTCCCTATTTTTATAATTTGTTTCCCTACACTTTAGATACTACTCTTTTTGTATGGATTTTTAATCCATGGGTTGATTGATATTGAAGTCATGGCGGTTTGAGTTTTTTGTGTAAATCTTTGGATTGATAAAATGTCTCAATCATGCTCTACATCATGCTTTTCAAATTTTGGCCGCATGGTTGATTACAAATTTTTTAATAATTTTAATAATCTTTTTAAAGTAGTTTAATTGTGGTATTATGTTGAAAAAGATTAATAATAGGAGATTATTTATGGAATTTAATGGGATGGTATTGTTTTTGGGCGGATTTATTGCGGGAGCAATCGCTGTTTTTATTCCGTTTTTTGTTGCAAGCAAAAAAGATAATACTTCTGCTATCGCAGAACAGATGAAACTTGAGTTTGAGAATCTGGCAAACAGAATATTTAAGGAAAGCTCAAATGAGATAACGGAAAGAAACCGTGAAAAATTGGATGAATTTTTCAAGCGCTTTAAAGATAGAATTGAAGATTTCGAAAAGAAAAATGCAGAAAATTTTGAAATTGAAAAAACAAAATTTACCCTGTTTGACAAAAATATAAAAGATTTTATAGAAGCAGGAAACAAAATTTCAGAACGTACAATTTCTTTAGAAAATACAATGAAATCTGATAACAGAAAACAAGGCAGTTGGGGTGAAATTGTTTTGGAAAAAGTTTTGGAATCATCCGGTTTGCGTGCAGAATATGAATATAAAGTTCAATCGGGTATGGGAGAAGGAAGACCAGATGCGACAGTTTTTCTTCCGGAAGGAAAACAGGTATATATCGATGCTAAAACTTCCCTATCATCGTGGAGCGGATATATTAATGCAGAGGATGAAAATGAACGTGAAATCCATAAAAAACAGTTTATAGAATCAACAAAAGCTCATATTAACGGTTTGGCCAAAAGAGATTATTCTAAAGAAGAAGTATCTCCCGATTACGTGCTAATGTTCATACCCATAGAAAGTTGTTATTCTTTATTTTTCTGCGAGGATTGTTACTTGTGGGATTTGGCATGGAAAAATAAAGTTATGCCGGTTTCTCCGTCGACACTTCTTGCTGCTCTTAAAATCATCAATGCATTTTACATAGTTGACCGCCAAAATAAAAATACACAGAAAATTACCGCAACTTGTACAAATATGATAGACAAATTTTCAGCTTTATTAAATGAAATGCTCAAAATCAGAACCACACTTGACTCTGCCCTCAAAAAGCTTAACGGCAAAGGTAATATTATAAACCAATTAAAACAAATTGAAGAACTTGGCGCAAAAGGAACAAAAGAGATCCCTGAATTACCTGATGAAGTTTTGGAAAATTATACAACTGAAAGTTAAATTGTTGTATCTTGAATTTTGATTTTAATGTGTTAAACTCTAGAAAAATAGGGAAAGTTTATGAGTGAACTTGCAAAAGATAAAATAATTTTAGCACTTGATGTTGATACATTACAAGATGCCGAAAAGCTTGTCGATGAACTTAAAGATTATGTTGGTTACTTTAAGATAGGATTACCTCTTATTGTAAACTACGGATTTGAAGCATTTCGTGTTATAGAAAATCTTGGCGCAAAATGCTATTTTGATTGCAAGTTTCACGATATTCCATATGCGGTAGATAAAGCCTGCGCAAGTCTAGTCAGGAACGGAATAGATCTATTCAATGTTCATATACAAGGCGGCTCAAAAATGGTCTCATCTGCTGTTAAAAGTGCTCGACAAACAGCAAAAGAACTTGGTGTTGAACCCCCTAAAATTCTTGGGGTTACATTGTTATCCAGTTTTGGGCAAAAAACACTTACTACGGAACTATGCGTTAAAGAAGGTATTGAAAACTATGTTCTACAGCTTGCGCATGTTGCTAAAGATTGCGGTTTAAACGGAGTTGTTGCATCAGCAGAAGAAGCTAAACGGATCAGAAAAGAAATGGGAGAAGATTTTATTATACTATGTCCTGCAACACGACCTGTATGGTCTGTTGTAAATGATCAAGTTCGTGTCGATACCCCAAGAGAGGCAATATTATCCGGCGTAGACTACATGGTAATTGGCCGGCCTATAACTGAAGCGGAAGATCATATTTCTGCTGCTAAAATGATTATAGATGAAATAGAAAATGCATTAAACGAAAAAGCAGAGATTTTATAATATTTTTAAAAACCCCTGCTCTTATTTATATGCTATTTTAAACGTATAAATGCTATTTTACAGCCTTTATAACAACATCTGTGATATCTTTACCGCCGTATAATACAACACCTTTAGCTAAAATCATATTATAGCCGTTATTTCTTGCGACAGTTTCAATTTGTTTTGTGATATTCGCATCAATAGCTTTCAATTTTTCAGCATAAGCTTTATCAATTGCCTCTTTTCTTGAATTCAATTCTTTTGAATATTTTTCTTCCAATGCTGCTTTTTTCTTAGTATCAGTAGTTGCAGCAACTTCTTTTCTTGCTTTTTCAATGAATTCCATCAAGCTTTTTGCCTTCATTTCCTGTTCTTTTTTCAATGCTGTAACTTGTGATGATGAAGATACAACCTTTTGAACATCAACAATAGCAATGCTATATTGGGGAGTCGCAATTGAAGTTACAGGCGGTAAATCAGCAGCCTTTGCACCAAAAGAGGTGAGTCCGAAAAATAAAGCCGAAATTGTTAACAATAATCCTAGTTTTTTCATGAAATTTCTCCTTTTTATCCACTAAATAATGTATTTTACAAAAATATTATACTACAAAAATACTAAATAAATGTTAAGTTCTTTACTATCGTTAAATAATACAATATAATAGAAAGGTAGAGAGATCTTATTTATTAAATTTTGTAAAAATAAGGTTATAAACTTTAACAAATTTTATTTTTAGAGGGTTTATAGCATATTGAAAGAGAAATTTATACACAAAAATAGGTGATTATAACAATGGAAAAGATGAAAAAACAAAAACACGTTAAGAGCACAGCTTTAGCGGTCGGTATGTGCTGTATTCTTGGAGTATCATCATCCGCGTTTGCTATGGATGTCCCAAATGAGGTAAAAACGGAGATGCACTACCAAGCCGGTACAAGCTATATGAACGATACCGTTAATATGCGCTATAGCCAAGATAGGAAAGCATTCGATCGTGATTATCAGTATTACGAAAGACGTAAACCGATTGATGACGACCCAAATAACAACAGTGTAATTGTACGAGACAGAAACGGCGAAAATACCGGTATGCAGGGCGGTGTTTCAATGACAGAAGAAGAAATTGCCGCTCAGCAGGCTGCAATTATGGCTCAAGAGGTTAATATAACAAGCGTAGAAGTAGCCCCGTCTGAAATCCTTTCTGCTCAAGAAATCAATAACGCAGTAAGCGGACTCGTCGGCAGATCAGTTACAATGGGCGAAATTCAAGCTGCAATTAATGAATTAAACAAGTTATACGAAAGCAAAGGCGTAATTACAGCACGTGCATTTCTTCCTGAGCAAAATATTACTGACGGTAGACTATACATTGGTTTAATGGAAAGCCGTATCGGTAATATCACTGTTGAAAATAACAGATATACAACAGATGGATTTATAACAAGCAGAATTCCTGAAAAGAAAGGTGAATTGTTCGATGTTGTTGAACTTGAACAAAATGTGCTTGATTTTAACAGATACCATGAAGGTGTCAATTTAACCGCAAACCTTAAAGCCGGAACTCAACCCGGAACAACGGACATCGAACTGCATGCACACGAAAACTTCCCATTTCATATCGCAGGTGTAATGGATAATGCCGGCCGTAAATCAACCGGTCCGTTAAGAGGCGGTGCAATGATTTACCACGATTCATTATTCCATCACAGAGATAAGGTTTCCTTGGGTTCTTATTTTAGCAGATATGCAACATCACCATTCTTTGACTACAACGTTCCTGTAAACAAAAAGGATGGCCGTGTTGGATTTTTATTCTCATCAACTATAGCAAGAGCATATGGCGGACCTTATGGTTGGATGAAAATGAGAAGTAATTCATACATATATTCACTGTACTATAACCAACCTGTCATAAGAAAACCTGGTTTTGAATTAAAAACAGTTGCTTCGTTAGATTATAAACGCTCAAGAATGTTTTCTGATAACGAAGATTTAAATAATATCTATAGATATTTCTTTGGCAGTGAGTATAAAGATACTGACCAAGTAACCAGTGCTACTGTCGGTTTACAAATGAGAAAAGATACTAAATATGGTATTTGGTATTTAGATCACAATTTCTCTTATGCATTTCCACTTTTGGATAGCGATTCAAGTTATTTCAAATTTAGTGGTGATGCCGTTAGATTGCACGACTTTTCTCACGGTGTGATTGGCCAATTAAGAGCAAATTATCAAGCAATAACGGGTAACAAGTATATTCCGTACCTAGACCAATTCCAAACCGGTGGTTTGGCAACCGTTAGAGGTTACAATGAAGGTCTAATGATTGGTAAAAACGGCTACTTTGTATCCGGAGAATTAATGTTCCCTCTACTACCAAGAACGATTGCCGGTAAAGATGGCACAAGACACAGATTTATCGGATCTTTTGTAAAAGGTGCATTATTTGCAGATACAGCGGGCGTATTCCCTGCCGCTAAATACGATGCAATGCAAGGAAGTTACTTTGTCGCATCAGTCGGTATGGGTTTAAGGGTTCAGCTACCGGGTGATTTGAGCGCAAGGTTATATTGGGGCTATCCGCTAATTAATAACCGTTGGGAAACCGACAGAAAATACGGTCGCTTCCATTTTGAAATGACTCTTGCTCCTGACTTCGATGCGTTGTTAGCAAGCAGATACAGAAAAAATACTGCACTTCAACCTATGCAGCCATCAGCACCTCCTATGTATTTCGACAATTATCCTGATCCGCGTCACTATGACTACTTTAAAGACGGTGGCGGAGGTTCACTATAATATATTACAAAAAGGCTCCTTTATAAAGGAGCCTTTTAAAATCTTATTTTTTTGATCCAGATTTTTTTAATACACTATTCGGAATTTTTCCTCTTATACCTTGTACGGAATAAAAATTATTTATATCTTCAATTAGTATTTTTTGGTTATCTAACGGCTGTTTATACATTACACTAGCTTTATTGTTTGATTCTTTCACTCCAAAAGCCGCGCCGGCATAATGTCTGCACTTTGCCTGAAGCTGCCCTTTTGAGAGATTTTTTGTGTTTATATTAAATCTCTGATAACTTATACCGGTATTTCGTTTTGTGCCGGATTGAATCAAACCGTCTTTTGCGTTTGAATTAAAAAGGAATTCAATATTGGCAATATTGTTCATTGTTCTTGAACTGCCAATGTTTGCAATAATTCGATAATTAGAAATTTTTAGCCAATCATTTATTGCACTTTGCATAACTGCATAGTAGCTGCCTTTTTGAATATAAACATCGTTTGCTGTAGAAATTTGAGGAATAACATTCTTAGCGAAAACTGCACCTCCGCTAATTGAAAGCATTACCAATATTAAGACTAAAATTCTTTTCATACAGAACTCCTTTACCATCATAATACAATATTTTTTGAGTAAATTCAAGAGTTCAATCTAATATCAAGGATTACTTGGTTTCTAAGGTTGTACCTTCTTTTGTATCTTTAAGAATAATTCCCACAGAGTCAAGTGCAACTCTAATTTTATCGGCAATATCCCAATTTTTTTCGCTACGAGCCAACCTTCGATACTCAATTATTTCATCCATAGATGAAAAGTCTTTATCTAAAGCTTTAGAAACCGCTATAATCGCTTCTCTAATGTGATCCTCACTTAATTCAGTCTTTTCAAAATTAAATCCCAAGACATTTGCTAATTTGTATAACAAAGTATATGCACCTTTTTCATCTTTATTAGCTCTATTTGCTAGATCAAAAAGCACCGCCAAAGCCTTTGAGGTATTTAAATCATCATCCATCGCTTCAACAAAAAGTTTGTAATCTTCTGTTTTGGTTATGTCAAAAGTTTCATCAATAGGAGTCCGCTTTGCATTCATAAGACGTTTTACACCTGCTTTTGCAGAACTTAATGCCTCATCAGAAAATTCAACGGGCATTCGATAGTGATTTGTTAGAATAAATAAACGTATAGTATTTGCATCGTAACTCTTTAACAAATCATCAATCGTTAGGAAATTACCAAGCGACTTTGACATTTTCTCTTTATTGATTGTTACAAAACCGTTATGTAACCAATAATTTACGAATTTGCATCCATTTGCACACTCCGATTGAGCAATCTCATTTTCGTGATGCGGAAATATTAAATCTGCACCGCCAGCGTGAATGTCAATTGTTTTTCCCAAATGTTTTCTGCTCATGGCCGAACACTCAATGTGCCATCCCGGCCGCCCAACTCCCCACGGAGAATTATATCCGAATTTTTCATCATGTTTCCAAAGTGCAAAATCAAGAGGATCCTCTTTTTGTTCGCCAACCTCAATTCTAGCTCCACACTCAAGCTGATCAATAGGTTGTTTTGAAAGATAACCGTAATTGTTAAACTTTTTAACCCTAAAATATACATCTCCATTGGATTCATATGCATAACCATTAGCAATCAAATCTTTAACAATGGAAATCATTTCCCCCAGAGTTTTTGTGGCAAACGGCTCAATATCAGGTTTTAAAACATTTAAAGCCTTCATGCTATCCGAAAATTTTTCATACCAAAATTTTGAAACTTCTTCCGGTGTTTTACCCTCATTTTCAGATTTTTTTAAAATTTTATCGTCTACATCCGTAACGTTACGACAATATGTAACGTCATAACCCCTAAACTTTAGATACCTGTACAGAATATCCCAGGTAATATAACATCTTGCATGACCTAAATGAGCATTATCATAAACAGTGGGCCCGCAAACATACATCTTTACCTTATTTTCCTCTATTGGTTTGAATTCTTCTGTCTTTCCTGAATAAGTATTATGTAAACGCATATTTAATCCTCTTTTCTCAAAATCATTATACACTAAAAAAAATATATATTATATTGAAAAAATAACAACCCGTATATAGAATATACGAGTTGCTACTTTTAGGGCAAACATTAAAAATATTTTATTACCTATGACATATAATTTATTTTGTCAAACCTATCAGCCTGTAACGGTTTCAACTTAAAAGTAACAGTATCGTCACCCGTATATCTAGTTGCATTATTGGCAAGCGGAGTTGGAACTCTAAGCGGATTAAAGCCAATCTTTTTGCCTGTAAAAGCTAACGGCGACGGTATTGTTAGCGGATTAAATTCTCTATTATATGATATTGAACGTATAGTCATTGTGACCTCCTTTTTATTAGTGTATTTTTAACACTTCTTTTAACATTTTTACTATAAACTACATTTGTAATTTTGTCAACCCCTAATGTTAAGTTTTGTAAATACGCCAATATTGGCGTAACTACAGGGCTATTGTATAAAGTGTAAAAATTGCACTTAATCTGCCCGTTTTGTATCATATCATTTTTTATGATATTTGCAATTGGTCAACCTTCTATAATAAATATTCTGCAGATTTAAGGTAGCGGCAATCTTACTTTTTTATGGGTTTTACCCTCAAATTCCATATTTGCATAGTCTGATTTTTCATCTTTCAAATTCTTGTTGAACAATTTTAGAGAAGGGCATTTGTCAAAATCTGTATAATGCGTATTATCGAATTTTTCTTTCTCGTCTTCTGACAATTCTGCTTTTGATGGATTATCTGATGATGAAAGGTCATTTGATAAAACGGTACGAGTCATATCATTCATAATTTGAAAAATAAATTGCTGCCTGTACGAGGTGTCATTACTCCCCATTACTAGAGCTGTCGCCTTTTGGAGTTCTTCTAGGGACTCATTATTATATTTTAGTCTTTTCAACAAAACTGCCAAATTGTAATGAGCCTCATAATTCATTGGTTGAAGATGTATTGCCTTACAATAATTTACGCCGGAATTATTGTAATCACCTAAAAGTTGCTGAGTTAACGCCAAGTTAAAACGGGT
>CADBQW010000026.1 GCA_902796925.1 uncultured bacterium | reverse complement strand
GCGCTTGTAGCTCAGCAGGTAGAGCACTCCCCTTTTAAGGGATAGGTCGCGCGTTCGAATCGCGCCAAGCGCATTTTTTAATGACAATAATAGCAAGGGTTTTAAGTCCTTGCTTTTTTATTGCGTAAAATAATTTTATAAAAATGTCGTAAAATTGTCGTAATGAAAAATAAAAAATTAGAATTAGCACCAATCACTTATAGAGATATTTTCTATAGCATTTCTATATTTTTTGGGTTTTGATAAAAATTCGTATTTGATTTCTCGTAAAGCGTTCATAAGTGTTAATTCATGGAGTGCATTTAAATCACTAATGTTTATTTTTCTATCATAAATACTGCCTTGAGCATGTGCTTCATATTTACCACGCCCTTTTTTATTTTCTACGATTTTGATATAACTTCTGCTATATTCTTTATTGTTTTTTACGTCTAGTACAGTAAATTCTTCTACATCCCCATAAATATATCTATGTAAACGCATTAAAAAAGGCTTTGCAAATTCTGATTCAAGTATGTAATTTAGAATAAACGTAAAATTTTCTTCAGGATTTTTTGAGTTCCATTCTTTTAATACTTCTATTGCCTTATCGCTTAAACCTAGCTCCCTTGAAGTAGAAACATTTTCGTATTGTTTACTATCTGTAAAACCAAGTAAATAATCAACGGGTACATTAAAATACTTATGATAAGCTATAAGTTCTTTTATACTAGGCTTTTTATCGCCATTTTCAATTTGGCTCATTCTAGATTCGCATATCCCTAATTCTTTTGCTAATTCTTTTTTCTTTAATACTTTAGTTTGTTCCCATTCACCGCTATCTCTTAGATTTACTAAACGTTCATTTATAGATAAGCGTCTAGGTTGTATATCTTGATTTGTCATATTCCCTCCATGAAAATTTGCTAATAGCGAATTATTACAGATTATTAACTAATAATTAAATTATAGCACAAAATCCACACAGCGAGAATAAAAGAGGAAATAATATAAATGTTAGCTAACAAAAATTAACATTTATAAAAAACAGGAGAAAAAGTATGACAACAGAACAAATGACAACCGAAACAACAACTTTAACGGATTTAATACCACTATCGAAATGGAATGAATATTATCAATTCCCTAGCGTTGGAGCAATCAGACAATATGTATTCCGAGCCAAAACAAACGGTTTTGACAGAGTAATCAGGCGCATTGGAAGAAAAATCTATATTAAAGTTAGCGAATTTACTAAATGGATTGAAGAAAACAACGGAGGACAAAACTAATGATAATTAAAGAATTAAACAGGAATAAAATACCCAAAACAATAGACAATTTAGTAGAAGTGTCAAAAAAGATAATACATAACATGCCGGAAACTTCGAGATTAGCAATAACTTTGCCATTATTAGGGCATATAGTTTCATTTAAGCATATTGCAGTTGATGAATATAATAATGGTAAAAACATCAAACCTTTTAATATCATGGTTTTTTCATTTGTTAAATCAGGTGGTGGTAAGGATAGGTTAAAAGATTTTCATTTAAAACATACATTAAAAACACCTTATAAAATAATTGATGATTATGTTAAGGAATATAATGCGCAAAGATTATCAATGCTAGAAGAAAAATTAAAATCGTGTCCTAAAGGGGATAATTTTCATAAAGGCTTGATACAAAATGAAATACTTGCATTACGACAAGTAGAACTGGTTATAAATAGTTGCACAAAAGAGGGTTTTACCTCTGACGCGGAAGTTATATCGCAAATGCCCAAAGGCTCAATTATAGTATTTGACGGGGAAGTCGGCATAACTCTTACATCAAAAGATGAAAAAAGTAAAAATGTAATTGATTGTTTAATACAAGCATTTGACGGTAAATTGCCAAGCAAATCAACGAAAAAGGAAAATATTAAACGCGATAAGGTTATCAACATTATTGTAAATAGTTTAATGTTTTCAGACCCTGAATTTTTAAAGGATTATAACACCAGTAAATTATTTAAACGCATAATGGAAACAGGCATGATAAGGCGTGCGTTTATTACTTATCAAGAGAATTTAATAAGGACTATTATAGAAAATCCTGATGAAGAATATGAACTTATCAGGCAAGCATATAAGGAAAGTGAAATTATTGATGAACAAATTACTAAAATGTTTATGAAAATACCTGACAATGCAGTTTATGTGCTACCAAAAGGCGTATTATTAAAGACTTTTGCGCCATATAAAAAAGAATTGACGGAAAAGTTTAATGCAACTAAAAATTCATTAGAACGCAAAGAAATTTTATCAAGGGAACTCAAAGCGCTTAAAATGGCTACTTTTTGCGCTTGTCTGAATCACCCTAATGAACTTGTAATAAATGATATAGATTTTGAGCAAGGAATTTATATTACAGAGTTTCTATCACAAGATTATACTAATTTTCTTGATTTTGCAAGTCCTTATAATGATTTTTACGCACGCGTTTTTAAGTTTTTATTAGAAAATTTGAATAAAACCTTTTATAAAACCACATTGATAAATGCGCATAAGACTATTGAAATTTCTCGAAGATATTTTAGGTCAAATTTTATAGATATATTAGAGGGAGTGTCTGAAATGGCGCAAATGTACGGCTATGAATTAAAGGTAGATAAATCTTATAATGATAACGAAACTTACAAGCTGGTTAAGATATTAACACCTGAAGAAATTGCGGAACTCAATAAAAGGCTTGAAGTTGATGTAATATAAGCGGTAAAAATGGTAAATATGGCAAACATCATTATAGATAAGTGTTTGCGCAACGCTATAAGTGGCAATAAAATGGCAATTTACTCATAGATTCCAATCATATACCAATTATGGTAACGCTATAACTCTTATTATCTTTGAAGCTTACCATATTTGCCAAAATTACCATTAGTTAAGTAAGAATATTAAATATTGAAAGGAAAATAAATTATGGAAGAAAAAACAATGTTTTCAATCAGAGAATTTTTTGAAGAACTGGACAAAGAGGGCGTTTTGTTGCTCTTAAAAGACTATATGACGGATTTAAGAGTAATGCAACAAAGATATATTACTATAAGCGTGATTTTAAGCCTTATAATAATTGTTTTGGTGTCTTACATATTGTTTAACAGTATAATATAATGTACTTGTACTAGTACAAATGAGAAAGTTGAAGAAAATCACACTATGCTAGCGGTGTGGTTTTCTTTTTTAATGCAGAATTCCTTTTAAAACTCTATAAGATGTTACGATTTCGTTTTCATCAGCGGATTTTAACATTTCAATCATTTCAGATAATAATTCATCAGATGTTTTTATATGTCCTATGTCTAAAACTTCAGCGACATCAACATTAAAAGCCTTTGCGTATTTTTCAATATTTTCAGCGGTGGGATAATTTTTTCCTGTTTCTATACAACTTTGGGATTTTGTTGCAATATCAATTTTTTCAGCAAGTTCTGATTGCTTAAGATTATTCTTAATTCTCAATTCTTGTATTCTTTTTCCTAATCGTTTTTTGACTTCCATATAATTATACCTCATTTCATGTTACCTGACAGCGAATAATCATAAACACATCAAAAGGTTATGTAATTTGCAAAAAATCCGATTTCTTTGTAAACTTATAACAAATAACATGGTTTAAAGATTAAAAAATCTTATTCAAATGTTATTTGTAGCTAAAAGAGATTAACAAATGAGATATACAACAAAAGAAGGGCTGAAGAATTTTAAACCCTCATATTTAAAAAAGCATATAAATGCGGATTCTTATTCAAAATTTTTAAATGCACTATCAGATTATTATTGCATAATAAATAATAATAGAAATAAGGATGAAGAATTCTTAAAAAATGAAACGAATAATTTTTTACATAATACTTTTTACAAGGATTGTAGAATAAATACACATGGTCGAATTGACAGTGCAATAATAAAAAATAATAGAACTCTTGCAATTTTAGAATTTAAAAGACCAAATAACACAAATGAAATGATTTCGGTAAACAATATAAATAAAAAAGCATTACATGAAGCCATTTTTTACTATATTGGAGAACGGATAAACAATGCAAATTTTGACCTAAAAAAAATTATTGTTACTGATACTTTTAATTGGTTCATTTTTGATTCACAAGATTTTGAAAGAATATTTTTTAAAGATTTGAGCAAATTCTATAAATCATTTGTTAATGGTCAAATGCCTATAAGCAGAAATGATGATTTTTTTACTCAAATAATTGCTCCGTATTTTTCTAATAAAGAAAATTTACTAGATTATATATATTTTAATCTTGATGAAATTTTGCAATCTAACAAGGTTACGGAATTAAAGCAAATATATAAAATTTTACATCCCGATTTTTTGCTTAAAGAATATAATCCAAATGATACAAATGTTTTAAATAAAAATTTTTATAATGAGTTATTGTATCTAATGGGATTAAAGGAAATTACTGAAAAATCTAAAACCATTATTGTACGAGATTTAGAAGTAAAAAATACATTTTTAGATGTTGTATATAATAAAATAAAAAATGAAACCGATGTAGAAGAACAGTACAGAGAAGAATTAGCACTAGAACTTGTTATTACATGGATAAATAGAGTATTATTTATTAAACTATTTGAAAGCCAACTTATTGCGTTTAATAATAATGATAAAAGTTTTGAAATATTAAATTATGACAAAATAAATTCATTTTCAAAATTAAATGCCCTTTTTATACAAATATTAAATAAAAAAGTTGAAAACAGAGATATTGATTATAGTTCATATTCCTACATCCCATATCTAAATAGTTCATTATTTGAATTAACTCAAGAAGAAAAAAGATACTTTGCCATTTCAAGTATAGAAAATAATAAATTAGCATTAAAACACCATTCTAGTTTAAGAAATTGGGCGAAATATAAAGATTATGTCCCATCATTACTTGAATATTTTCTTGATTTCCTCAAAAGTTATGATTTTACAACTCACATAGAAGATAATCTATCTCTTGAAAATAAAGATATAATAAGTGCCTCTGTATTAGGTCTAATTTTTGAAAAAATAAACGGTTATAAGGATGGGGCAGTTTATACTCCAAGCATTATAACTCAATATATGGCGAAAAAAGGAATAGAAAAAATATTCATTCAAAAATTTAATGATACATACAACCAAAAATGTGAAAATTTAGAAGATGTAAAATTTATTATTCAGACTGAATTTAGAAGCATTGAAAAAAGAAAAGAAGTATCAAATTTAATAAATAATTTAAAAATATGCGATATATCTGTCGGTTCAGGGCATTTTCTTGTTTCTATATTAAATCAACTACTAGCATTAAAACATCAATTAGGTTGTATTTTTAAATATAATTCAAATAATTTACTGACAGAATACGACATAGTTGTAGATGAAGATGTTTTAACATTATTAGACGGTGAAGATAAACCTTTTGTTTATGATAAGAAAAACAAACTATCACAAGAAATACAACAAACTTTATTTAATGAAAAGAGAATAATTATTGAAAATTGTCTATTCGGTGTTGATATAAATTCAAAATCGGTTCATATATGCCGTTTAAGACTATGGATAGAATTATTAAAAAATGCTTATTATAAACCTGATGGAACAATGGAAACATTACCAAACATAGATATAAATATAAAATGTGGTAATTCTTTAATAAGTAAAATTCCTTTTGAAGTTGGCAAAAATAAATTAGCAAATATATTTGATGATGATATAACAGATTGGATAAAAAATTATAAAAAGGCAGTAAAAAGTTATAAACAAACTCCTGATAAAGAATTTAAGCGAAAAATAAATGTCGCTATAAATGAAATAAAGTTACAAATAGCAGGTAGATTTAATAAGCAATTATCTTTAAATTTTGGTGATATAGAAAAAAGTGCAAGAATTTCGAAAAGAAAAAGGGATAATTTTGACAATGCTGTATATAAAAATTCAATGGAATGGGCAATAGAATTCCCTGAAATACTTGATGACAATGGGAAATTCTTAGGATTTGATTTAATAATAGGCAATCCCCCATACATTGATTCCGAAGAAATGGTGAAATCTCAAGCTAATGTTAGGGAGTTTTGTTCTAAAAAATATAAATACACCAAAGGGAATTGGGATATTTACATAGCATTTTTTGAACAAGGTTATAATTTGCTCCAACCAAAGGGTTATTTAACTTATATAACACCTGATAAATGGCTTGTAAAACCTTTCGGTAATGAATTAAGAATAAATCTTATTGATAATATTACTGAACTTATATTTTGTGGTAGAAAAATATTTGATGTTGCAAAAGTTGATGCAATTATAACATTTTTAGCAAAAAGTCATTATAAAAACATTAGTTCATATAAATTTGAAACTTATAATGTAGAAAATTTAAATAAAATAGATAAAAAATCATTAAAAACTCCATATTATTTGGATTTTTTATCTTCCAAACAAATAGATATAATATTTAAGATTGAGGAACAAAAAAGTACTATAAAAGATTTTGCAGAATGTAAAAATGCTTGTACAACATCAGATACATATACCTTAAAACCTTTAATTATAAATAATGATTCAGAGAATTATAATAAAGATGAATACTTTAAAATTATCAATACAGGTACAATAGATAAGTACTCCAACAAATGGGGTTATAAGGAAATGAAGTATTTAGGTGATAATTATAAATTCCCGATTATCAATAAATCTGATTTCTTTAATATTTTTAACAATGGTTATTCAAAGCGTGTTAAAATCCCAAAATTAATAATAAAAGGAATGACCTTGCTTGATGTTTCCTTTGATATAACAGGTAATATTATTCCTGCAAAATCCACATGCTTAATTGATAGTTGGGATTTAGACTTATTAAAATTTATCTGTGGAATATTAAACAGTAAATTACCGATTTTTTATTTAAAAGAAAAATATCCAGCTCAAAGTTATAATGGCGGAATTAACTTTACACCTGAAATGATAAATAATTTACCTTTTCCAAAAATTATGGATAAATCTTTAATCAATATAGTTGATAATATTTTAAATATTGTAAAAGAAAAAACATATTATTCTGATATAAATAAACAAAATGAAGTAAAAGAACTACAAAAACAAATTAACAGCATTGTTTACAATATTTATAATTTAACGCCCGAAGAAATTCAAATCATCGAGGGGGTGGGGTAAATTATAGGTATAACACTTGATTTAAACGAACTTGAAGCCGCACTAAAAAAATTAAATTTAACATATCCAAAAGATTTATTGCAAATATTCGGACAAAAAGAATTTTGTAGAATATACCCTGCAATAGATTATTTACAGAATAAGGATTTTTTAGAAGTAATTATCAAAAATCAAAATGATTTTATGTTTGAAATTTTAATAGAATATATTGCAATAATGACAATGAGTTTAAGCGATGTTTTGGCAGAAACATTAAATGAAATTTTTGGTTTTGATATAAAAGATTATATTTATCTCAAAACTATAAGTAATAAATTTATAAAAATTGGTAAAAAAACATCTCTTAATCCTTTAGAATTTCAGATATTTGTGCATATTAACAATAAAATAATCCATTCTGATGAATATAAATATATGAGGGCATTTTGCAATACTGTCAAACACAAAAACACATCAGACATAAGTTTTAGAATTTCAAAAAAGAACGATTTAATTATAAGAGAATTCTCATACGAAAATAAATCCTATTCAGAAATATCACTTGATGATTTCATTGCAAAATTTGAAGTTATGACTAAAAATTTGCTTGAAACATTGCAAATATTTATAGATTATTCCCATGCCGGAAATCCACAAAACAATGAACAATCACACAGCAAAAGCAAGTAAGAGGGGTAAAATGGATTTTAAAGATATATTGATATTAAAAAAGTTAAATATAATATCTATTGGTATTATTATTTTTGTATTTTTAATAGCAATTTTTACCGATTTATTTATATTTAAAAATGATATAAATATTTTTATAATAACTCTAGGTAATATTAGGTCTTATATTTATATTGGCTTTATATATTTTTTAATATGTTTAATAGTTAAAATAATGGAACAAAATAAATATTGTAATTTATTTAATACTCTCAATAATGAAGAATTAGAAGTATTAAAAAGTTTTGTAATATCGAATTCCTGTATTGCAGAGATAAAAAATAATATTTCTATAATAAATAAATTAAGTGATATAGGAATTGAAATATATAATATTGGCGAATTATACGAAGGAAATACAAGAACTGAAAATGGGAAAGTTTATTCAGATATAATGAGCAAAGTAAAATTAAAAGATGAATATTTACTTGAATATATCAAATATTATTTTAAATTCATAATAAAAAAATAAAATTAAAATTGTAATATCCTTTTACATAATGTTGCTTAATGTTTTTCCATATTTCCGGCATGAAATGTTTATTTAGACAAATACCACAAAGAGTACCACATGGGTATAAATTAGCCGTTTGTTTGATGTTTTAGCCAATCATCAAGCATTGTATTACCGATATTGTTTATTGTCGGGCGCAAGTTTTCATCTCTTAAATGTGAATATCTGTTTGTCATAGCAGGACTTTTATGTCCTAGTGTTTTTTGTGTCATTACTTGAGATATACCGCCCATAGCTTGCCAACTTGCTTGAGTATGGCGCAAATCGTGAAATCTAAAATCCTCTATTCCACATTGTTTTACTAATTTAGGGAACATTTTACCTATTAAAAATTCTCTAGGTTTACCCTCTGATGTAGCAAATAAATAATCATTTTTGTTTATATGTCTTACTTTGCTTTGATTCTTAAACTTTGTTAATTCATCAAATAATATATCGTGCATAGGTGTACCCCTATCAGTACCGTTTTTTGTTTCCATAAAGTAAAACATCTTATGTTCAAAATCTACATCAGACCAAGTTAAATGTAATACTTCGCTTTTTCTTGCGCCTGTTAATAGTGCTATAAGAATACATAAATATAATTCGTAATCAGTTTTTAACGCATTATCAAGTAGTTTTGTAATCTCTTTTTGCTCTAAACACCTTTTGCGCGCATTATCAACCTTTAATTTTTTAACTTTTGACATAGGATTTATTTGTAATATATCAAGGTCGCTTACGCAATATTCAAAAACAACACGCATATAGGTCATATACTTATTTATAGTTGCGTTTGATAATGTTTTGTCTGTTTCGCGTGCTTTCTGTCCTTTGATTGGTATTTCTTTATGCTTTTTAGCCAATTTATCACGACAATTTATAAGCATTTGATTATCTACATTAGATAAATAGTATTTGCCAATTTCTTTTTTATACCAATTCAATACCATTTTAAATTCAGCTTGCGCGCTAGGTTTTTTCTTTGGCAATTCATTTTCTATAAATAGGTCAATAATATCTGCAACAGTATATTTTTGCGCTTTTCTTTTAGGGAAATTCATATTCTCTCTTATTTCTGATTGCGTTCTTTCTTGCCATTCTAACGCGTCTGTTTTTCTTGAAAATGTTTTATAAATAGGTGGCGCGCCAACAATCCTTATACAAACTGTATAACTTTTAGTACCGTCTTTTTTATGTCTAATTTTTATTTCTGCCATACTATATGCGCCTTTCCGTTTATAAAAATGTCGTAATTTTGTCGTAATTAACTATAAAAAATTAGAAAAATTGATAAATAAAGAATAAAATAAAAATCGCTAAAAGTCAATACTATTATGCTTTTTATTCGTTTTTGATTTTTCTCAATTTTTGTCATTTTTATCGACCTATTAACTTTTAAGGGATAGGTCGCGCGTTCGAATCGCGCCAAGCGCATAAAAACGAAAAGGGCATTTGCTCTTTTCGTTTTTATTTGTTTGATAACGACGAGAACGCTAATGGCGTTAGCAATTTTGCTGTTCGAACGGCCTGTGAGCAGAATCTTTATCAATTTTATATTGTGATTTTATAATTATGTTAATAATGTAATGTGCCCGAACGATATATGTCAGTTGAATTAAATAATAACTTGTCTTCCTGTGGCATATTTGAACATATTTCATCAACTGCGGCCTTTGCTTTATTATATTCTTGTGCCTCTTTTTTAGTTATTAGATTTTGTTTAAGCAATTTATTTATATCTAGTTCGTAATGGAGGGTTCTCCCATTTTCGCTATATACAGCTTTTAAATAAGGATTTTTGCTACATTTAATCATATCCTTTCTATCAGACTCCGGCCAATATTTATCGACAATTTGCTTGAGTTTTTAAACAATTATTAAAATAAATGGCTAAACACTTGAAAAAATAAAGGTTGTAGTTTATAATGAAAGTAGGGAGGGTATCCCACAGAGATACCCTGTTTCAGACCCTATAAGAACAAAAGAACAATTTTAAGAGCTGCTATCACTGCAATGATTGCAGCTTTTATTATTTGTCTTATTCTCATATTTCCTCACCTCCTCTCTACACCTTGTTTCAGAAGAAGTTTGTCGTGCGTATAGGAGGTAAGTAGGTCGCCTACCAACTTTATCATATCATAAAATGGCTTTTTTATTTGTTGTCATTAAGTTCTATGTATGAGAAAGAAAAAGCAAGTAAATGTTATAATAAAATTTGATGATAAAAAGACCAATTATAAAGAAAAATTTTGTGATAAATTAGAATTCTTTTTAACATTATCAAAACTAAAAATTGAAAGTGATTATAAAAATAACCAAATTACTGAAAATGAAACAAATTTAAAACTTAAAATTGCTGATGATTGTATAAACTTAGTAAAAGATTTAAGAAATGATAAAAAGTTCTAATCCGTTTGCTACTATAAGTAATTTTTAAATTTTATAAAATCGTAAAAATCTTATAAATAAAGAGGTTCGGCAATTTTACCAAACCTCTTTTTAATGGCTGGGATGGAAGGACTCGAACCTCCGAAATGCCTGGACCAAAACCAGGTGCCTTACCACTTGGCGACATCCCAATGTCTTTCCATAGATATTCTATCCGCTAAAACCTTTTTGTCAATATTTTGTTGTTTGAAAAAATCATATATTTGAAGGTTTGACTTTGTATAAAATATTATTAAAATAACTTTGCAAGGTTATTAAAAAAGGTAGTTAAATATTATGTCATCTTCAATTTTAAAAGGTCTATATAACGGTATAGAAAATACATATGCTTATATTGCAGGTCAATATGCTGACGGGGTTACACTGCAAAACCTGACAAATGCAAGAAGCGATTCAAAAATAGCGCAAAATATAAACCAATCGTTTGCAAGCTATTTACAAACCAATTTCAAAAGTTTAGATTCAAACAAAGACGGAGTTATTACCTCGGATGAAATGTCCAAGCTTTCTAACATCCTCTCTACAAAAGGTATGACAAAATCCGAACTTCAACAACTTTTTGCATCAGGTAACTGCGGAATCTCAAATAGCAAAATGACAGAAATTCTTGAACATTTTGATGATATGGATACTAACCACGACGGAAGGCTCACTGATGCGGAAATTTCCGCTTATACCATTAATTCATCAAGGCAACAAAAAGAAGATGAAATGAGACTTCAAGCTGCAGGCAATATGTCAGTTTTTTACGGAAATGATTCTTCCGATTCCACCTACAGTATCCTTAGCTATAAATATAAAAACTCAAATCAATCTTGAATCAGTTCTAACTTCAAAATAATAACTTAGTAACACTTCTGAAAAAGGGAAATTTTAGCGGGGATTTTTGCAAAGCAAAAATCCCCGCTCCGTTTAACTAATATTTTTAATTGTAACGATTTTGTAACATAATCTTCAAAAACCCTAAAGTTTTCAAATAAAAATCCGATATGCGAAGTATAAGGAAATTATTGAAAGGAAACAAAGCAATGGGATTGGCAGCGGCACAAGCCAGATTACTATCAATAACATCGAGAATGTCCGACAATGAGTTAAGGGCACAGCTTATCAATAATAAAAAAATCAGACTTTCTCAGGATAGTGCACGCGCAAGTGAAAGATACTTGAACGCATTAAACAATGCTAAAATGATGTTCAAGAATTTTGATGCTGACAACAATCCGCTAAATCAAGAGTTAACGTTCAATGCATTAACTGAATATGGTCCGTACAATACTCAGTATGGTTTGGTAAATGCAAACGGTGATTTGTTGGTTTCAGAATCAATGGCTAATGCTTTTGAAGCAGCAGGCGGCAGCTTGGAAAAATTCTTAAAAGGTTTTGGCTTGATTGGAGATACAACCAATTTCTTTGATGCGATAAAAAATTCAAACACAGTAAAAAATAACACTGATTTACAGGGGATGCTTTCACAAATTGACGGTTTGTATACTGCTGATGACGGCATCAATATTGACAAATTGAAAGAAATTTATGAGAACTTTGATAGTTATGTTGTAGAAGACAAATTCCAAGAATTCAATAACATGATCACAAATGTTCAAACAAACGTTAATGCAGTAACAACCAATGCTCAATCATATATTGACAGCCTTGTTGGTGAAGGTAGTACGCTTACGAAATATGTAAGCAGTTTGTTTAATTATACAGATGCTAAACAGGTAACCACTGCCGGTAGTGTTACACAATCAACCTATATGGATTATTATAATAGATTATATAATGCACTAATGTCACCGACAAGCGGTTTATATAAATATTTGGATACTAATGACACCAATTCACTTTATAAAGAAGTAGAGAAAATCTTAACTGTAGACTATGACTACGATAGCTGGGATGATGTTGAAGAAAATATGAAAATAAATTTCAGCGAGAACAGTAATGGTGGACTTTATAAAACAGATGATGCTGATAACAATATCTATGGATTAACTCCAAAAATTATAAATAATACTACTGAAGAAGTATTTGAAGATAAATCTATAGATAACAATGGTATATCAATAGAAACAGTGAACGAAAAGACTTTAAAAGAAAATTATTATATGTATGGTACATATGAATATGATGGTTCTACCTATGATTTATATTCGGATGAATATTATGAAGATGAAAACGGAGATCCATTTATGCTTGGTGCAACATTTTCAAAGTATGTAAAATTAACAGAAAATGGTTATGAAGATCTTGCAGCAAATGAAGAACCATTAAATACTAATACATATAGTAATTTAAAATTAACAATTGATGGCAAAGCAGTTGTATTGGATAGCAACTGCATAACGGATCTTAATCATGCAGAAGATCAAACGAATCCTTATGTAGTAATTGACAAGGATAACTGTAATATATATACGAAAGATGGTCAGGATTATGTGAAACTTTTCTACTCAACTGATGATGAAGATATAAAATATGTATTACTCCCGATTACTACGGAAACAGATAGTGATAATAACGAAATAAACAAAATTAAACTCAATGATCAAGTTAAATTGTACACTCCATCTTCTGACTATGCTGGAAACACAGTAAAAGAATATACTAAAGATCATTCCGATATATCTTACCAAAATAAAGTTGAAACAACATATGATGCAACTACCGGAATAGCAACGCTAACTTTTGGAGATAGCAGTAATCCTGATTTAGTCTTGGAACTAACATTTAATGATCAGTTTGAAGATTACAAAGATGCTTGGAGTGTCAATGTAGTTGGCGGCTCAAAATGGGTTGAAAATTCAAGTTTTGGTCTTAAAACTAATATAAATGCTACCTTTGAAAACTCAAGTGATCCGAAAATAAAATTTGAGGTATCTTTACCTGTAAAACAGGAATATACCGTAGATAATGTCCATTTTTATGGTGAAACTATTGGAAATCTAAAATTTAATATAAAAACTGGCACAACAGTCCAACAATACAACCCTTTTAGTAGTCCTGAAAGATGTAATACTATTAATTCTTTCGCCTCCAATAATCTAAAGCCACAGTTAACTTTGAAAAAAAGTAAGGTTACTATAGCTACAACAACTTCTATGTACGGTTTAAACGGAACAGACGGATATAATTATATGTCAGGAAGTCCAAATGAAGTTCAATATGGTACATCAGCCAGTCATGCTGACAAGTACCCAAATGGTGTTCATGTTGTTACTCAAAACTACTATCCCGGCACCCGCGAAGAATTCCCTGATGCTGATTTCATTATGAATCCAAATGGTAAGGATCCAAATGAATTGCAATATTACACAGTTAAATATATAACAACTATTGATGGTGAGACATATCACAATTCAAAAATCATAGGAACCCAATGGAATGGCGATGAGGCAACTTACTACAATTTATATGATGATATTTATGAATTCAATACAAGCCACATAAATGTATATGAAAAAATGATCTACAAACTTATTGAGGCATTAAATTATGTACAAGATAACTATGCAAGCAATTTTGGCTTTAATTCAATAGATAATAATGGTGAAGCTCATGGTGCAGCGTACGCTAAAGAATCTATATTGCAATTACTAAATAGTTTAACTGATTTGGAATTTAGTTCTGAAGATATTACTTCTTACTCAGGGTTAATACAAAGCATGTTAATATTTAAAAATAGTACTACAGTTCCTAAAAAATCCACTATAACATATAGTGACGGTTCAACCCAAAGTGTCTACATGCTTAATAAAGGAATGATTCCTGAATGCAATGGTGGGAATTATGATCACGATATAAATAGTGACAACGTTGTTATTGCACTATTAAGCCAAAAATACACAAATGCAGATGGACCATTTGACCAAGAAGGTTATAATTTAGCCATTTCAAAGATCAAAAAGCTGATTGATACATACTATATAAACGCATTATGTAATACTTTCGGCGAACCACAAACAACCTGGATTGACGAAAATGACCGTACCGGTTCAGGCGATGCTAGCGCTAAAGTTCAATGGTACACAAATCTATTCAACAGAATGAAAGACGGTTATGCAGTATTGTTAGACGGCTTGGCTTCATCAAGACAATGGATTGAGTATGCATTAGAAAGTGGTCTTTGCACAATGACCCAAGTTAACTCTGAAAATTCTTGGAAATCTATCGGTTACGCAAACTGCGCTGATATCACGGAAGAAACCGATGAAACAGCGGTTACTATTGCTGAAGCTGAATACAAATTGGCTACCCAAAAAATTCAAGCCAAAGACCAACGTTTCGATATGGAATTAAAAAATATTGATACTGAACACACCGCTTTGCAAACAGAATACGATTCCATCAAAAACGCTATGAACGAAAACATTAAAAGAACATTTAAATATTTCACATAATAGAATTTTCTATATTATAAGTTTATGTTCTTTTCCTAGTAATAAAACATGAATTTTCTCGGCTCTTTTATCGTATGACCGTAATTTATCTGATTATGAATTAAAAATTTGATTAATTTATTTGCGGAATCCTGATTAGACATAAAAAACGATACTGATTCCGCTCTCCTGCGCCTTGGCATCAATTCAACCAGAAACTCCCTGTATCCTGAAAAATTAATTGCAGGAATAGTGAATTTCTCATTTTTCATATAACAAGGTGAATATTCCGTAATAGCCGCACTTTTTATATCCTCCGCATGGATACACCTTTTACCGATGTAGATTTCACCATTGTTTAACCTGTATTTTACTGGCTTCGAAATCAACATCTGCAGCATCATTGATAAAGTCGGGAATGCCAAATACGTTCCTAATCCAATTTTTACGTATATGTTTGCCAAAGAATCAAGCATAAAAGCCAAAACATAACACATAACAGTAACTATAAAACTGGCAAAAAACGGAGGAAAATCATCCAAATGCTCAAACGGTTCATCAATACTGTTTTGTTCGATCTCCTGTTTGCGCACTTTGTCCTGAACTATTTCTTGCGCCAACTCGTTTTTACTTTCATCAAAATTGTAAGGCATAAAAGAAAAATACCATTATTTCTATATTTTGTCAAAACCTGTATATTTTCTCAAAACTTCAGGAATAACAATTGTTCCGTCAGCTTCTTGGAAATTTTCAATTATTGCCGCAACAGTACGCCCCACGGCAAGTCCGGATCCGTTTATGGTATGAACAAATTGAACTTTTCCGGTCTCTTTATCACGATATCTTATATTTGCACGACGAGCCTGATAATCCCCATAATTTGAACAGCTTGAAATCTCTTTGTAGGTTCCGTAAGATGGCATCCAAACCTCCAAATCCCAACACTTGTTTGCAGAAAACCCTATATCTCCCGACGATAGGGCAACCTTTCTGTATGGCAAATTGAGAAGCTTTAACATTTCTTCTGCATCATTTGTTAATTTCTCGTGTTCAATCGCACTCGTTTGTGGGGTGCAAAGTTTCACCATCTCAACTTTATTGAATTGGTGAACACGAATTAACCCTCGAGTATCTTTTCCTGCAGATCCCGCCTCACGCCTAAAACAAGGAGTATATGCAGCAAACCATTTCGGAAGGTCTTCCTCTGATAAAATTTCTCCTGAATAAATGTTTGTAACCGGTACCTCCGCTGTAGGAATGAGGTACAAATCTTCATCTTCACATTTATACATATCTTCTCTGAATTTTGGCAATTGTCCGGTACCCGTCATTGTAGAAGAATTTGCCATAAAAGGTGGAAGAACTTCTTCATAACCTTGTCTGTTATGTTCTTCCAAAAAGAAGTTTATAACCGCACGCTCTAATCTTGCACCCTTTCCTCTATATAGGGTAAATCTTGATTGAGAAAGTTTTACTCCGCGCTCAAAATCAACAAGATTTTTTTCTTCGCACAAATCCCAATGCGCCTTAAATTCAAAATTGAATTCTCTTGGATTTCCCCAACGCATGACCTCAATATTATCCGCATCCGAAGCACCTATAGGCGTTGTCTCATCAGGAATATTTGGAATATGTAAAAGCAAATCTCTTTGGCGATTATCAAGTTCAATCTGTTTTTCTTCCAAATTCTTTATATCATCACCGATTTTTTTTACTTCTGACTGAATCTCATCGGTATTCTGACCGGATTTTTTAAGTTCACCTATTTTTTGAGATTCTTTTTTTCTCAATGCCCGCAATTCGTCTACTGAAGTCTGGATTCTTCTACGTTCTTCATCAATTTTCAAAACTTCATCTATTGATAATTCCGGATTTCTACGTTTCAAAAGTTCATTTATTTTTTCCGGATTTTCTCTTATTAATTTTATATCAAGCATTTTTCTCTCCCATTAAAGTTAACTATATATTCTCTATATTTATTTTAAACCAAAAAATCATTAAGTCTATAAAAATTTATAATAAAACTTAATACTATTAATAAATAATCAATAGTTATTGTATAATGTTATGAGGAGATTGGTGTATGGTATTCAAAAAGCTTGCTACAAAATTAGAACAGGATAGACAACGACAATCTGTAGCCGGAATGGCTTATAATCCTATTGACATTGATTTTAAAGCAAGAAAAAACCTCTTTATAAATAAAATGAGCGAGTCTGCTTTGAAACTTTATGAACGCGAGCAGGATATCAAAAAGTTCACGAAAATGGCTCTGGAAGAACAAAACAAAAATTCCGATGATCATTTGATAGATATGCTTTTTAAGCAAGGAGTCATTGATCCTTTGGATGATGAAAAACTTTTCGGATTATCAAGCAATGCCAAATTATTAAAGGATCTTGGGATTTAATTTCTAAAATTTAAAGCTCGAAAATCATCTCTCCGTACTTTTCTTCGTCAAACCCTTCATTTTCAAACTGCTGCGTTGATTTGTATTTTGCACGATTAATCAACTTGTGTATTGATGGAATGTCTCTGTCAAATTTATACGCACCCGAATCAGAACTATCCCCATCTGTTTTAACGGAAATGGTGCGGACACTTTTGGGATAAAACCTTAATGTTACATTTTCTGAAATATTTTTTGATAGTATTTCCTTTGAATAAATCTTGAACTTGTTTATCTGTTCGCTGACCTGACCCGCATTTTTTGCCCCAATTGAACCGTCAAGATTATTCAATGGGGTTTTATACATTGCCGACCACATAACAAGATTATTTACGTTATCAAAAAGTACAGCCTCCGTTATTATTTCATATCGCTTTTGAATATCAAATACAGATGCAAGTTTTAATATCTCATAAAAATCACGTTTTTTAGGATTGTTATCCTGTTTTACGTATGAATATATTAACAATACAGACTTTGCATTAAAATTCGCAGCAATGTTTTTGAGCGTAATATAATCCGGTTCCGCATTTTTTGTGAATTTGTTAACCGCTATATTTATACTGTTCTTTAATTCGAAAGAATCGTTAATCTTTGATTTCAAACTTGATAATTCTGTTGCCGAAATTTTGTATGATGAATTGAAGTTTTTAATAACATCACGGGCAACGATTTCATCTAAATCTACTGCCCCGTAAAGCCCTGAATATGAAGAATCCATTTTAACCGGCAAAACAACCAGTTGAAATTTTGCAGCAAAACTTGACCCAATAGTGAATATAAAAATCGAAAATAAAAGTAATAATTTCTTCATAGCTATATTATAACAAGGAAATTGCTTTGGGCAAATGTAAAGAGTAGTATATCTACCTTCCGGCCATAGTGTTAATCGCGTTGTAAATATTTTGGTATACAGAAATATCCTTAGTGCTTAACAAGCCTATTTAGAATTTAAAATTGGTTTAAAAATCGCTCATCATCATTAAAGAAAAGTCTAATGTCATCGATTGCATATTTTAGCATCGCAAGACGCTCTACTCCCATTCCAAAGGCAAACCCTGAATAAACATCCGGGTCTATTCCAACACCTTTTAAAACATTTGGATCGACCATGCCTGCACCCAAAACTTCCAACCATCCGGTGCCCGAACATGTTCTGCAACCTTTTCCCTCACACATTATACATTGAACATCAACTTCTGCAGACGGTTCAGTGAATGGAAAATAGCTGCTTCTGAATCTGGTAGGGCGGCTTGAGCCAAAGTAAATTCTAATAAATTCATTTAACACACCCTTCAGGTCGCCAAATGTAACTCCTTTATCAACATACAAACCTTCTATTTGGTGGAAGAAATTATTTTTTCTTGCGTTTACTTCCTCATTTCTGTAAACTCTGCCGGGAGAAATTACACGAATAGGAGGATTTTTGCCTTCCATAGCATGAATTTGCGCACCTGAAGTTTGACTTCTTAGTATTACGTTTGGCGCAACCGTAGTATAGAAAGTATCCTGCATATCTTTTGCCGGATGATCCGGCGGAAAGTTCAGCATATCAAAATTGTAATATTCTGTTTCAACTTCCGGAGAATGAATTGCCGGTACGACCGAAAATCCTAAACCTTGCAGAATTGAAACAATTTCATCTGTTGTAGATGTAATCGGATGAACTTTACCCTCTCTGGTAAACTTACCAGGCAAAGTTATGTCAATTCTGTCTTTTACAAGCTTTTCATTTAACTCTTTTGTATAAAATTCGTCAAATTTAATTTTCAATTCATTAGAGAGTTTTTCGGAAATTTCATTTGCAAGTGAACCTATAATGCGCTTATCTTCATCAGATAAATTCTTTAGATTTTTCTTTATTTCATTTAATTCACCCTTGCGGCTTAAATACTTATTCCTCAATTCATCAATTTCAGATGTTGAATTTACGTTCTTCAATTCTTCACATGCGCTTTTGTATATTTTTTCCAATTGTTCTTTCATAGACTTTAACCTCTTTTATTTAAATTTCTTTATTAAACTCTTTTTCATATCCGATTGATGTTGGTGCTCCGTGACCCGGATAAACGATTGTATCTTCAGGAAGTGTGAACAGCTTTTCTTTGATACTTTTTTGAATATCTTTGTAATTTCCACCAGGAAGGTCACACCTTCCCACACAATCTCTAAAAAGAGTATCCCCCGAAAACAAAACATTTTCAATCAGATAGCAAACGCCGCCTTTTGTATGACCGGGAGTTGTTATTACTTTAAATATCAATCCACCGATTTTGATTTTATCTCCGTCATTTATAAATTCATCTATAACCGGAATTTCAACGGGTGATATGTCGAATTGCGGTAATACAAGGTTGATATTTTTGACCCAATCCATATCCAATTCATTCATCAAGACTTTTGCACCAAAATATTCTTTTAACTCTTGAACTCCCGTTATATGGTCAAAATGCCCATGGGTTAACAAAATATATCTTACATTACAATTTAGGTTTTCAACATCCTTGACAAGTTCATCACTCATGCCCGTGGCATCTATAAGAGCAGCATCTTTAGTTGTTTCATCAACGACTAAATAGTTGTTATTTTCGATAGGGCCTAAGGTATATTGTTTAATTATCATTTAACTTCTTACAACCTCAAAAATCTGTTTGCATACTTTGAATAAATTTTCGGCATCATTAAGAGCGATCATATTAGGCCCATCGCAAAGTGCCTTATCCGGTTCGGGATGAACCTCAAAGAATAAAACATCAGCACCCGCTGCCATTGCCGATTTTGCCAATACAGGAACGAATCTTCTGTCCCCGCCGGAACAATTTCCTTGAGCTCCGGGTAGTTGTACACTATGTGTAGCATCAAAAACTACCGGATACCCGAAGGATTTCATGATAGGTATTCCTCTAAAATCTACAACAAGATTATTATATCCAAATGAGGTTCCTCTGTCTGTGAGCATAATCCTATCGTTACCGCTATCAGAAACTTTTTTCGCTAATTCTTTCATTTGCTCGGGTGCAAGAAATTGTCCTTTTTTAATATTGACGATTTTACCGGTTTTTGCTGCTGCAACAAGCAAATCAGTTTGTCTGCATAAGAATGCCGGAATTTGAATAATATCTGCTACTTGTGCAACAATCTGAGCCTGTTCAGGTGTATGAATATCTGTAACTATAGGAACATTATATTTAGACTTTATTTCTGACAGCATTTCAAGTCCTTTTTCGATTCCGGGACCTCTAAAAGAATTTAATGATGAACGATTTGCCTTATCAAACGATGATTTAAAAACGAAATTTATTCCAAGTTTTTCCGTTATATCTTTAAGTCCTCTTGCAGTTTCATCCAAAATATCCATGCTTTCAATGACGCAAGGTCCTGCAAGAATAGTTAATTTATCTTTACCGATTTCAAAATCATTCAACTTCATATGTTCTCTCCTTAAGGGAATTATAGTTAAAATATATTTTTTATTCAACTGTTTGTAATATATTATAAATTATGATAAAATCTGTTACATAAGGAGAGTATTACAATGCGGAAAATATCAAAACTTGTAAACGGTTCGGAATTTGTATATAAAAAAGCTGAGAATGCGCCAAGAGTTGCACTATGTTACAATCTATCCTTGGAAAATCCTGAAAAATCCGAGGGGATTTATATGATTATGACCCAGCTTTTTACGCAGGGCACAAAAAACAGATCTGCCGAACAGATAGCGAAAGAATTAGATTTGTATGCGATAGAATTTTCTGCTGACTTAAAACCTGACTATGTAAGATTTAGATTCACCTGCTTGGAAGAAGATTTTGACAAGGCGCTTGAAATATCAAGTGACATTTTGAAGAATACCACTTTTGAAGATTTTGACAAAGAAATAGCTAAAACAAAAGGTGAAATTACCGCGAAATTGGATTCTCCGAGATTGAACATTACTGACAAATTTTATTCAACGATGTTTGAAAATCATCACTATGGCCACACATCATCAAAAGTTTTGAAGAATCTTGATAATTTAAAAAAAGAGGACATAATTGAGGCTTGGAGTGAAATTAAAAAAACGAGCAAAAAAGTTTGCTCTTATGTGGGAAGTCAAGATTTTGAATCAGTAAAGGGTAAATTGGATCACGCCCTAAAAGATTTTGAGCCGTCTAATATCTCGAATGTAAAATTTAATCCTCCTCATTTAAGCGATAAGAAAACCGTCGAGATAATAAAAGAAGATGCAAACCAAGCCCATATTCTAAAAGGGTGGATAACGGAAAGCTACAATTCTGCTGATTATCCGGCACTGTTGCTTTTGAATGTTATATTAGGCTCAAGCGGTTTGTCATCAAGGTTATTTCTGGAACTTCGCGAGAAAAAGGGACTAGCTTATGTAGTGAGAAGTGTTTATGAATCGAATTTGCTCTGCGGCGATTTTTACATATATATAGCAACAGAACCTAAAAATATAGAGGTTTCTCTCAATGGTTTTGAAGCCGAAATCCAAAAGATAATAAGCATCCCGCCAAGCAGTGATGAACTTGAAAATGCAAAAAACAACCTTTTTGGAAAATGGGCATTCTCGGAAGAAACAACTACTAATCAAGCCATTATTCTTGCCCATTACGGAATAATGGGGCTTGGCTTCAATTTCAAAGATGTCCTCCGCGAAAAAATTAAAGAAGTTACCCCTCGAGACATAAATAGCTGCGCCAAAAAATACTTTGAAAGTGATTCCGTGACAGCTATTTTAAAACCTTAATATGACGATTGTAAATTTATTGTTATATTTGTAGTAATAAACTTGCAAAATATTTGTTAATAAGTATAATAGTTACACTTAATCTTTAAATTCTTAGCGGATATGTTAAAAATATTTAAAGAAAGAACGGAATATGGCAATTTTTTTTTTGAAAAATTGTTTATATCTATATAAGAAATGAAGGTAAGTGAATTTATAAAGTAGGGAAATGGCACTAAGACCGATAGATGCGGGGCAGTCTAAGGACCCAAACCGCAAGTTAAAAAATGTGAATAATCCAAACTTTACGGGTGGATTCAACCCGATAAACGTTACAATGGACGCCATAAATAGTGGCGGATATATTGCATCGTTTTTTGCCCAGGATTGTCTTGGAACCATTATCCCCAGAATCTACGAAGGTGCCAACAGGAATCGGGACAAAACCGGGGAATACAACTGGGCTTTTGCTCGTCGCGAAGCTTTACGTGAAATTTTGAGTGGTCCGTGCATGTTTATTATACCTGCTGCGGCTTTTGCATTTTTGAAAAAGAAAGGCGGGGAGTCACATAAGGTACCTGTCGACAGAATCCATGCTTACGGCGGACATTTTGCCGAGTTTGCAAAAGATAATAAAGAGCTAATCACGAAAAACCCTCAACTTGCCAGAGAGCAATTCTATTACAAGATTTTTGAAGATATGTTGAACCAATCTGTTGACGGGAAATTGCCGCAAGACGAAGTTCAAAGGCTGTCAAAAGATTATGCCAAACGTTTCATAGAAGCGGAAAATTCAAAATCGCAAGGTTTATTCAGAAACATTGCAGGGAAAAGAAAATCCGGGTCAAAAGAAGAAATCATCGGAAAAATGTTTGATGAATTCTCGCTTTTGCGTAAGCAACATCTTGACCCTTCTGCAGGTACGGGAATAGCAACGGTAGTTTCCGGAGAAGCAAAAGCTACAGGCGGATTCAAGGATATGCTGTCAAGTTTAACAGATTTTACGGATGACATAATGAAACGCTCAAAGAATGCCATCGAAAAATCCGGTGAAATCGATGTTACAAGGTATGTAAAAGACTTTACAAGAAGACGTATGGGCTCAAGAATCCTTGCGAATTTTGGGATTTTTGGGGCAACAGTTGCATTTATGACCCAGGTTCCAAAACTCTATAATATGGGTCAAAAGGAAAATCCGGGGCTTGCGGGGCTTGATGTTCCGGGAGAGAGCAACGACGGTGAAAAAACTCAACCAAACTTCACCGGAAAAGCAAATATATTGGAAAAGACGGCAAATACTGTTACAAAGAATAAATGGCTGAAGAATCTATCTGATAAATTTGAGTTTAACGGGGCATCAATGACTCCGGCTCAGTGTTTAACGTTATTATTTGGATTCTGCTTGCCGCCAAGGATTATGAACGCTCAGGATAAACACGACAGAAAAGAAATTTTAGTACGTGATATATCAAGCTTCATTGCAATTCTTTTTGCTGCACGCGGCTTAGCCAGAGTATTCTCTCGCATGATGTCCAAGATGTCAGGATTCGCGCTTAACATTAAACCCGAAAATTATAACAATTCAAGATTTCGCAAGATATACAGTTATGTGACATCCGGAACCGGTATTCATGTGCTAAAAACAGAAGAACTCGTTTCAAAATACAGCCAAATTGACAAATACAAAGACGGCATAAACGGTTTCTTCAAATTTATTGAATCAAACGACGGAGATATCAAAAAAGTTTTGAGATTCAATAAGACTGTAAGAACGAATACGGAAAAAATCCTTGGAAAACCGCTTAAGAATGCAACGAACGAAGAAATCAAAAACGCATTCAAAACCCTTAACCCGGAAAACGAAAACCTGCAAAATATTGTTAAAGTATTTGAAAAACCAAATAATATATATGTAAATCGCGCCAAAATGTATAACAATGCATTTGACTTCTTGTCAACATTGGTAATCGTACCGTCATTTATGATCTGGCTTGCGAAATACTGCGAGAGAATGACAAAACGCGATATTGAAAACGAACGCCAAAAGAATGAGGCCTCAGAAACAACTAATATGGTGACCGGAAACTTAACAAGACATCAAATAAGAACCCTTGCAACAAGTAAGCCAACCATGGAAGGTTTCTTAGGCAGAAATTAACAAATTATAAATCCTAATTGTTCCCGTAAAATCAGATGTTTTTACATCTCATGTTAACTTTTGTTACAAAATTTTTGCATGTGCGCAATTATGTAACTCGTATATACTTTATATATATGAGAGTATAAAAACATACGGAGAGCACAATGGGTTTTTTCCAAGACTATAGATTAAATAGTTTTTCACTTGGCAGATCGCGCCAATTGAATACCATACCCGGCCAGTTCAGAGGGATTGGCGGCACCCGTATGATGGGTTCTACGTATATTAATTTTAATAATTATAATATGGGCGGAACGAGAGGTTTTTACGGATACGATTACGGCTGCCAGGAAAAGGGTGGTTTCTGGAATACATTCGCGAACTGGACAATGGGCGCCGGAATCCTCGGCAACATGTTTGGAGGAATCTTCCAATCAATCGGTTTGGCCGGTGGCGCCGACGGCAAAGGCGGAGTCGATAAAACCAAAGAAAAGAAAACTACAACTACAACTGATTTTCCAAACGAGGCGCAAAAAGCTGTTCTTGACAATAAAGGTTGGGAAGTAATTGATAATAAAGACGGATCTTATACAATTAAGAAATCTTTAGGTAACGACAAATTTGATGTACGTGAGTTGACACCGGAATTATACAAAAAGCTTGTTAGCTCAGAATTGGAGATTCCTGAAGTTAAGGCACAAAAAAAAATAGAAGAAAAACCTGAGGCAACGGATAATACGGAGTTGATAAATAACGCGTTGGGTGATAGTAAAACAATTAAAAATAGTTTTTCTGACATGAATTATATAGATCCAAAGAAGCAAACAATTGGTGATAAAAACACTAGTATAAAAGAAAATGGAAGTGACAAAGTATATGATAGTATACCGGAAGAGATTACAATAAACTCAGATAAAGGTTCATTTACATTTAAACGAAAACAAAATTATAACAAAATAATTGGAGGTGTTGAATATCCACTCTACGAATTAAATAAATATGAAGGTAATGGATCTTATACACTTTATGACGAATACGTCTTGAAAAATGGTGAGCTAGTCCAGCCTAATAAAAACGATTATAAAAATGGTGAACAACCCTACCTAAAAGGAAGCGGCACCGCTGGCTATCGTGACCCAATCCAGTACACCACCTCGAATAATGCGAGGGAGAGAGCAACTGATGTTACAGCACCTACACCTGTAACTGACTCTTTTCCAAAGGTTACAGTAAAACGAGGAGTTGCAAATACATTAATAGTTGAGCATAATGGAGAGCAGGTAAGACTTACTAATGTTGTTGTTGGTGGTGGCTATACTGGTATAATTAAGGGTAAAAAATATCATTTTGATGAAGATGGAAAAATAACAAGATTAGTATCTGAACAAGTTGGCACCTACAAAACAATAAAAGTTGAAAAAATTTATGATGACCAAACAAAAGATGACGTTGTTCATTATAGATCAAGTAATGGTACCGAATGGCTTGCAAAATATACTCCGGGAGAAAGTATGCCTATAAAAATAAAATTAGGTAATGAAAATTGGCGAATAGTTAAAGATGATCATATTTCTAAAAATAATAAATACTTCAAAGTTGATAAATACGGAACAAGAATTAGTGGTCCAAAAGATAGAAAATATAATAACTACGACGGAAAGGAATATGTAGATGGATCTCGATATACTTAAAGCTAGCCAAAAGGGTGCATTGTAATGTACGCTATCAACTACGATATTTTTATAAAATAATTTAGGTAACCATTCATTAATGTAGGTGTAAAATGACAAATGGTATTCCAAAAGGTGCAAGAGTTTCAAGAAACATGGAACATGGAGGAGAAATCCTTATGCCTAGGGGTGCTGAGTACAGGTTAATATCAAAACAACTTAGACCTGACGGTAAAACAGATGTTACTCTTGAATATATTTTACCAAAACAAGTTATACCTGATGATATACCCCAAATCAAAAAAATAGCAGAGCAATATGTTAATTCTACTAATGAATTAAATAGTAAATATGCAAAAATGATATTAGACGAGGTTAGTAAGTTAGAAAAATTACATACAATGGCAAAAAATGATTTGATGTAATATGCAAATTTTGAAAATAGTCACTTTGCCAAAATTATCATTTCACAGTTTTTGCAATCAAATCGCAAGGG
>CADBQW010000025.1 GCA_902796925.1 uncultured bacterium | reverse complement strand
TCTATTTGATAGGGTTAATATCATTAACCCTAAAGGAGAAGTTATTTCCGGTTATTCATTTATAAAAGCAAAAAGAAAAAATATTATTTCGGTAATAACAGACAATGAATTTGATCAATTGGGACATGTTTCTATGAATGAAAATTACAGGGGATTTTTCCCTGGAGCATGGTGTTCTGTAGTCAATAATACTTCAATAAAAGAAACTTTATTGTCAGGTTTCAAAGAACCATATTTACCATTTTATAAAACTCTTGAAGACGGACATTATAAAATGGTCGCGACTCAAGCTTATAACAGTCTTATAAAATATATAAAACAAAACAAACCGTACATAAAAAAATTAAATGTAAATGCCATAACAAAAAAATCTTGGGACTATCATAAAAAACTTGGTTTTATAAGCAGTAAGAAAGATTTTAATACTTTAAGATTGATGAATAAATTGTCAAAACCTATAGATACTATATATTAAAACTCTTTCTTGACCCTTCCTCATGGTATAAACCTCCGCCGCAAATGGTTTCAACGACTTTGAGAGCGAATTCTCTCGGAGCATCAACTTGATTTAGATAAAATTCTCTCGGGGCAAGATGTCTTATTTTCATAATTGAATTCTGATTTTTTTCTGCCGGGATAAACAAAGAAGCAACTTCATTATCAAGAAGTTTAACCATTTCATCGTCATAATTTTTGGTATCTTGCATAAGCTCGTTATAATTCCCTTTAATCGCCATTATCCTGCCGGCAAAAAGATGAAGATTATTTTCCCGATATAAGGCTTGAGGTTGATAATTACAACGAGTCGTAAAGCTCATTTTATGCCAAAGAATATTCATAACGGCAACAGTTTTTGAACTATCCACATCGAGATAAATATTCTGTGTAGTAATACCCCGAGAAGAAAATGCCTCTTTTAGGCTTTCTACAATTGCCTGAAGTTCAACTGTCATCCTTTGAAAAATTTCACCTGTATTAATCGTTGCATGTTGATAATCTAAAAACTGCTTATACATATGGGTAGAAACAAGATTTACTCGCTCCTGTATAAGCGAGGATTTCCTCATCGAAGTTTCTGAATTATCAAAATTTTCATAATTATTTAGCAATGTGATACCCCGATTTTCCATATATCATTTTAATACTAAAAATAATATTATGTAAAGATTATAAAAATTTTCGTTACATTTTGGAATACAAAAAAAGATCTATTTTTTCATAATAAAATTTGAATTTAATATTAAAAAATCAATATTGCAGATATTCAATAATAGTGATATAATCAAGATAAGTATGAGGATAAATTAATGAAAAGAATAAAAGCATTTACGTTAGCGGAAGTTTTGATAGCACTCGGAGTTATTGGAGTTGTTTCGGCGCTAACGTTACCGTCTTTAGTTGTAAATCATCAAAAAGATGTGTATGTAACCTCTTTGAAAAAAATATCTAATGAGCTTTCTCAAGCGGCGCAGAGAAAAATGACAGACATGAATGTTGACACTTTTAAAGATACGGGAGTTCCGGCAAGTATTGATGCTGCTAAAATTTGGGTTAAAAAATACTTGAATGTTGTAAAATCCTGTGAAAGTGCTAGTGGCGATAATGCCCTGGATTGTTTAGGCAGTACTGAGGGTTACAGAATGTTAAATAAATCTGCAAATTTTTATAAAAATAGTACCAGAAAAAAGGCTAATTTTTATGTACTTGCGGACGGAGCAGTAATAAATATAGAGCGAGTCTTGCCCTCAAAAGGCGGTATAGAATTTATGGTAGACATAAATGGGAGTAAAAAACCAAATATCGGAGGGAGAGATGTTTTTTCTTTAACCGTATATAATAATGGTATTGTCGATGATTATGATAATGGTACATTATCAAATGGTATGGCTCCGGTTTCTGAATCAACCAGAGAATCAATGTTCAACACTTGGTGCTCTATGTCTACATCAAGCGGAAATAACTATTTGCATGGTTGTTTCGGTAAAATTCTGAATGACAATTGGGAAATGAAGTATTAATATAAAATTATGAGGAATAAATTTATGAAGAAAAAAACAGCGTTCACGTTAGCGGAAGTTCTTGTAACTATAGGAATAATAGGTATAGTTTCGGCAATCACTATGCCAACATTGATAAATAATCATCAAAATAAAGTTTTTGCGACTTCTATACAAAAGATTTATAGTGATATAAATCAGGCAGTGACAAGATTAATGTCCGATAAACAAACAGAAAATTTACTGGAGGCCGGTCTGAGAGGTCAATCAGAGGTGGATTCTTTCGTAGAAAAGTATTTCAAAATAAACGGAAAAACGGGAAATGAATATATCGCAGTTACAAAAACAGATGATACAAAATTGGAACTCGGAAATAATACCTTATATAACTTAGCCGGAGGCGGTAATATAGCATTTATATCTGATAACGGGTTAATTCATGTGTTTGTTGATACTAATGCCGGCCAGAAACCAAATACCATCGGCAGAGATATTTTTGTTATGACAATTAACATTGATGGGAGTATAGTAGGTTATACAAAAGATACTGATATAGGTAAATATTTTGATACCTTAAGACTAAATAATTGGCGAATGGAATAATATATAAAGGAATTAAAAATGGTTTTACTAAAAGATGAGATAAAATTTGATCCGGGATTTATAATTCATTTACAGGCATTTATACCAACAATTGAAGATATATATTCTAAGATTTTAAGATTTAAGAATTTTGGTCAAAAACGTAATATGTTCAAAAATTATTTCCCAAGACTAAAGACATTGACTAACAGTTATATAGGTTTCTATCTTGGATGTATTTTATGGGCAATCATATTAAAACAGGAAAAAAACCAGCCTGTTATCGGCAATTTATGCTACGGAGGCACTTTTGATGAAGACACACTTTATGAGGTTGATTTCGTTAAAAGTTTTGCACAACAACTGCCAAAAGACGTCAAATATTATTTGAATGAATCTTATACCGTTGAAGATTATAGTTTCAAAATTTTAGATTTGTACAGAGAATTTCTTTCTTTGAATGAAGGCTTCGTATCATGCCAGAATACGGATGATATTAAACTTCCTATGCAGATAAAAAACTTAACCGATGACAAAATAGAAAATATTTATAAAATGGTAAAACTTGTCGTTGAGGATGGACAATTTGAAAGATTCTTTGAACTAAAGGATTACATTCTCTAATGTCAAATTTAAAAGAAAAATTATATCAAATGTTTATTTTAGGAACTCAAGGCGGTGAATACTTAACTGCACTTGAAAATAATCTCGGAGGAATAATCTTTTTTACATATGATATTCACTCGGAAAATCAATTTAAAGATTTGATACAAGAATGCAAAAATCACTCCAAAACCCCTCCCTTTTTATCTATTGATCAGGAAGGAGGAAGGGTTGAAAGAACAGAAAATATACACCACGGGAAAAAATATCTTTCAGCAAAGTTTGCAGCTAATAATGGACTTGATTTTGTAGAAAAACAGACAAAAGAAATAGCCAAAGAATTAAAGAATTATGGGATAAATTTAAATTTCTCACCTTGTATTGATGTAAATACAAACCCTAATAATCCAATAATTGGGGAACGCTCATATTCCGAAGATACTGATGAAGTTATTAAATTCGGCAAATTAGTAGCCAAAACCTATAGGGAATCAGGTATAATTCCTTGTGCAAAACATTTTCCCGGACATGGTGATGCCGACAAAGATAGTCATCTGACTTTGCCGCAAATTAAACTTGATTTTAACGAATTAAAAAAATATCATATAAAACCTTTTAAAAGCTTAATTGATGAAGGTATAGAGATGATAATGGTTGCACATTTGCATATTCCTCAATTCGAAAAGGAAATTATTCCTACATCTTTAAGTAAAAGTGCAATTCAATATTTACGCAAAGAATTAGGTTTTGAAGGTGTAATTATTTCAGATGACATGGTTATGAAGGGGGTTTCCGATTTTGGCGCCCTTAAAGCCTGTGAAATGGGTATTAGAGCCGGTGTAAATATATTTATATACAGAGATTCGACTAAAGAAACTTTGAGTATGATAGATGAACTATTGAAAATAGTTGAAAATGATGTAGAACTTCGGGATAAAATTGAAGATTCATATAATAGAATAATTCTGTTAAAAAAACAATTCGGAATGATTTGAACAAAAAAATCGGCACTACATAGTGCCGACCCACATATGAATAAATGAAATAATGAAAAAAATATTTTTATAAGATTGCACCTTTTGGAACAACAGTTATACCGGATTCTGTAACATGGAATCCTCTGAGTTCATCTTCACGTCTATTATATCCTATTTCCGTATTTGGCGGAATCTTTACATTTTTATCTATAATTGCCCGTCTAATTTTGGAATATCTACCTACCTCAACATTTTCCATCAAAATACTTTCTTCAACTTGAGAGAAACTGTTTATACGAACTTTTGGAGATAAAACACAATGTGAAAGACTTCCTCCGGAAACTATACAGCCTTCAGAAACCATTGAATTTGTTGCCATACCAACCCTATCACCTTCTTGCCAGATAAATTTTGCAGGAGGATAGTTATAATTAAACGTTCTTAGCGGCCACTGGGTAGAATATAAATTTAATTCCGGATCGAAACTTAACAAATCCATATTTGCTTGCCAGTAAGCATCAATACTCCCTACATCTTTCCAGTAACCTCTTTCTCTGTCACTCATTCCGGCAAAAGTATTGTCATGGAAATTATATATGTAGATATTCTTACCTTGTTCCAAAAGCATTGGAATAACATTTTTGCCAAAATCGTGATTTGAATCTTCTATTCTGGCATCTTCTCTCAATGCTCTTAAGAGGATATCTTTTTTGAATATGTAGTTACCCATAGAGGCAAGGCACATGTTAGGATTACCCGGAATATGTGCGGGCCTTTCTTTAGGTTTCTCAACAAAATTAGTCAATCTCCAATTTTCATCAACTTCTATAATACCGAATTCCGAAGCTTCTTCAATCGGTATAGGAATTGCAGAAATCGAAAGATCCGCATTTTTAGACTTGTGGTAATCTAACATTTGAGAAACATCCATTTTATAAACATGGTCACCACCAAATATACAAACATAATCAGGATTTTCATCTGTTATGTGGAAAACATTTTGATATATTGCATCGGCTGTACCTTTATACCAATCCCCGCCGGTTCTCATTTGGGCCGGGCAAAGATCAACATATTGATCTAAAAATGGAGACAAATTCCATCCGCGAGTTATGTGTTTATTCAATGATGCGGATTTATATTGGGTTAAAATCTTTATTTTAAAGAATCCTGAATTGATGAAATTGTTCAATACAAAATCAATAATTCTGTAACGACCACCAAAAGGAACTGCAGGTTTTGCTCTGTCTTTTGTCAGAGGAGATAATCTTCTTCCTTCACCACCTGCAAGTATCATAACCAATGCATTGTCAATTGACATATATAAACCCTCATATAAATAATACCTACAACTATATATAACATGCAAAAAAAATAATTGCACTAATCAATTTAACTATTTTTAATTTTTGTTAATATTATGCAGAAAGTTTTATAATAAATTATAATTGGAAAATATAAAAGAGGAGAAATTATGTACGAAATAAAGACACAAGCATTTTTTTCAGCAGCACATCACCTGTTGAATTATGATGGAGAATGCGAAAACCAACACGGACATAACTGGATGGTAGAAGTTTTTGTTCGTGGTAATGAACTTGATAAAAGCAATATTCTTATTGATTACAAAGTTTTGAAAAAAGAATTAAATTATGTTTTAGAAATGCTTGATCATCAAGATATCAATTTACTTGAAGATTTTAGAGGAGAAAGTCCGTCAAGCGAAATGATCGCAAAATTCATTTACACAAAATTAAAAGAAAAAATTGTCCAACTAAGTAAGGTTTCCGTTTGGGAAACACAGACTTCTTGCGCGAGTTATTTTGAAGAAGACTAGTCGAAAATAAAAAGGAAGAATGATATATGAATTTAATACAAGCAATACTTATGGGTATCGTTCAGGGCTTGAGTGAATTTTTGCCGGTTTCAAGTTCTGCACACCTTGTTTTTACATCAAATTTTTACAAGGTTTTTAAAGGAATTGAAATTACACAACAATCAAATCAGGAAGTATTTTTTGACATTATGCTGCATTTCGGAACTTTGATAGCAGTTTTGATATATTTTAGAAAAGATATCCTTAACATATGCAGGGGACTTTTTGAAGGGATTAAAAGTCGGAATTTTTCTGATAATAATACAAAAATAGGACTATATATAATTTTTGGTACAATCATTACGATTGGATTAGCGTTACCGTTAAATGATTTTGCTGAAACCCTTGTTTACGCTCCGTCTGTAGTTGGCAGATTACTTATAATAACCGGTATTGTATTGTTTTTTAGCGAATATTTACACAAAAAACAAATTTCCGGTAAATCAGAACTGTCTGTAAAAGACTCTGTTTTGATAGGACTTGCACAAGGCTTGGCGGTATTGCCGGGATTTTCTCGCTCGGGATGGACTATTGCAACCGGGTTGTTCTGTGGGTTAGACAGAGTTGTTGCTGCAAGATATTCATTTTTGCTTAGCATACCAATAATTTTGGGGGCATCAATGGTTTATCCGTTTGTTAAAATTGATATATCCGAAGCATTAACTTACAATTGGAGTTCAATAATTGTGGGGACAATCGTTTCAGGAATTGTCGGGTATTTATGTATCAAATATTTCATTAAATTCGTTGCAAAATTTTCATTGAATTTTTTTGGATATTATTGTCTCGTTATGGGAATATTCACTTGCTTATTTTTCACCCTATATAAATAATAAAAAGGGGTGAGAAATTTTTCACCCCTAACACTATTCACTATTCACACTACTTTTTAAAAATACTTTTAATTGTTTTAATCGGATGTTTAAAGAAGTTTACTATTGCATCTTTAGCTTTTTTAAGACCCTCACCAATGTCGCCGACAAAATTTTTATACTTGTCACTTGCAAACATTTTATCTAAACCTTTTTTGAAGGATTTGCCGCCTTTTATAAGAGCGTAGGTTCCAAAAATTGCAATCAAACCTCCCATAATAAGCTTTTTCCATAATGGGTTTTTAATTTCTTCTTCTTGCTTTATAGAGTGGTATTCATCTGAAGTTAATTCTCTGCGAACGTTAGAAGGTGCATAACAAGGCATATTAACTCCGGGCACGTACCGTGGAGAAGTACCTGCCACATACGATGCTGCATCGTAATTTAACACTCCATTTTGAGCCAACATATCCAGACCATCTACCCAATTCATAGACATAATTTTCTCCAAAATTTACCTTTATGTTTATATAAAGTATTTTTTCTTTAAAAAATTGCCATGATATTTAATATTTGTTAATATTATTGTGTATGTTTGAAAAATTCAAGAAATTAGATATATATTTACTGTGTCTTATAGGAATAACAATTCTGACATGTTTTTTATTTGCCGGACACTATAATGAGATGCTTACGGATCTGGGGAGAGAAGTTTATTATCCGGAACAAATTTTGAAGGGTAAAGTTTTATACAAAGATTTATTCAATATATATGGACCGATGTCATATATGTTGAATGCCCTGTGGTACAAAATTTTTGGAATCAAATTAGAAACATTGTATTTTTCAGGAAGTTTTCTTGCATTATTTTTCGTATGCGGAATATATAAATCTGCGAGACTATTTTTAGATAAAATTTCAGCCTTTATTTTAGGAATTTTTACAATAGTTCTTGGGGTAATGTCACCTGTTATATTTAATTTCGTTTTT
>CADBQW010000024.1 GCA_902796925.1 uncultured bacterium | reverse complement strand
GATAGAAAATAAGGGATGAGAACCCAACCAAGCGGAGCTTGGTCTGGGTTTGAGCGCGAGAGAGCGGAGTGCGGAGGATTTTTCTTTTTAAGAAACGAAGTTTCAGAAAAGAAAATCCGAAGACACGTTAATGGCGAACGAGCAAGAGAATCCCATCGGGCGTACCATAATTTTTCGGACTTTTACCCGATATCTTAGTGTAGAAGCAGGTACACCGACTTGTAATCCAGAGGTTACGCCCCCTCATTATTTTCAAGTTCAAGTTGTTTTTCTATTTCTTTTTTTGTTTGGAATTCTTGTTTTTGGCCTCCGGCAAATCTTATAGCTACCATAATTGCCGGTACCGCAACACCCAAAGCTCCAACACACGCTCCTATATTCTTCAAAACGGAAGCCCTTTTTAATTTTCTCAGTTGTTTTAAGAATATTTCAAGAGTTTTTATTTCAGATTTTGTAGAAGATAGCCTTGCCGATTCATACTGGTTTAGTACCTTTTCTAATTTTGTATTTACCCCTTTAATTTTTTGTATATCAACAAATTTTCTTGTGTCAATTTTGTTTGTATCCTTATACGTTGGGATTATATCCGATTTTTTTGCCATTTTTACTACGAAATTATCGTCGTTATTGTTGATGAATTCATAGATTTCAGCATCGGATTTATCCATAACTTTTTGGAAATTTTCGATATCTTTTTGTAGGGTACCATCTTGTATAGCGTTTTTGAGTTCTGCACTTTCAATGACTCTTGCATCAAGGTCAATTGAACGATTATATTTTTTCTCAGCTACAGATTCAAGGTGGTCTTGAATTTTTTGACCTGCAAAATATACAAATCCCCAGAATGCACCTTCTTTAATTATGTAACCAATCAAATCTTGTTTGTTTCTTGATTGAGTAAATCTTTCCGTTGTAATTGCGGCATCAACGATCATAAGATTCTTAACAGGAGAGAACATAAAATCTTGCAGTCCGCCTGTAAAATTAGGGATTTCGTTTTTTTGTGCATCTTGAATTTTTTGTTTTTCTTTCTGTTCGAGAAGTTCTTTTCTTATTGAATTTTCAGTAACTTTGTGTCTGTATTTTGTGTATTCTCTGTAAGAAATTATTGTCAAAACAGTTGATGCAACAAACTTGCCAAATGTGAGCCCTTTCATAAGTTTTTGCTTAGTCATAGCTTTTTGAATAGAGTTTCTTATTTGTTCTGTCGGTGCAAATTGTGCGGATTGTTTAAGTATATCTTGATTTTTAAAGTTTCTAACATCAATCTTAGGATCAAGCTTGAAAGGCTTGAATAGAAGGAAATCGAGAACTTTTTTGTAAAACGGTACACCTAAAAGCCAAATTGCCATTGTACCAAACTCATCCATAAAACGGTCTTTACCTTCGTGTTTGTCACCGGTAATATATGAACCGGTACTCATCCCTAAGCTGTTTGCAACATCTTTTATTGCGAGGGGTACCAGAGAATTGTTATTTCCTAATGTAGAATATATTTTGCTTATTGTTGTTGGGTTTATCATTTATCATCTTTCCGAAAGATTCTTGCGAAATAAGTTTATGCTAATGGCGAATCTTTCAATCACAAGTTATTACAAGCCCCAATTTAAATTCATCAGTCTGACTATAGGGGCGTTTGCCAGATAAGAATTAATTTTTGCGATTGAGTTTCGTCGTATATTTTTTGATTCAGCCATTCTAACCTTCACTTTCTAATTAAGTATTAAAAAAATTATTATTGCTAATTTAATTAATTTTTTTTACGTTTTTTAACAAAAACAAGACCTTGTTTTAACATCCAAGGTCTTGTTTTTATCTTGACGTAGCGAACTTAAGCCGTCTTAAAAACAAGCCTTTTTAAAAATGTTCTTACGTCGTAAATTTTTTCTTATCATAAATCAATGATATTATAAAAAAAGTATTTGTAAAGATTGTCGACAATAAATTGTATTACAATTATATTTATTTTTTTACATCTTTACAGGTTCGGCGATTTTGACTATGCAATCTTTTGAATTTTCCGAGGACTTGTCACATACATCAATAACACTGTAAGATTCGCAATAATCGCCCTTTATAATGCCGGCCTCGCATATCGCTTGTTGATATGTAATTCCTCTTTTTAACTCATTATTATATGTAATGTATTCATTTTTAACATTATCATAGATGCCTGCCTTTATAAGTTCATCATCCTTTGCGCCATGACTGCCGGACACTTGAGTTGAGCTAAAATCATTTTCCCAGGCAGGAACAACCATTCCTCTGTTAGCTACTACGTAAAAAGGATAAATATCATCCCACAATTTTGAAGAACCTCTGGAACCATCTATATCAATATAAATAACATAACCTTTTGCAGGTTGTTCAACGCCATCAATCTTTTCTATTGTCCCATCACTTTTATATACGCTAAAAGGTAAATCTATTGGTTCATATTGAACAATATCCGTATCGTCTATTTTTTTATAACCAAAATTAAGATTGTACAATTTCATCCCGTTTGTGACTAAAATATCCGGGGTTACGGACTTAAAGTTTGTTAAATTTACATCTATGTTATCAGTTGAATTGTCCCCGCATTTCTCAGAATTGTTATTTACAAAATACGCCATAGCTTTGCACATTTTATATAAAGATTTAACGCTTCCAACTTCTCCGGGTAAGTTAGTGTATGCAGTTCCTCCGGCCTTTTCAAACTGACTTTTGCCTGATGTTTGCATATCCATATATACAGTTCTAACACTGTCTTGTAGGATACTATGTGCAGCAAAATATAAGTACCTGTTTATTGAATCAAATTTAGCCTTCGTAATCCGAATGCTTACCGCAACTATTACGGTCACAATAGCAAATACCAAACTTATTTCAAACATCGTAAAAGCTTTGTTCTTTTTCATAAAAGTTTCCTTAAAATCTTCATTCTATTATATCTTATTCTAATATAATTTTCAATATGTAAATTTTATGGTAAACTAAGATAGTAAGGAAACAGCTATGAAAGATGTTCAAAATTCACAAGATACAAGAAATGTTGATATCCAAAAAGTAGGGATAAAAAATTTGGATTTACCTCTAACTATACAGAGAAAAAATAATTCAAACCAAATTGTTTCGGCAAAAGCGAGGGTTAGTGTTTCCCTTCCCAGAAATTATAAGGGTACTCATATGTCTCGATTTGTCGAGGTCCTTTCGAAGTGGAGGAATAAAAACTTACTTGGTATTGATATAAAGGGATGTTTGGAAGAAGTTATTCATAAGCTTAATGCAAAAAGCGGCGAGTTGGAATTTAAATTTAAATATTTCCTGGATAAAACTGCTCCTGTAACCGGATTTAAATCTTTCATGGGTTATGATTGCTCATTCAGAGGAATTATCAATGATGGGGAATATAAATTTATTTTGGGGGTAAAAGTTCCGGTAACAACTCTTTGCCCTTGTTCAAAAGAGATTTCCGAATATGGAGCTCATAATCAAAGAACTATTATTACCGCAAATATTTCTTATGATGAAGAAAATCAAATATGGCTTGAAGACTTGATTAAAGATATTGAATCTTGCGGATCTTGTGAAGTATATTCACTTTTAAAACGTTCGGATGAAAAACATGTTACTGAGCACGCGTTTGAAAATCCAAAATTCGTAGAAGATGTATTGAGAGATATTGTAATAATGTTTAGAAACAATGAGTTAATCAATTCATACGAAATTGAATGTGAATCATTTGAGAGTATACATAACCATTCTGCATGGGCTTACCAAAGGGAAGACAAATAATGCAACAGGGCCAAATTGTAAAAATTCATTCTGATTTTTATTATGTCAATTCAAAGGAGGGCCTGGTTGAATGTAAGGTTCGTGAAATTCTAAAAAAACGTAAAGATAAAGTTCTTGTCGGGGATTATGTTTGTTTTCAAAACAGTGCAATAGAAGAAATTTTGCCTCGAAAAAATTTTATCCCCAGACCCTCTGTTGCAAATCTGGATTATGTTGTAATAGTTTCGGCCCTAAGAGAACCGGATTTAGACTTTGTACAATTGAATCGCTATTTGTGTCTTTCAAGATATTACAGTGTTCCTGCAGTTTTATGTTTTAACAAAGAAGATCTTGAAGATGATGACTTTATGTATAAAAAAATTGAAAGTATATACAATCCTCTTGGTTACAAAATATTTTTTACATCGGCAAAAGAAAAGCTTGGAATAAAAGAATTAAAGAGTTTTTTACAAGGGAAAACCTGCGTATTATGCGGAAGCTCCGGGGTTGGAAAATCAAGCCTTATAAATGCTATAAATCCTGGTATAAATTTAAGAACTAAACAGGTTAGCGACAAAACAAAGCGAGGAATTCATACAACAAGGCATTCTGAAATTATTGAAATTGGTGATATTAAAATTGTTGATACCCCGGGTTTTAGCAATCTAAAGTTTGATTTTCTCCTGCCTCAAGATGTTTCCGGGCTATTTGAAGAAATTAGCAGTCTAAAACCTGCTTGCAAATATAAAAATTGTCTCCATACAAAAGAAGATGGATGTGCCGTATTAGAAAATCTTTCTTCTATTGATGAAACCAGATATAAAAGTTATCTGGAATTCATTAAGGAGGCAAAAAATTTCAAAGAAAAAATAAAATTTGAGGGTAACAAAGAAGAAACTTCAAAAAAATTAATCCATAACCGTGAATTTGCAAAGCTAAACGGACACAAAAGACAAGTTGCCAGAAATACAATTAAACAAAATTTGAATAAAGAAGTTGATTATTAAAGAGTACATTATGCAAGAAATTATTAAAAACTATACAAATTTGATAAATAAAAAGTTAGACGAATATCTTAAGATTCAATATCCGAATACCATATTTGAGTCAATGAAATATACCGTTACTCTACCGGGTAAACGTCTTCGCCCGATAATGTGTGTTGAAACATGTAAAATTTTTGGGGGAGATATTGAAAATGCAATTCCCACGGCTTGTGCAATAGAAATGCTACATGCTCAAACTCTTATTCATGACGATTTGCCTTGTATGGATAACGACGATTATAGAAGGGGAAAACCTACAAACCACAAAGTTTTTGGAGAAGCTATTGCAACCCTTGCCGGAGATGCTCTCCTAACCTTTGCACCTCAAGTAATTACTCAATATTCCAAACTCCCGGATTCAATTATTTTGAAAATTCTAAATGAATATTTTCAATATGCAGGTGCATATGGTGTTATTGCAGGGCAAGTTATTGATATAGAAAATGAAGGCAAATTCGATAAAAATTCAAAAGCAGACTGTAGAAAAATTCTTGAATACTTACATAATCACAAGACTTCGGATTTATTTAAATTATCGATTAAAACAGGTGCAATAATTGCCGGAGTGAATGATAATATATTGGGCAAATTAGAAGTATTTGCTGAAAAATTCGGTTTTGCCTTCCAAATTAGCGATGATATCTTAGATGAAACCTCAACATTTGAAGAACTTGGTAAAACTATCGGCAAGGATAAACAGGCAGGGAAACTCACATATACAACTCTTTACGGTCTTGATGAGGCGAAATGTAAAGTTGATTGCCTAACGAAGGAATGCTATGGTATAATGAAAAAACTTGGTATAAAATCTGATATTTTTAGTAGTTTAATAGAATCAGTAAGACAAAGGTCAGGATTAGAATGATAGAATTTTTAAAATTTATAAGAGGAACGGGTTACGAAGTAATTTTTATCGGTCTTACTTCGACGTTTTTGGCACAAGTTTTAAAATTTGTGATATTTACTCTCCGCTCAAGAAAGATAAACTTCAAAATATTCTCTACAACGGGAGGTATGCCAAGTTCACATTCTGCGGGTGTTGTTGGGCTTTCGACAGCGGTCGGTCTTTTAACTGGCTTTGATTCTCTCATCTTTGCCGTAGCGCTTAGTTATGCCCTTGTCACAATGTATGATGCGGCCGGAATCAGAAGAAATGCCGGAAAAACCGCAGCTTGTCTAAACCGCATGATGGAAGATTTTTATAACCATGACACATCCGTTATGGGTGAAAGATTAAAAGAACTTCTTGGGCATACACCTATAGAAGTTATTGCAGGCGCAACATTTGGAATAATATACGCGATATACGCACATTCATACATTGTCAGTTTATAGCCCGTTATTCAACGTTAAGTTTGTAACCGCCGCCATATATGGTTTCAATATATTTTTTCCCGTCTGAAATTTTATCAAGCTTTGAGCGTAAGTGTTTGATATGTACCCTGATTGTCTCAATGCTGTCATCCGGTTCGTAACCCCAAATATCTTTCAATAATTGCGGCAATTTTACCATATTGCCATGATTTTGAAATAACAAGTTAAAGATATCAAATTCTATTGGAGTAAGTTTTGCAATCTTATTTTTAATTTTAACAGAATAATTTTCAGGAATTAAAGTTATATCACCTAAAGTCAGTAGCTCTCTGGTTGAAGCTGATTGGGGTATCTGTTGGGTTCTTTTTAATAATGCACGAACTCTTACCCCCAGTTCCTCCATCTCAAATGGTTTTACAAGATAATCGTCTGCGCCGATATTAAATCCGTTAACTTTATCTTTCAATTGAGATAGTGCAGTTAGCATTAATATAGGAATCGCCTTGGTCTCATCGTTCTGTCTGATTCTCTGCGCTACAGTATATCCATCTACATCCGGCATCATTATATCCAATATAACTAAGGAAGGTAACTCTTGACGGCATAGGGCAAACCCTTCAACCCCGTCGTATGCTTGTAATACTTTATATCCCAACAGTTCCAAATTTACTTTTATGAGTTCATTTATAGCTCTGTCATCATCTACTACTAATATCTTGTTCATAATTATATTCTATATGCAAAATAAAATTATTAAACTTCTTCTTTAACAAAACTTAATACCTTAATAATGCTATAATTGTAATATTTACAATATTTTAGGCATCTTGGCAAAAATAATTAAAAAAAATCTTAAATATTATGTCAAAAAAAATTTTTTTGTAGTATTATGTTGAATGCGTAGTTAAGCAAATGTAAATATACATTTATAGGAGGCACATGAATTGGCTATAACATCACCTTTTAAGGCAATAAGGGAAGACGGAAAAAAAGAAATTCATCTTGGACAACACGTACTTGCAGAATTTTTTGAATGTGACCCGAACATATTGAACAGTATTGATAAAGTTGAAAAATATATGATAGATGCAGCACTGGAGTGCGGAGCAACAATAGTTCAGAAGTGTTTTCACATGTTTAACCCTTATGGCGTTTCAGGGGTTGTTATTATTTCAGAAAGTCATTTGGCAATTCATACTTGGCCGGAATTAGGTTACGCCGCAGTTGATCTTTTTACCTGTGGTGATAAATGTGACCCTAAAATCTCTTATGAGTTTTTGAAAGAAAAGTTTAATTCTCAAAAAGCTACGTTTACTGAATTAAAACGTGGTATTATAGATGAGAAAACCTTAAAAGTTGCAGAAAAACCTTTTGAAATTATGCAACAGTTTGAAGATTAATTTTTTATTTAGTTTAAATCATATTCAAAACCCTAACCAAACGGTCAGGGTTTTTCTTTTATGTTGAAATTTTTCAAAAAAAATCGGACTCCCCAATAAGATTGTCCGGTATTTCATTTTTCAGAAACAAAAAGGATTTAAAGTTTCTCTCTCCCCTTATAGAACCCTAGTATTCAATTCCTTGACGAGCCATAACGCCCATGTCAAAGTAATGTTTAATAGGTTTCATTTCAGTCACAAGATGCGCCATAGCTTTTAATTCAGGATGCGCATAGCGACCGGTTAATACTACTTCCAGGTTTTCAGGTTTATGTAAAAGGGTTTCTTTTACATCAGAAACCTTTATCATATTCATTGCTGTGCAGATGTTTATTTCATCAAGAATTATAAGTTGGTATTCACCTGAATTGATAGCCTGCTTTGCAAATTCCCAACCTTTTTTTGCTTCTTTATAATCTTCCATACATACATTGTGAGAGTAGCAGACTCTATCCATGCCAAATTGAACTACATCCAAATTTGGCAGAAATTTTGACGAGGAAATGATTTCACCATAAGAGGTTGCGCTATCACCTTTGGTAAATTGAATTATTAAAACTCTCCAACCATGACCAAGGGCTCTTAAAGCCAAACCTAATGATGCTGTAGTTTTACCCTTTCCGTCTCCTGTATAAATTTGAATATAACCATGTTCTAACACGACCTGCTACCTCCAAATAATTTAGGGGATTATCTCCTCTAAGGATATTTTAACGTATTAACACCCAACTTAAATCCGTCTCCGGATTGATAACCCCTAGAACTTTGGGTGTATAAATTTATGTTTATACAAAACCCCAACTCCCAAGATTGTTGTTCTATTATACTAAAACAAAGATTTTTAAAATAAAACTTTTTAACACAATCCATGCCATTTTTTTTACAATTATTTTTTTAATAATCATGCAAATTTAATTATAACAACTACTTTTACCTCTTTACATTTTTATAAAAAAATTTACTTAATTTTTGTTAAGTTAATATTAAAATCTATTGCCAAACTGTAAAGAGCTTAAATTGCAGGCATTTAAGACATAATGTATATAATTAAAATGTAATATTTCTGCTGTGACAAATTGCAATGGCGATAGAATCTACTGTATCATCTAATTTTGGTAAATTTTCGGTGTCCAACGATAACTTAACCATTTGCTCAACTTCTTTTTTGTCAGCCCTGCCATATCCCGTCAAAACTTGTTTTACTTCCATAGGGGTATACTCATATATCGGGATATTATATTTTTCAAGTACAGTTAAAATAACTCCTCTGGCATGAGATACGGGCATGACCGTTGTTTGGTTTTTAAAAAAATAAAGTTTTTCAATTGAAGCGACATCGGGTTTGTGTAATTCAACGATTTGAGTCATATCATTGAAAATTTCTAACAACCTTGCGCTTTCTCTTTTATTTTTATCGGTTTGTATCGAACCGGAACTTAATAACTTGCAACTTTCACCGTCAAAATCGACTAGTGAATAGCCTACTATTGCCATTCCGGGATCTATTCCCAATATTTTCATAACTTTGATTATACCATTTTATACTTATGTTGCAAGATTTATATTCTTTTGAATTTGTGATAAAGTTAAATTATGAATTTATCCAAACTTTTTGATATAGGGCGAAATTTTTATGCTTTGCAATCTTATAGACGCACAGATGGCAAGGCGATAATGCCCATACGATATTTTTTTGAATTAACATACAGATGTAATCTTCAATGCCCATATTGTTATGTAGGCTGCGAGAGAAACAAAAATGAACTTTCAACAGATGAATGGCTTAATATTATTAAACAAATCCCGTTTTATTCCTTTGTAACCTTGGTTGGCGGGGAACCTTTAATAAGAAAAGATTTTATTGATATCTTGATGGCTACATCAAAAAAAGTTTATGGAAAATTGAATGTTGTTTCTAACGGCATTCTTATTAATGATGAAATTATTGATGCTTTTATAAAATCAAAAATGATGCTTTTGTCTGTTTCACTTGATGGCTACGGAAAAAATCATGATATTAACAGAAATAAAGAGGGTATTTTCGATATAATTCATAACAACTTTGAAAAAATGAATGCTCGCAAAAAGCGGCCAATGATTGATATAAAAACTATAGTGCTTGAAAATAATCTTGACGATATAGTAAAACTGTATAAATATTGCAATGAAATGGAATTTAACTTCCTTTCAATTTCCTTTTTAAGAAATAATAACTTAAAACAAAATGCCGTTTTATATGACAGTTTTATCCCTGAGTTCAATGAGAATTACCCAATCAAAAAATACTTTGATATGGAGCATTTTAAGGAGGTTTATAAAGAATTAACGGAGTTGAAAAAGAAATCAAAGGTTCAAATACGCTTTTCGCCTAAATTTGAGTATTCGGAAGATCCTTTATCCAAAATTGAAGAATTTTTTAACACTCCTTGTGACAAGCCAATTCAAGAAATATATAAACCTTGTATGTATCCTTTTTCTAATATGATGATTAATCCTGAAGGAGATATATACCCTTGTCTTTCTCAAAAAGTCGGGAATGTTCGCGAAACATCAATAATAGAAGCATATAATCAACCGCATTTCAGATGCTTTAGAAAAAATCTTCAATATTCAAAGGTTTTTGGGGCATGTCAAATGTGCTGCGAACTCGAGGTTAAATAATAAATTATACTTTATTTGTAAAAATTTTTAGCATTCTGTAAACCTTTTCGAGGGTATAGCGATCATTGCGAATGGAATTTAACATAAGATAAATTTCATCCATCAATTCTTCGTCACTCGACAAATGGTCAATTTCAAACATTTTTTCCATGGTTATGTTCAGTGCTAAAAGAATCTTTTCCAAAGTTTCAGCTTTCGGAAAATTTATTCCCAATTCAATATTTACAAGGTTTCTTGGAGCAATATCTATCATTTCGGCAAGCTGCTCTTGCGTAATATGTTTTTCTTTTCTAATTCTTTTAATTTTTTCATCAAGTTGACTAAAAATTGATTTTAGTAGAAAAATTCAATTGAGAACGAACCGGGGCGGAGGTTTCAGAATAAACTTGTCCGGCACCTACGTTAAAATCCATCCTATCATCTTTGAAAGGTTTGACGGAGAATACCATTTCACTTTTCTTATCTTTGCTTGTCAGGTCCGTAGAATTTCTGTTCTGAATAGACATATGTTCGTTCATTTTATAACCGGGTGTAACTGAAACCGTACCTCCGGACATATTTGAATCAAAATTAGTCGAGGAATTTTGGTAAGATGTATCGACAGAAAATTTATTCTTTTCATATTTTGTATACATTGTATTTTTTCTGGTTAATGTATCCGGAGTTACCGTTGCATCGGTCTGAGAGCCGACAGACATTTGTCCAAATTTGTTTTTTACAAACTTTCTTTCCCGCTTAAAAGATGTGGATTTTTTTTCATACGGGTTTGAGTACATTGCGTTTGCTTTTTCCAAAAGTGAATCCCGACTTTCAATATTCATTCCGTCAATACTAGAGGAATTGATTTCCAATTTTTGGGGGATAACATTTTCGGAATTCTTTAGATTTAATTGTCCGTTGAAATTTAGATCTTGAGCCGGTGTAGTTGTTACAAGTATAATATTCATTATCAGTACGAGTAAAAATTTTTTCATAATAAAATCCTTTAATTGTATTATAGCACATTTTTTGTATATGTTTTAGAATATTACAAAGGAGTTTCATATGGTTAATGATTGCGAAAATTATATAAATTTTAGAAAAGTTGCAATAATCGGTTGCGGTTTTGTTGGGGCGGCATCGGCATTTAGCCTGATGCAAAGCGGATTGTTCTCAGAGATGGTCTTAATTGATTCGGATAGGGAGCGCGCAGAAGGTGAAGCTCTTGACATAAGTCATGGAGTTGCCTTTGCAAAGCCGATGAAAATTTATGCAGGGGATTATAGTGATATAGATGATGCATCAATTATAATTATAACTGCAGGCGCCAACCAGAAGCCAAACGAAACGAGATTGGATTTGGTAAAAAAGAACATTTGCATATTTGAATCTATTATTCCTGAGATTAAAAAACGGAATTTTAAAGGTATTCTTCTTGTGGTTTCCAATCCTGTCGATATCCTAACCACAGTGGCATTAAAATTAAGCGGGTTGCCTGAGCATAGAGTTATAGGTTCGGGAACAGTATTAGATACAGCAAGATTAAAATACGAGATAGGAAAACACCTTGATGTTGACAGCCGTAGTGTTCATGCATTTATAATCGGAGAACACGGAGATAGTGAGATAGCCGCCTTTTCAAGTGCTAATGTCTCCGGAATAAAACTCGATGATTTTTGTGAAATGCGAAATCATTACAATCATAAAGAATCACAAGAAATTATTGCAAATAACGTTAAAAATAGTGCATATGAGATTATCTCAAAGAAGAAAGCAACCTATTTTGGTATAGCAATGTCTGTAAAGCGTATTTGTGAGGCGATAGTTCGCGACGAAAAATCAATTCTTCCAATATCAGCTATGATGCATGGAGAGTATGGAATTTCTGAAATTGCACTTTCCATGCCTGCTATCATAGGCAAACAAGGGTTTGAAGGACATGTTCCAATCAAACTTAATGAAGATGAAATCAATAAACTGCAAAATTCAGCAAATATTCTAAAAAATATACTGAATGATTAAATTTAACTTTCATAAAAAAAACGGTATTACTAAATATATGGAGGAGTAATACCGATATACTTGAAAAACGAAAGGACAAGCATATGTATAACATATGCATTGGAAGATCCTTTCCAATATCTATACGCTAACATAATATTTATTATTTGTCCATATTTAGTTAAGTTTGTAACGAATTACAGAATTTGAACCTTGGGATGAAACATATAACATGTTACCTTTTATATAAATAATGTATGGTTTTGAAACATTACCTAAAACGACACTAACCTGTCCGGAATTGCTAACCTTTAAAACATTATCTTTGTTATAATTTGCTATATATAAATTGTTATTATCATCAACCGCAATGCCTATTGGGCCGGAAATCCTTGCATCTTTCACATTAATTATTCTCTTTCCGTCAGAGGTAATTCTATATATAACGTTTTCAGAAAAACTGGCAACATATAAGTTCCCTTCATTATCATGGGTAATACCGGTAGGGCTTTCTATTTTTGTGTATATCCCGTTAGTTTGAGGGGTGGAATCTTTTAAAGTTTCCGTCTTTTTTTCTTCCTTAATAGTTAGCATATCTGCACCTATTGAATACGCAAGGGCAGAGGCTTTTGGGTAAACAAGTGATTCGGGTGGAATGATTGATAAGTACGTTTTTGCTTCTTTTGTATATCCTAGGCGATTACTTATTTCTGCAGCCTTATAGACTGAATCGTAATCACTCGGATTTCTTACTATAATTTTTTTGAAAATTGATAAGGCTTCCTCATCTTGTTTTAGATATTCCAGCAAAGATCCTAAATTATAGTAGGCATCTATGTAATTTGGGTCCAAATTTATTGCTTGACGAAATGATTCCATCGATTTGTCGTAAGCACCATTTTTATAATAATCAACTCCTTGATTGTAGTAAAACTTTGCTTCCGTAGAAATTTCTGCCCTCACACAGGAAAAACTGCCGGCAATAAATAATAAAAAAATAGCAACTATTAATTTTTTCATTGTATTCCTTCTAATTGTTTTATCAAATTTTTATGTTCATTGACAAATTCATTACCGCGAGCATAAATAGCTTGTTTCAATATTTTTGCCAAATTGATTGTATATTGTTCTGTAAAATTATCGGGAAGTCTCAAACTCCAATTCTTATCCCCCGAAGTCCCCGGGATATTGTACGTATCATAAATATTAAAATAGTCTGTAAAAAATATTTGGATGTTTTCAGATTCCGATGCAAATAATTCAACCAGTTTTGTTTCAGATAAGAAATTGGCATCTTTAGTGAGTGACACGATAATATCGTCTTTGTTGCCGGTATAGTCTCTGTACAAATCTTCTACTAAATTTTTGGCGTGCAAGTATCCGATATGTGAATTTATCATTGAATCGGCCCACATTTTTATAGGTTGATTGTCGTGGGTGCCAACCATTGCCCAAGAATTTTTACCTATATTTTTACAGCGGTACGGATCTCTATCATTTTCCGGATTTGTAAACTGAGTTAGTTTCATCCCCAAAAGTCCGTATTGTTTCATAACCGCAGCCACAGGATTTGTCAACGTTCCTAAATCTTCGCAAACAATAGAATCTACCCCTAAGCCTTCTTCCCTTGCCGCGGCAAGGACAATTTTTTCTATAGTTCTGCCATAAAGTTTAATCTGTTCATCGGATAAGTTTTGAATGCGAAGTTCATTATCTGCGTTGACACTGTTATTAAGATTTTCAATTTTTGCGATTGCGTATTTAGATAGATCTTTATGTTCCGGTGAAGAATACAAACGCCCGGCGCCTTCTTCTATTTTAGGATTTTTACCTGTTTTGTATACCCAAGGGTCAATAAGTCCGACTATATGGTCAATTCGTACTCCTCCGGGATTTTCTTTAAACATCTTGCGATAAACATTTTTCATTAAAATTCCGCCGTCATCCAGCGAACCGTCTTTTCTAAAAAGTTTTTCCGGGTCTATAATCGGGAAACCCCAGGCTTGACCATTTTTTGAAAAGTAATCAGGCGGACACCCAAGTGACCAACCTTTTAAAAATAGTGATTGATATGCCCAACTGTCTCTGTCCGAAAATGCGACTTGTCTGTCTGCTATCATTTTTATGCCGTTAGAATTTGCAAAATCACGGGTTCTTTCAAGTTGTTTTGACAAAATAAATTGCGTGAATTTATAGATATCAATTTCTTTTGCATATTTTTTTTCTAATTCATCAATTCTTTTTGCATTGTTGATTTTTTCTTCATTTGATTGCGGATTGAACAAATTCTTATCCTGCTCGGATTTCCATGTTAACCAGTAATCATTCCGATGTTCAATGGATAAAGCTTCGTACAAGGCATCCTTGTCTAACCATTCGCTATTTTCTCTTTTGTAAATATCAAATTCAGTTTTTAACTTACTATCATTTATATTTAAAAATGAATCATAAGCTTCAATCATTGCATCATTATATTGCCTGTATGCGTATGTATATGCGGTTTTGTTTTCAATTTTTTTTGGGTTATCGCATACAATGTTGTTGAATGTTTTTAAAGATAAAATATTGTGCCAAGTTGGGGTTGTAAGCTCTTTCAAATCTACAAACAAAGGGTTATTAGAAAAAATAGTTCCGGTATAGGGAGACGCATCACAACTCTTAGTTTTCCCTGCCGGTCCAAGCTGTATTGAATTAAAGACACCTGAAAGATATTCAATCAAATTTCTTCCACCTTTTGTAAAGCTGCTGCCAAATCCGGTATTTTCCCCTGCGGCTGAAGGAAAGCTTCCGTTATGTATTATCATTGCAAAATTCTTTTTACCTAAAACATCCAACGCATCTCGGATAATTTTCTTAGAATTTTTGTCCAATACATTTGAGTAACCCATATTCACCCCGTTTCAAAAATAACTCTAACCTATGCAAATAATATCATGGCAAAATTATTTTTACAATAGTACAGGCTTTTGTAATAGGGATTACTCTTTTATGTCCTTATATTTTTGCAAAATTTCACTAAAACGGCTAGCTACAGAACCTCTATTTATTCCGATTTTTTCAGCAATTTGTGTAGTTGATAACCCTTGCATTTTTAATTCGACTATCTCTCTTTCTCTGTTTGTCAAAGATGCTTTTGCCAGTATTACATCCAAGTTTTTTTCTCTTATCATTTGTTCAAGTTTTACTTGTTTTATTGTATTTTTGTCAGCCTTTCTGCAAATTACACAAACTTGTCTAGGAGACATACCATATTTTGCAGCTATATCTCTTATTTTTATCCCTAATAAGCGAAGTTTTATAATATCTTTGTAAAGATCTAATTTCTTCTGCTGAATTTCAATGGATTTTGGCATTTTATAACAAATATTATAAATTTGTCCGTGAGTTTTATTATATTTTCTTTCAAGTTCACATAAACGAGCTCCATTTAGCCAATCTTTGATAATCATAACTATATCTGCAGGAAACATATTTTTATCTAAATAATTTTTGATTTGTTCGATCATATTTTTATTTTTGTTCTTGTTCATATGATGTTCAGGATGAACTAAACATATATGGCGAATCTGATTGACTGTTAAATTATATTTCTTAGCCAATTCCGGATATGTCGAACCATTTAGCCTATCGTTTACAATAGGAAGATTTTTTTCTTTTATAATATTATTTTTTAATGCCCATTTTATAATTTCATAATTTTTATTAAAGTCTTTTTGTGAACGAGTTACAGCAGGATTAAATTTTGTTTTGTTGACATTATTTACAAGTTTTGTAACATTATCTTTTCCCGGTTTTACATTTTTCAAAAAACGCGATATGTTGTTATGCAATATCTTTAAAGCTTTTTCGTATCCACCTGCGAGTTTTTCACCCATTTTTGCTTCAACTTCTAAATATGGTTTTAAAATTTCAAATAACTCATTCTTGTAATTTATCCTTAAATTAGGGTGTTTTACAAGCGCATAGTTTGTCAGAATTAATCCCAATTTTTCTTTTTCGATTGGTTTTAACACAAATCCGCAAAAGCTATTTTTATTGTTATAATTTGAATTATAAAAATTATTTATTAGCATATTTATTATTTTTCCTTTACTACTTTTATTTTAAACATATTTTTTCCAAAATGCTCAGTCGAAAAATCCTGTACATATTGAATAAATCTGTTTGTACTTACGTTTTCAGGAATTTCAAATGTGATATTTTTCAAATTCTTTGATTTTATTGCATCTAAAATTAAATTTGTTCTGTCAACAGAGCCGTGGATTTTAATGTTGGTATCATACTTTTTGTTCAAAAGAGATATAATGATATCGTTACAAATATTTTTAACCGGCTTGCAAGCAGGCATTACAAATGTTTGTTTATTGTCCTTGGTGTTTTCTTTGTTAATTAATTTGTAATACTTAATCATATTCTGTTGTTCGGCAACCGTTTCAGGTTTCATACAAAACATCTTTGGAACTTTAATACATTTTTGAATATAATCTTCCCATTTTACACCGCATAATTCAGCTGCTTTTTTTGTATTCTCGACAAGAAAATCCGGTGTTACTTGCAATACGGTTTGGTATCTAAATGCCGATTCTGTTAATATATATTCATCTACTCCAAACTTTTGGGCTGCGTCTTTTAGTTTCTTTTTCAGTGTGGATACATTCAAGATAAGTGCGTGAGGATTTGTTTTTATATATTTTTGTGCCATTTCATCTGAAAGATAAAATCCATCACGGAACTCTTTATAATGCTTCATTAAAGTTTCGTCTGTGATATCCAGAATCGCTGGGCATCTTTCACCCATTTTAAAGAATTCATTTTCGGAGATATTTAAAAATTTTGAACTGTTTTCTACATGAGGAATTAATAAATCAGGATTCTGCCAAAATAAAGACGGTCGTTTTAGCAAACATTTTTTAAAGATTTCTTCATCTATCCCAAAGCGCTCAATAACTTTATCAAAATTCTTTTTATATTTTGTGTAAAGTTCTTCACCTGCCGAATCCAATTGATTGCTATTTAAAACGACTTTAATCATTTTATCAATCGACTCTTTAAAACCGAAGATTTCCTTCATTTTTTGTGCACTTTGTGTAAATTTTTCCGGAAGTGCATTATTATCGGCAAGTGCATGATCTCTAATCCTTTTATTTCTTTTTGATCTTGCACTCGGTCCCGGACCATCAACACTTAATCTGCGAAGCCGTGGTTTATAAGCATTTAAATAATCTGCTACTTTTTGTGCATAATCAATATTTTTCTGCGACTTTAAGGTTTCCAAAAAATGTACCAACCGCTTGTGCATAGATATTTCAACGTTTTCTGTGGCAAAGTATTGTTGGGCTTTTTGTGCTGCTTCTTTTTGAATGTGTGATGCAAATATATCAACTATTTCCTTTTTGCATCTATCTTTTACCAACCCGTTAGGAACCAGCAAAAAATTGTTGATTGCCAAGCGAGCTTTGTATTTTTCAATATCATTCAGCCGAATTGCTTGAAACGAGGGAGCATTATTTTTGTTATAGTTAATTATCATATAAAATCCTTAATTTCATACAGTCAACAAAAATAGAAACGTCAAACAAAAAATAAATTACCCTATTGTTAAGAAATATTAAATCGATTTTGATTTTTGTTTAAACCCTCGTAAACGCAAGCACTGCGCTGGTTTCAAGGGTTTTTGTATCGGGGGGGGGGTCAAGTTATTGCTAATTGCGCCGATACATAAAAAGTCGAACATAGTGTACATAAAAAAAGAAAAGGAGAATCAATTATGGTAGACAAAATTAACAGCAACGGAAACATGGTAAACGGATTTCCAGAAGCCCAAGGACCTAAAAAAGGTCAAAAGAAAAAAGAAGTCAATTCAAATGACATTGCAAAATTGATAGCGCAGGTAAATAGTCAAAAGAAACCAAAATACGGGACAGGGTATTTACAGGAACTACCTCAAGCCCAAGGACCTAAAAAAGGTCAAAAGAAAAAAGAAAGAAATTTATCTGACTTGCTGCACAATTATCAAGCTCAGAAACCTAAAAAAAAGAAAGGTGCAGTCGGACCAGGTATGTAATTTGGAAATTACAAAGGTGCCATCAGTCAAATGCAAGCACAAGCAGAAGAAATTGGAGGTAAAGTTGTTAAAGACGGTACTTCTATTTTATTAAAAGATAAAAATGGAAAAACTGTTGCTTCTGCATTCCAGTATGATGACGGTACATACAGATATAATGATATGGAGGGGCGTGAGTTTGTGGGCAAAGCAGGCAACAAAGGCGGCTATTTTGATAAGATTTATACCCCGGATGGAATTTATATTGTAAAAGACAAAAATGGTGACCATATTATTCAACAAGGAGAAATAGATATTAACACGTAAAGTATTCACGCAAAATATTTATTAATAAAATAACCTTCGGGAATATTTATCCTCGAAGGTTATTTGTTTTGTTATTCAAGTTTTATCATTTACCCTTCTATTTCCGGATTTGTATCCAACAGACTGGCTTGCTCGATTTGTGGTTCTTTTATAGGAGGTTCACTATCAGCTTTTGTGTATTTTTCATCTTCTTCAGGATTCAGGATTTTGTTAACAGATACAACGTTATCACCTTCCATCAAGTTTTGAGCACGGACACCTGTCGCCGGTCTGCCTTGACGAGAGATTGAACCTGCATTCATACGTGTTACAACGCCGTTTGCTGTGACGAGCATGATGTCATCTGAATCTTGTACAATAGTTAGGGCAACGAGTTTTGATGAAGTGGATTTAAACTTGGTTGCAATAAGTCCTATGCCGTTTCTATTTTGGGTTCTGAATTCGGACAATTTTGTACGTTTTCCAAACCCGTCTGAAGTTACAAGTAACAAATCGGCATCATAATCTCTCGGAACGATATCGCATCCTACAATTTCGTCACTTGTTCTCAATTTCATTGCGGTTACACCGCGAGCGGTTCTTCCGAGAGGTCTCAAATCGCTTATAGCAAACCTTATTGCCATACCGCAAGTTGTACCGATAACAATTTCATCCTGAGGGTTTGCAAGTTTTACCCATTTAAGTTCATCGCCTTCATCGAGGCCTATTGCAATGAGCCCATTCTTTCTTATGTTGTTAAAGTTGTCAAGAGAAATTTTCTTTATGAAACCTTTTTTGGTAAGCATAATTAAGAATGAATCCGGCTTAAATTCGCTAACAGGAACGACTGCCGTTATTTTTTCATCCTGATCTATCGGAAGAACATTTACAATAGGTAACCCTTTGGACTGTCTTCCACCTTCAGGGAAGTCATAAACATTCAAGCTGTATGCTGTTCCTTTTGTTGAGAAGAATAACACCTTGTCATGCATCATTGCGGTAAAGAAGTGTTGGATATCGTCATCTTCTTTAGTTTTTATACCTGATTTTCCGCGGGTTGCACGGTTTTGGCGTTCAAATGTATCAAGAGAAATACGTTTCAAATAACCTTGGTGGGTTATGAACACGGCCATCGGAGTGTTTGGCGTTAAATCCTCAATGGTTACTTCTCCCTGTTCCGGAAGAATTTGAGTTTTTCTGTCATCGCCGTATTTTTCTTTATCTTCAAGGAGTTCTTCTTTAATAATATCAAGAATTTTTTGACGGCTTGCAAGAATAGACTCGTATTCGGCAATCTTCTTCATTAATTCGTCATATTCGGCCTTGACTTTATCCTGTTCCAAACCTGTCAAACGTCTCAATTGCATTTCTAATATTGCATTTGATTGGTCAACATCCAAACCAAAACGAGACATCAAACCTTCGCGGGCTTCGTCAATCGTTTTTGATTTTTTGATTAGTTCAATAACTTCATCAATTGAACCGAGTGCAATGATTAAGCCGGCTAAAATGTGCGCTCTTACCTTTGCTTTCTTGAGGAAGAAAATTGTTCTTCTTGTAACTATTTCAACCCTGTGTTCAACAAATTCGTTTAAAACTTCATACAGATTCAACAACCTTGGCTGTTTGCCGCAAAGTGCAAGCATATTTACACCAAAAGTAGTTGATAATTGAGTATATTTAAACAAATTGTTTCTAACAACTTCAGGTTTTGCATCACGTTTAAGCTCGATTACGATTCTCATGCCTTCACGGTCAGATTCATCACGGATATCAGAAATACCGGTAATTCTTTGATCTTTAACAAGCTCTGCGATTTTTTCAATAAGCATAGCTTTGTTAACCTGATAAGGTATTTCTGTAATAATTATAGCCGTACGAGCTTGACGGCCGCCACCGCCTGCAATTTCCTCAATAGTTGAAACCGAAGACATCTTAATTGAGCCACGACCGGTTTCGTAGGCTTGTTTTATATCAGATAAACCGATAATTGTTGCCGCCGTAGGAAAATCAGGGCCTTTTATATATTCCATAAGTTCAGAAACTGTAATTGCCGGATTGTCAATTAATGCGATAGTTCCGTCAACAACTTCTCTCAAATTGTGAGGGGGAATATTTGTAGCCATACCGACAGCGATTCCTGAACAACCGTTCAATAACAGCATTGGAAGTCTTACGGGCAAAACCGAAGGTTCTTGAAGTGAACCGTCAAAGTTCGGTTCAAATTCAACTGTTTCGCAATCTATATCCGCAAGCATAGACGGAGTAATTTTGTTCATTCTGGCTTCTGTATAACGCATTGCGGCAGCACCGTCACCGTCTACGGAACCAAAATTTCCATGTCCGTCAACAACCAAATACCTTGTGTTAAAGTCTTGTGCCAAACGCACGAGTGCTTCATAAACAGAACTGTCACCGTGCGGGTGGTATTTACCTAAAACTTCCCCTACAATACGTGCGCATTTCTTAAACGGTTTGTCCGGAGTCATGCCAAGTTCATTCATAGCATATAAAATACGTCTGTGAACAGGTTTCAATCCGTCGCGAACATCAGGAAGCGCCCTTCCTACAATTACACTCATTGCGTAATCTATATATGAACGTTTCATTTCGTCTCTTACGTTAACGGGAACAATTTTTCCGTCTGAAAACATATTCTGTTGATTCAAAATTATATCTCCTTTTCCCTAATCCTAGTATTCTTATAGTGGTATTGTAGCATAAAAACTGAATTACAACCAATTTTAAAATAATCTTTACAAATACGCATGATATAAATGTTTTATGGTAGACTATATGTAAAAGAGGGATAAAGTATGCCATTCGAGTTCGAAAGACAAAAAATAAAGGATGTTATCCTTGTAAAACCAAAGGTTTTTGGTGATAACAGAGGATTTTTCCTTGAAAGTTATAAAAAATCAGAATTCTATAAAAACGGAATAGAGGTAGAATTTAATCAAGACAATCATTCAAAATCAACAAAAGGGGTTTTGCGCGGGTTGCATTATCAGGAGGCTCCTTTTGGGCAGGCAAAACTGGTCAGATGTCCAAGGGGAAGAATCTATGATGTTGCCGTTGATATAAGACCTGATTCTGAAACTTTTGGAAAATACGTAAAAGTTGAACTTTCTGAAGAAAATAAATATATGTTATTTATTCCTGAAGGCTTTGCTCACGGATTTGTTGTCCTTTCTGACGAGGCAGAACTTTTATACAAGGCAAGCGGAGAATATGCTCCTCAAGCCGATAGAGGTATAATCTGGAACGATCCCGACATAAATATTGATTGGGAAATAGATTTTGAACCAATTTTGTCGGACAAGGATAACAAACAACCGGGATTAAAAGATGTATCAAAAAAATTAGGGAGAATAACGGAAAATGTCTAAAATACTTGTAACCGGAGGTGCCGGATTTATCGGAAACTGCTTTATACGCCATATGCTCAATAATCATCCTGATTATAAAATAATAAATTTGGATGCCCTAACATATTGCGGAAACCTAGACAACCTTAAAGATGTTGAAAAAAATCCGAATTACACATTCATACACGGAAATATTTGTAACAGAAATCTGGTACGGGAAATTTTGAGTGATGACGTTGATTGTGTGGTGAATTTTGCCGCAGAATCACATGTTGATAATTCTATTAAACACCCTGAAATTTTTGTAGAAACCAATGTTCAGGGCACCTTGAATCTTCTTCAAGCATCTAAGGAATTTAACATTCAAAGGTTTTTGCAAGTATCTACTGATGAAGTGTATGGAAGTTTAGGTAAAACGGGATATTTTTACGAAACTACCCCTCTGGCTCCAAATAGCCCTTATTCTGCCTCAAAGGCAGGAGCAGACATGCTTGTTCGTGCATATCACGAAACCTACAAGATGCCAACGCTCAATACCCGTTGTTCTAATAATTACGGACCTTACCAATACCCTGAAAAACTTATTCCTTTCTTTATTTCGCAACTTTTAAAAGGTGAAAAAGTTCCGGTATACGGCGATGGTTTGAATGTCCGTGACTGGCTTTATGTTTATGATCACTGTTCGGCAATAGATACAGTTCTCCACAAAGGTAAAATCGGTGAGGTTTACAACATTGGCGGGCATAATGAAAAAACGAATATGGAAATTACACATTTGATTTTG
>CADBQW010000023.1 GCA_902796925.1 uncultured bacterium | reverse complement strand
TAGAGCGTTTCGCTACGAACGAAAAGGTCGCGAGTTCGAATCTTGCCACGCGCGTTTTTTCTATTTTGTGCAACTTTTGTGCAACAATACTCAATTGTTTCGCTCGGCAGATATAGTAAGACGATCAGTTTGCAAGGTACAGACAGTTTGCAATTTTTGTAAAGCCCGCTCGTTGTAGTGGTTTTGAAGGTCGGAAGTGCAGCTTTACCCAAAAAACGATTTACTCACTTTTACTCTTTATTTGTACTCCGGTCAAAAAACTTTTGATTTGGTTGGTCGAAAACGATACCTAGTTGTGACAGATTGTAAATATAAATAATATTCATAGCAAATTTTACGTAATTTTCGTTTTATCATAATTATGCACAAAGTACTCTATCATAAAAGGAGATAACGATGAGTTTCGATAAAGATAGTTTTATTATTATAGGATCTGAAAATCCCTATAGGCCAAATGAGTTTTTTGTTCACGAACGAACTGATGATAATGGGAAACCAGGTAAGATTGTTAAAATGGCTGATGGGAGAGGTGATGTAAAAGAAATTGCAAAAGAATATATTAAAGAAGGTTTTGATTCCCAAAAAATTATAATAAATGGTCAACCTGCAGAAGATATATTTGTTAAAGAAAACAAAAGTAATAATCAATAGAAATATCTACGGCTGTAGCATTATAATGCACGAACAAAAAAATAAAATCAAAATTCAATTCGTGCACTGAAGTGCACGCTACTATTAAAATGGTTTTGTTTGATTTAATTTCATTCTTAAATCACGGAAACGACGGATATCTTCCTGAGATTTTCCGCTATCTTGGAAAACGGCTTGTGTTGTAGGATGAACCATTAACACGTAATCCATATGTATTTCTAAAAATTTATATTTTCTCGGAGGCTGTCCAGGGGTACGAGGGTATAACTCCGCATTTGTAACTGCTAAAAATCTTCGCTCTTTATCGTTCAACAGATCAGTTAATTCACGATTTGTATTTGTATACTTGGAAACATGAACTATTCCTTTTATATCGTGATCACTTGTTAAGATGTTTACTTCTATAGGTACCGTATCAGTATTTTTAGTCATATGTTTTACCTTCTTGAATATTCAAACCTATTTAAATATAATACATTTTTTTAAAATTGTCTATATGTTAAATTTTGTCTCTATACTTTTTAAAGCTCCCGCCAAAGGACTCATGTACATCCACAATTGAGATGAATGCCGAAGGATCTATTTCGGCTGTTATTTCCTTTAGTTTTGCCAGTTCTAATCTTGACATTACGCAATAGATAATTGTCTTATCATCTCCGGAATATCCACCTTTAGCCTTTATATAAGTTACCCCAATTTCCAGCTCTGAAATTAAAGTTCTACCGATTTCTTCATATTTATTACTTATAATTCTTACAGATTTTGAAGTATTAAACCCTTCTACAACTATATCAATAACTTTATATGCTATAAAATAAGTTAGGACCGAATATAAAGCTTTTTCAAATCCGAAAATAAATCCTGCGGCAGTGTAGATAAACACATTGAAAAACATAATACATTCACCAACGGTAACCCCTATTTTCTTTGACAAAACAAGTGATAATATTTCCGTACCGTCCATTGCGCCGTTGTTTTTAAGTACCAGGCCAACTCCGGCCCCAAGGATTATCCCTCCAAATACGGTGACCAACAACAGATCACTAGTAAGTGAAAAATGATTTATGTGAAAGAAGTTCACTCCTAAAGATAACATCAGAATTGCATAAAATGTCCTAAATACAAAGTGTTTTCCAATTTTGTTAAACGCAAGAAAGAAAAACGGGAGGTTTAAAAGAAATATAATTAAACCCAAATTGCCCTTGGTCAAGTATTCCGTAATAATTGAAATACCAACGATACCACCATCAATTATATTGTTTGGAACAAGAAAAATCTCTAATGCAAAAGCCGCAATAAGAGGACCAAGCGTTAAAAATAAAAACTCTATAAATCTGTCTTTAAATTTTTTATTAGTCATGCTTAAAGGGTTCCTTTATTGTCGCCAGAAGTTTTGGATGTCGGAATAAATGCACCAAGTTTGAACATTGGCCGTTTTAGGGTATCTTCAGGTTCTGCTGTTCTATATCCAAGAATTTTCTCTAAATCTGATTTTAATGTTGCCAAGTCTTCATACTTTTTAAGGGAACCGTCCATACATATAGAAACATCACCTGTTTCTTCTGATACAACAAGACAAGCTGCATCAGAAGTTTCGGACATACCTATTGCAGCTCTGTGACGAGTACCATACTTCCAAGATAGTTTCGGATCCTCTGTCAATGGAAGCAAAACACCCGCAGAAATTATTTTATCTCCATCTATTACCACAGCGCCATCATGTAAAGGGGTGTTTTCGTGAAATATTGTTAATATGAGTTCTGTTGACAAATCGGCATTAAGAATCGTACCTACATCATTATAGGTATGACTCAAATCACCTTGAAATACCATCAATGCACCGGTATGTGATCTGGACAAATCTTTTACTGCATCAATCAGCTCTTTTATTACATCTATCTTTTCACCCTTTTTTCTTGATGTAATATCATTAGAAAAGAGCTTTGCTATAATATCTGCCTGGCCCAAAAATCCTAAAAACTTTCTGAGTTCAGGTTGAAATATGACAATCAAACTTAGAGAAATTAGCATTACTGAGGTTCTTAAAAATACCCCCAAGATTTTAAGATTAATTGCAATTAGTAATTCACTAAATATCCAGCCCAGAGCAAGAATCAAAACTCCTTTGACAAATTTTTCAGACCTTGTATTTTTGATAAATTTTCGGTAAGCAAAGAATAAAAAAGCTACTAAAACAACAATTTGGACAATATCAGCAATTGTAAAGGTTGTAACAATATTACCTAAGTATTTAGTTAAAAATCCAAAAAAATCGTTCAACATTTTCTATCCTTTCAACCTTTCAGGAATAACATCTTTTGAAATAATATCATCCAGAGTTTCTCTCTTTACTATAATATCAGACTGGGATTTATTTACAAGTACCATAGCAGGTTTTTCTCTGCGGTTATAATTTGATGCCATCGAATAATTATACGCTCCTGTATTATAAACACAAATAATGTCACCTTCCTCTAGCTCGGGCAGAAGTATATCTTTTATTAAAATATCACCGCTTTCACAATATTTTCCTGCTAGGGTAACCTTTTCTATCTTTTTATTTTCTTTAGCATTAGCGACCTGTGCCGTATATTCGGCTTCATAAAGCGAAGGTCTTGGATTGTCAGCCATACCACCATCTAAAGCTACATATTTTTTACCGTTGGGAACTTGTTTTGAACTTCCTACGGTATAAAGAGTTACTCCGCTTGTTGAAATAATACTTCTTCCCGGTTCTATGAATATCGTAGGTCGTTCAATATTATATTTTTGTATATTTTCCTCTAAACTTTCAAAGATAACCTTTGCAATATCAAATACAGATGGCGGATTATCTTTTTGCGTATATTTCACTCCTATACCTCCGCCAAGATTTATTTCATCAAGCTTTATATTAAATTTTTTATTAAGTCTTGAAATTTCTCTTACCAGAATTTCTATTTCATCCTTGAAAACTTGAGTTTCAAAAATTTGAGACCCTATATGAGCATGAAGCCCTCGTAATCTGAGGTTTTTGTACTCATTTTCAATAGGCTCTACTGCCTCATCAATTTGGGTAAGATCAAATCCAAATTTAGAATCCAGGTGTCCGGTTTGGATGTATTCATGCGTATGACATTCAATACCCGGTGTTATTCTCAAAAGAATATCGACATATTTATTCTCAGATTTTGCAATTTCATTTAATAGTGAAAGTTCAAAAAAATTGTCAACAGAAAAACGCCCAATATCAAAATCCAATGCCAATTTTATTTCATCATAACTTTTGTTGTTCCCATTAAATAGTATCTTTTTCATATCGACACCGGCATTCTTACAGGTATAAATTTCACCTGCTGAAACAGTATCAAACCCAAAATCTTCACTTGATAGGATTTTTGCAATTGCAGATGTACAGAGAGCCTTTGAGGCATACATCATATTAACGTTAGGAAATGCCCTCTTGTAATCCTTACATATTCCCCGTAAAGTCTCCTCGTCAATCACGTAAAGAGGGGTACCGTATTTTTCTGTCAATTCAACCAGGCTACACCCGCCAATTTGCAAGTTTCCACTTTCATCAACAGTTGTCGTAATTGGTTTTAAATCTTGATTAATACTACCCATTGAGCCCTCTTTAATCGTTTATATGTATTTAACATATCATATCATCAAGTAAAACGCAATAGAAATGTACTTAATTTACACTTGACGAATGATTCATAAAAATATAAAATATTAGTCATAATGAAGAAATTTGTAATCATTATTTTATTTTTGATATTATTTTGCCCCGTTGCACAGTCAAATACTGATGTTGGGCAAGTTGCATTGGAACCCGTTTTGGAGGACACAGAAACCCCATTGCCCAATATATTCATATGGTCAACAGAGAAAAAAGATCAAATTATATATTCTGACGAAGAAGATGAAGATGCAAGAGAATCAGATTATCTGACAGATGAGGAAATTCAAGCAATTATCGACAAAAAAAATGAAAAAATACTTAAAGCCCAAGAAATTCTTGCAAAAGCTCATAAGTCAAGATTGTTTAGACGACAAAAAGAGGAATTACCATTTATTCAAATCTCCGATGATGAAGTTATCTCTGCAGCGATACTTAAAGGGTATGCGGAATATATAGATGGTATTAATGATGTATACTTAAAAGACGATCAGGACAAATTTACGTTCAATATCAAAAAACCTCAGAGGCTGGAATCTTCAAGTATAAACTTACAAAAATCCGGAGTCTTTCAACAAAAATATTTGGATGTTTCTAAATTTAATAATGAAGAATACAAAATTTCTTCGAATAAAGCTTCCCTAAGTGAAAAGATAGGAAGTTTTGAGATAGGTACAAGGTATGGTACAGACCTCGATACTTCCCAATTGGAATATACATCCGGATTGTTTGCAAAATACACCTATAAAAAAGCATCCCTCTCAACTGGACATTCCAGAACCCTAGGGACAAATAAAGGTACGTATAGTGATAGTTTTACATTAGAACCGTCATATAAGATAAATGAAATATTTTCCATAAGAGAAAAGCTTTCTGCCAATATGACCTACAACATAAAATCAGCAGAACTCATTCTGTCTGTCACCCCTTTTGCCAAGCGAGGAGACGATAGGTTGAATTTTGAGCTGGGGGCAAAACAATCTTTTAATCAGCAAAATGAAATGTACAAATCCCAGTTTCGTTTTTCAACTGTATTCAAAATGTAAACATATCAAAACATTTTGTCAGTCAAACAAATTTATTATATAATTTTATGTACAGGAGGAAGCCTTGAACGATAAAGACTTCGATTTTCAACAAAATAATCAGGAATCGGGAATTGTCGAAAGTTATGCAAAACGACAAGTTGAAACTCTAATGTCCAAAATGCAAGAAAAAAGTAAAAAAGAAAGTAAAAGAAATAAGTTCTACTACTCTTTTTTAACATTAATTCTTCTGTTTTGTCTCGTTCAAATAGGCTTTGGTGTAATTCTAAATATATCTAAAACAATTTCATACCGCGCAAAAATAGCAACACTCGAAAAAATAAAAGCACGTTCTGAAGCTTATAATATCGATCTTAAACAAAATATTACCCAATTTTCTTCCTCCTCGAGCCTTGAAGGTATCGCAAGAAATAACCTTAAAATGGCAGGAGAAGATGAAGTCCTTATCATAATAAATGATCCCAAAGAACAAGAAAAAATTGAAGCTGAACAGCTAAAACTTGAAGCTGAACAAAAGAAAATAAGAGAACAAAATCAAAAAAAACAAAAAAAACTTCTTAAAAGAAAACAATCCAAAATTAAAGAGAATGCTCCCTTAAAAGAAAAGGAAGAATAGATGGAGAATATTTTAACATACATAAGAAAAGGTTTTGAATATAAAAATAACGGTATCTATAAACAAGCCATAGAAATGTTTTATAAAGCCTTAGAACTTGAAAATAATAATGTTGAAATTCTTTTTCAACTCGGAGAATTATACTTTTTATTAGACAATATGGAACGCGCAGAACATTATTTTAAACAAGTTTTGGTAATTGATTCAAAACATGAAGCTGCTTTAGGATTTATGGAGAAAATTTGTCATAACTCCAAAAGATTGGAGGAGGCATTAAAATATGCACAAAAATTGGTTGAAGTAAAGGCATTGTCAGATAGTATTCTGAAACTTGTAGCCGTATATAAAGCACTCCATGATATTGACGGTTTAAGAACCTTAGAAAAACATGATATCCCTGAGGTTAAAAAAGCCTTGGCTAAATCATATTATGAGTTGGGTTACCCGGATGATGCCCTAAAATTACTTGAACATTATCCTAATGACAATTATGACAAAATCATTTTGGGCAAAATTTATTTCGACAAAGGTGATTTTCAAAAATCTCAAGAAATTTTTGAATCACTTAAAGATATAAAAAATAATCCCGATGTGTCAAATTATTTGGGACTATTCGCAATAGAAAACGGAGATTTTACTGATGCAATAAAATATTTGTCAGAAGCTGTGTGTATAGATAAAATGAATCCAACCTATCATTATAATTTGGCAAATGCATACTTTTATAACGGTTGGTTCAAAGAAGCAATAACATTTTATCTTAACGCAATAAAATTAGATAACGATAATATGGACTACAGATACTCTTTAGCCTATCTATATTGGTCAATAAAAGAATTTGCAAAATGCAAAAGCGAAGTTAAGTACATTTTATCTGTCAATGAGAATCATTACCGAACAAGGGTTTTAGAAGCTCTTTTAAAATTGGAAAATAAAGATTATATTGGCGCTCAGCAGATATTGGAAACAAACATTAAGTCAGGAAGCGATGATGAATTTACTTTAATATCACTTGCTAAAGTCTACAAGTGTTTAAATTATTACGATAAAGCTGAAAAAATTATAAAAGATATTATTTCCAAATATCCGGAAAGTCTTGAATACTATTGTGAACTTGCTTCATTATATGTGCATCAAAAAAATTACGAAAAAGCTCTGAGTTTGGTAAAAAATGTAATAGAAAAATCTGAAAATTATATTGAGGCCTACATCATAGGTGCTGAATGTGCCTATAAACTGGGGGATTATAATACCGCAAAAAGTTTTTCAAAAAATATTATCGCGCTTGATGTAAATTGCGCTCAAGGCTATTTTTGGCTCGGCAAATGCAGACTTAAAGAAGGAGATATTGAGGAGGCGTTCCAATGCGTAAAACGAGCTATAATGTACGATTTAAACAATCCCGAATATTATGTACAAATGAGTCAAATTTACGAAAGAAAAGGTGATGTAAAATCAGCTTTGGAATATGCAAAAGAAGCTGAAAGTATTAATCCCGGTGCAAAATATAAAGAACTCTGCGCACGGCTTGTTGCAGAAAATAGAAAAGTTATAAATGAACAAATAAAAAATTTGCCTCCCAAAAATATATAATTATAATGTTAATACGAGGATTAGAATCTATGAAAAACGGAGGGAAGATTTTGAGGAAGAATGAAATAAAAAGAAGAATAGCGTTAATTTCAATACTTGTGTTAACAGCAGCAGGACCGGTTTTTGCCAGGGGTGACAAAACTTTTGTCATACCAAAAAATTCACCGGAAAAATATACACAAGAATATGTTCAACAAATTATGCCAATATACAAAAAGGTATCGAAAGAACCGGTTATTTGGATAGCTCTTGATATAATGAAAGATACCACCGGAGAATTTTCGCGAGCTGCAATCTTAGGAAACAACCTTACAGGCAAGCCTGTGAAAATTGAATTCAAAGATCTGGGACTTATAAACCCTGATTATAAAAATTTCGATGCGCTAGGTTGGAAAAAAGGTAAAGACTTGTATATATTTATAAACCCGCGGCATCAAGATGCGCCTGCAGGTGCTATAGCGGCACTGCTATCTCACGAAGCTTTACATCAGGATGAGTTTAATTCAATAGCGGAAGAAACTTACGCTTGGACAATGGAAGCCGCAGTTTGGACAGAAGTCGTAAAACTTCACCCGGTAAGTGACGTTAAAACCCACCCCTTGGTTGTCAGAGAAAACACATTGGGAAAACTGTTTGAAAAAGGTAATTATTCAAACAAATATATAAGAAAAACTGTTATGTCTAATAAAGGTTACAAAGACCTCCCTCTGAAATCCCCTGGCTTTGATGATTTATAAAATATTTATACTGAATAATTTAGTTCATAAGTTTTAAAAAGTTTATTATAGAAATCCTTGTTTTCAAGGATTTCTTCGCGTGTCAACTGCATTGGTGTAAGTTCGTATGCTTGAGAGCAATCCTTTATTAGGCATTGCATGTATTCATGTATTAGTTTTTCACATTCTTCAATTTTGTTATCTGCCATAAGTTTCTCGGCCTTTTCTCGCATTGAACGGTAAATTGTTCGGTTATCTGCTTGCAATGTATTATAGGCTTTTTTGAAGTCAAATCTTTTCTCTACCGGTTTGAACCCAAATTGTTTATGGAATTCTTTTGCATGTGGCATTGACTCTATATTAAACGCTTTTGCACCGGATTCAAGAAAATTTTTTATAGTTGTAAGGTGAATTAAAGTCCCCAATCCGCTTCTACGTTGTCGATGAGAAACTTCTATATAGTCACCGTGAAATCGATCTTGAAATTGTGAAAATTTTTCATAACCAATCTCGTTACCATTTAGATCTTTAGCGCAAACTTTTGTATAAAACGGTCCGTTACAAACTTCAACCAAACATTTTTGTTTCAATTTTGGCAAATATGCATATAAAACTTCAGACTTAATTTTCATCTTTCCCCACTATACTTTATGGTGATGAAAAACCTGTAAAACTCCAAAATTGCGCATGTCATGATATTTATTAAGTAATATTAATTACGAGCCAAAATAATTTTTTAGCCCCACAGTCAAGTTTTTATTTTTACAAAGTTTCTTTAATTTTGCAATTGCGCGGTTTTCAATTTGTCTGATGCGTTCACGTGAAACTCCGTATTGCAAACCAATTTCATCGAGAGTTTTTCTTTCTCCATTGTTATCAAGCCCGTAACGCAAAATAAGAACATCACGTTCTTTAGGGCTTAATTGTCTCAACATTCGTCTGATTTCTTCAAACAAGTTTTCTTGTGAAACCCTTGTTTCAGGCGCAACAGACACTTCGTCAACAATGAAATCAGCAATTTTTGCAGTGTCATCACCTGACGAACCCGCCGGAGTTTCCATGCTTATTGTTGATTGTGCAGATTTGATTATCGAATTTAATCTGGAGGTAGAAATCCCCATACGATTTGCAATCTCCGTTTTTGTCGGAGTATGTCCAATCTCTGTGGTTAAGTCTATGGTTGCTTTTCTAATCTTACCCAATGACTCTATTAAGTGTATCGGTAATCTTATAATTCTTGCTTTATCAGCTATTGCACGAGTAATTGACTGTTGAATCCACCAGGTTGCATACGTAGAAAATTTGTAGCCCTTTGTGTAATCAAATCTATTTGCAGCCTTCATCAATCCGAGGTTACCTTCCTGAATTAAATCCAAAAAAGATAATCCGCGCCCAATATATTTTTTTGCAATACTGACAACCAACCTCAAATTTGCGTTAATTAATATATTTTTTGCAAATTCGTCATGGTCTTTGTGGATTCTTTTTGCGACTTCTCTTTCTTCATCTTTTGTAAGAAGTGGGATTTTACCTATTTGCTGAAGATAAATTCTTACGCTATCGTCTGTGTTTACAGATTTTAAACTTTCTTGAAATTTCGGATCAATTGACTCAAGTACATCTTCCGTTTCATCATCTTCTGATTCCGCCTGAAGATTATGAAAGTCAACTCCTTCATCAGTTATTTCCTCTGTTGCAAATCCGTACTTTTCTACATCACTTTTCATTTTTATAAAGCTCCATAAGATTATTATAGTATATTTAGTTATAAATTTTTATTTTATTAAATTTACTTAAAATTTTTATTCAACTTTTGCCTTAACGATTCAAAAATAATTATACTAAATGCATTTGAAACATTCAGTGAATTAAAATCTGTTATCATTGGAATTTTAATCTTAAAGTCTGCCGCATTCATAACTGTTTTTGAAACACCGGCATGCTCGGCACCCATTACAAGTGCAAAATTCATGCCTGTATAGTCGATATCATAATAATTATCTACTGCTGAAGCTTCTGCTGCAACTACCCACCAGTTTGATTTTTTCAGTTTCTCAACAGCCTGTTGTATACTATTTACTTTAATTATAGGAATTCTGTTAATTGCACCGGCACTCACTTTTTCAACAACCGAATTTACCTGAACACTTCGTCTTGAAGGGATAATTATACCCCTAACCCCTGCACATACAGCAGTTCTTATAATAGCACCCAGATTGTGCGCATCTTCGATTCCGTCAAGGATTACAACTGAAGAATCTCGGTAATCTTCGCGTTCCAGAAATTCATCAATATCCAAGTATTTTATAGGTGATATTAAAGCAATAATTCCTTGATGAGAATATTTTTCGAAATCTCTAAATTTATCTTTACCTACAAATTGAAAAACAATTCCCTTTTGACGGGCAATTTCTTTAATTTGTTCTACTTTTTTGTCGGTATGGATTGTCTTTAATATCAGGATTTTGTTTATTTCGCGATTACCTGAAATCAGTGCTTCTGTAACAGCATTTTTGCCAAAAATTGCATTTACTTCCATTTAATTGACCTCTAGCATTTTTCTTATACAGTTATATGCTTTTTTTGATATTTCGTCATCTACTGTTATTTCATATTCTTCGTTTTTTAGTGAATTCAAAATGTCAGCAAGGGTATTAAATTTCATATTAGGACAGATTATATTTTCTTTTATCAAGATAAATTCTTTATCCGGATAATCACGTTTTAATCTGTCTACGACACCTTTTTCGGTAGCGATAATGAAAGTTTTTTCATTACTTTCTGAAGCATATCTCATAATTTTTGCTGTACTGCCAACAACATCAGCTAATTTCACCACTTCATTATGACATTCCGGATGTGCAAGTAATATGGCTTTTGGATATTTTTTACGTGCATTTATAATATCTTCCGGTCTGATTTGTAAATGTGTAGGACAAAAACCGGGATATGTATTAATTTTTACACCATCGAGCTGACTTTCCACGTATTTACCCAAATAGGTGTCAGGAACAAATAATATTTCTTTTGCATTTAAACTTTTTACAACTTCCACTGCATTCGAACTTGTACAGCATATATCACATTCTGATTTAACCTCTGCTGTCGAATTTACATAACATACAGTCGGCATATTCTTATATTTCGATTTAAAATCTCTAAGCTGATTTAAACTTATCATATCAGCCATTCGACACCCTGATTCGATCGTTGGTAAAAGGACCTTTTTATCCGGAGATAGAATTTTTGCAGTTTGAGCCATAAAATATACGCCGGCAAAAACTATTATATCTGCATCTGTCTCTGCCGCCTTTCGGCTCAAGTATAGGGAATCCCCAACAAAATCTGCGACCTCGTCTATCTCAACATTCTGGTAGCAATGAGCTAATACTATGGCATTTTTTTCAGATTTCAATCTTCTTATTTCTTCTATGATATCTTTATTCATCAATAATCCTTTTAACAGTGTAAATTTATGTAAATAAGTTTTACAATACAAAAATTATTGTATAATAAAAATAAGAATATTGATATGTTATAGGAAGTAAATTTGTGGATTTAGGTAATTTGTTGGGCGCATTTGGCGCATCTAATAAAGAAACGGTATATTTATCAGTTACACCTGATGTTGGTTTAGAGTTAATAAAACTTGATACGAATGCTCGGATTGTTAAGAGTTATTCTTGTAGACCTTTGGAATATAACGAAACCGCACGTGATATAGCGGACTATGAACAGTTTAAGAATGCGGTCAGGGAACTTTTAAGAGAGGCAAATATTAATCCAAAATGTAATATCGTTTTAAATTTGCCGACGGTCTTATTCGGCTATAAAGATGTTGCAATAATTGTAGGAAGTGACGGTTTGTCAACAATTATTACTTCTGAAGTTGAACAATCGTACATTTTCAAACGCAGCGATCCGGTCGTTGGATGGGTTGAATATAGTGATACATCAATGCAAGAAGCGCGGCGCGTATTCTATACTGCTATTCAACAGGAAGTTGTTGATAATATTAGAACAGCTCTTGGAGAAATTGGAGCAACTCTTTTAAGTATTGAAGTGTCACTTGTATCAAAATTAAGAGCGCTTGATTTTACCGGTTTTGCCAGTGAACAGATGAGTAAAGAAGAACCTTGGAATCTGTTAATAATTAACAGATTGGGATACTCAATATGTTCTATGAAAGGCAGAAATCTTATTGAATATTACGAAGAAGCTATTCCAGTAAAGTCTTTTGACGGAGAAGAAATTTACAAGGCTATAAGTGCTTCTGCACAATTAACTTTGATGAGTTACCCTTCAAAATATCTTTACATTATTTCTGATACCGATGATGTCAGCGCTGAAATATTGGCAAATAAGTTGCCGGTTGATGGTACAATTCAGTTTATCGAGAACAACAAGTACAAAAAGAGAGAATTCCTTGAAACGAGTTTGGATGTAATTCAAGATAATGTATTGAAAATATCTTTAGATGCAATAGGTAATGCTTTAAATAGGACCGTAAATACAAATCTTTCATTTAACATTTTGGATAGAAGTAGTGATGATACAGATCCGAATTCTCCTATCCGACTAATGATTGGAAATAAGGAGTATTTGATTACTCCGGCAACAGCAAATTTTATCGCTTTTGTTCTTGTTGCGATTATATTATCTGTTTTTGGCGCCTTTTATTTTATGGTAACAAATTATACCAAAACTCTTGATAATAAATTGCAAGACGTGCAATCTAAGGTGCAAGCAGTCGAGAATGAAATTTCACAAATTGAAAGTAAAACTTCATCCGCAATGGGTTTTGATGCTAAAACCGAAATTAAACGTGTTCTAGATTCAAATAGAACCAAGTTGATTGCTTATTCTGCCCTTGGGGAATCCGTACCTAAAAATTTGTGGATTACGTATTTTGTTACCGCAGATAACGGCGGATTAGATATAAAGGGTAAAGCTTCAAGTGTTGAGGATATATATGTTTTCTTCACTAACCTCAAGGATTCTATGATAAATTCTGATTTAAGATTGCAAAAATTGGAGATGGAACCTGTTAATTTGGAAGATTTGGTGGAAGCAACAAATAAATATCCTAACTACTATATATTTGAGATAACGAACATGTCAGCACCTATCAACACAGAAGAATCTGCTTCTGAAAAAAATGAAAATAGCAGTATTCAAACTTCAGACAGGGTAAATCAAAAACAGCCTCAGGAAAATCTTAATCAAAATAAAAACAGAAATAAAAACCCTTTATTCGGCGGAAAAAACCCAAATATGGAGCCGATACCTGAGGATGAATTGGAATAAAAACACTAAACCAAGGAAAAATGATGAATAAAGAAGATCATAAAAAGTTAGTAGTTATGTACATAATTCTCGGACTGGGATTGCTGGGTGCAATCCTTATAGGAACTAAAATATATCCTAATGTTCAAAGAATTTCCAGCTTGAACAAAAACATAAAATCCTCTCAAGCAACACTTAATGATGAAACTCGAAAACTTGAAGTCCTCAGAAAAAATCAAGAAAAACAAGAAGAAGAAATTGATGATGTTTATAAAGCTTTCTTTAGCTCGAACGGAGCTCAACTTGATACAGAGGCTACTTTAGGTCTTGAATTTTCTGAAATTCTTGAAAGTATCCGCAAATACAAGGTTAAGACACGTTCAATCAAATATGATTATAATCCTGAAGACGATAATTTTGTAAAAAATATGCCGGGTTCATATCAGGTTTGTCGTGTGTCAATGGAAATGGTTGCCAAATATTCAGAGTTTAAGGAATTTTTGAGAGACCTATACGCACATCCTCATTTTTTGGAAATTTCAAAGATAGAAATTGCTCCATACATGAAAAATAAACGTATTTTGCTGATAAATTTGCAAATAAAAATTTACGCAAGAAAAGATTAATTAGTCCTCAACAATCAGTCTTTCGTCACCCTTAATTTCAATTGGTTTCCCAATTTTCTTTAAGTATTCGCATGTAAGAAAATCTTTATCAAAGTCAAACCGTTGTTTTATAAATTTTGGATTTTCATCTTTTGGAAAATAGTTATCGCCGCCGGTTGCGCAAAAATCATCCATTGCTACCCTATAAGTTTTGTTTGGATTTGGGTTATTAATATCTATAGGAATTTTATTACCATCTTTATCAATAAAGTGCATTTCCTTCAATTCACCTTTTTTTGAAACAACATAATTTAGTCCGGAAGTCAACAGCAGTCCTGGTTTATTGCCGTCGTTATTGAATGAAGATATTCCTACCTTTATAGCATTTATAAGTTCCGGTTCCGAAACTTCGGCTATGACCATTATGTTTTTAAATGGCGTGATATCCGCCATCAAGCGGGTATCTACAGGCCCTTGTGAAAAATTTCCTCTTATATTGGCAGCATTTAAAAGTGCAATATCCGTATTTAACTCATTTTTCATTGCATCAGCTATGAAATTTGCATGAGGATTAGGCTCAATCAATCTGTTTTTAGGTGGTTTTTCTGCTTTTGATATTGAACCTACAATTTCAGGTTTACCTAATATTTGTTCTACGGCATACTTCATAGGTAATGTTCTATTGTAGGTACTTCTCGTCTCAATTACATTATTTTGAACTTTTGTAATAATACCATTTTCATCCCACTCAACATTAAGAATTCCTATATTTTCGCCATCCTTGCCACCCTGAGTTATAACAACCGGCTCACCGCTTTTTGAGAATAACAAGTTCTTATCTTTCTCAACACCTTTTATAAGGTTATGGGTATGTCCGCCGTGAATTATATCAATACCGTCGGTTTCTTGTGCTATCTTTATATCATTGGTTGCTCCGCTATGGGAAAGTAATATAATTTTATTTATTCCTTGAGCTTTCATTTTATCAATTTCAGCTTGAATATCTTTTATTGTATCGTCAATATTGTCGACAGATAGTTCTCGCATTGATTCATTCAGCTTAACTCTATCAGCCATATCGGAAGGCGCAACTCCAATAATACCATACTTATTACCGTTTTGCTCATACACCATTGATTTTTGAATTTTATCTTTTAACGGACTTTTATCCACTACTTTTACATTTGCTGCAAGAATCTTATATTTTGCATTTTCCAGTAATTCTGCAAGCTTTTTCGGGGAAACATCCATTTCGTGATTGCCTAGTGCATTCGCAATAAATCCGGACCAATCAAGAAATTTATTTGCCACTTTATTTGATTTTAAATCTTCACCTAAAATAATATCCCCTGATGAAAGTTTTAACTTGTCTGTTTGCTCAGAAGGGGTAAATGTATCGAAATCAAGAGAAGCTGTATAAATTCTCTCCATGTTTGTCATCTTTCCATGGACATCGTTTATGTAAAAAATACTGGTATTCACCCTTTGTGGAGTACTTTTAGTATTTTGATTTACATTATTTATTGCATTTATCATATTATGCTACCTTATTCTTCTTTACATCCTGGTAGTAACGTAGACCATCAACCCAATTTTCCGGAATCCCCCTATTGTCACTGAGTACCTCCTGAGGAAGCGCAGCATGGTGAATTTTTGGGATCAGATAATCTTCCGAATAGGCAATTGGTTTTGAATATCCGTCATCAGTGTCGTTACATGTAAAAATCATTTTCCCGTTTCTGTCCAGTTTTACATCAGTAATCGTTATTTCATGACCATTTATGATAACGTTATTTTCATCTGTTTGCGTATATCCTATAATTACATCATGTCCCAATTCCAAAGCGGAAACAAGTTGTTTTTTTATTGTCTCAAAATCTGTTTCGTAGCCAACTAACTTAGAATTCTCATCAACTTTTTGATATGTAATAGATGTTTTATTTTCATTTTCTACAATTGATTCCGTGAATGTTTTCTCAAATTCTATTAAACCTTTGTCATTTTGATTGAATTTACCTTTTCTCTTATCAGATAAAGTATTATAAGACTGTTCGGAACCTACATTCATAAATGCTGACTGCATCAAAACGTCTAAAGAAGAACGTTCGCCCTTATCCCTATTTGATGTTTGAATTGTCGCGCGCATAATTGCATTCTTGTCAGGTGCAATTTTTAATACTGCATTTTCATAATCTTTCATTTCATAAGGGATTTCAAATGCATTTAACAACCACACCGAATCCAATACATTATCAGTAAGATTTTTTAATTGAATGGTTTTGTTAACAGCCAGTTCTGGAGAACTCAACCCTGCGGCGAATCTTGCAAATTCTGCCGGATAATTCTTTGCCAAATTGAATTCAATACTTGCTGCAACACAAGTTCCGGAATGTTCAATATTAATTTCTTCTTCCGCGGATTTCAAAGAACCGGAATTGGCTTGTTTTCCATCAAGGAATAAATTTATAGCTGCAGACTGATATTGCTTAGGAATATCTCCGAATTGCTGAGTTATCGAATATGGATTAGCAATAGCTTCCACAGTATTTTTAATAATTTCTTTTGTATTCAAACCTTCAGCCCTTTTGCCGGATGCAATCAGATATAAATTATCTAAGACCGTGGATTTATCATTTGAACGATTGCTTAACAGAACACCGTTCTTTAGCAGAATATCCATTTGTTTTTTTGTTGATTTATCACAATTATTAAGCACAACATTATATTTTGAAATCTCATCCTTGTTCACAAGAGTTGTTCGAACCTTCGTGGTTTGAGAGGAGTCCCCGAAATTAACGGCATGCCCTAAATCATTGGCAACGCTATATGCTGAGACTTTTTCCGGCACTTTACAATCAAGCCTTGTTGCGCCAATTGTGCTATTATTATATGGTTTGTTATTTAATGTTACCGAATACACTATTCAACTCCACTACATTTATAATAAAACAAAAGTGAATAAAAATTTGCTATAATGTAAAAAAATTACTAATTTTTGTAACAAAAGGTCATACTTTGAATTTTACCGAAGATATAAAAATTAAATATATGACAAAATCCGAGATTGTTATCTCGGTCGACAGACTGACTCGTTTTAAAGAACCGGAAATTAAATATTTAAGAGTTTTTAAAGATATAATATCAAACCATTTGATTAACCCTTCTATTAAAAAAAACGAAATTGAAAATATTGATTTTAATGTTTTAAAACTTTTTGTAGAAAAAATTATCAATAAATCACTGGAAAATCTTGGATTCCCTCCGACTAATAACCTTTTAATTAATAAAAAAATTTATGAGTATGAAAATTCAACTTTTAAAATAAATGACGATATCAATCTGCTTTTAAAAAATAAAATAAACTATGCATCAATAATAAACCTGCTAGAAGATGACTTGCCTTTTAACTTACGTTGGCTAAAAACTCTTGAAAGAAACGATTCACCGGAGGATTTTAGAGAAAAGTATAGCCTCAGATACCCAATCAGAGAGGTTATATTGGCGGAAGGTATTACGGAAGAAATTCTCCTGCCAAAATTTGCAAAAATTTTAGGAGTTGATTTTAACAAAAAAGGGATTTATGTAATTTCTGCCGGAGGAAAAAATCAAGTAGTAAAATATTTTTACCGTTTTGCAGAATCCCTTAAAATTCCTATTTTTGTTCTCCTGGACAAGGATGCTTCTTCCAACCTTGAACAAATTAAACCGAAATTACGAACTCAAGACAGTGTTCACATTCTGGAATCCGGTGAATTTGAGGACCTTTTTCCTCCAAAACTTATAAATAAGGCTCTTGATGCAGAAATGAAAAATATTTCCATAATAAACGATGATATCATGCTTAAAAGTATCCCTATGTCCAAAAAACTTGAGGAATTGTTTAAAACTCGCGGAATGCACGAATTTAAAAAATCCGAATTCGCTGCCGCAATAAATGAACTAAATCTCACGGAATCAGACTTATCAGATGAAATAAAACTCGTGATTTCTGAAATTTATAATAAAAAAAATCCCCTAAATTAGGGGAAATCTTCTTAGGGAAAAATAGTAGGAATAGAAATTTGCTCTCTCTTGTTTAAACGTCTCTCTTAATATCTCGTGTATCTAATGTTTTCTTGTATATATAAAGTATATACAGTGAGAAAATTTTCATATATTTGATATTTTGTTACATAAATTAATAAACTTACATCTTTAAAATGTAAGTTTATCTGCATATATTTTTATAAAATTTACTGATTTTTTGTTTTATTTATAAGATCTGCTAAATAATCTATTAATTCTTCAGCCTGATTTTTTTCAAGTTTTGCTCTCTGTTCGTATTGATACTCGGCTTTTTGGGCATCGTAATAATGATTTTTTCCATAAATAAAACGGCTTGTGTTTTCTCTTTCATATTTATCATGAGCTCGGCCATTTTTAATCATATTTAGTTTTTTGAAGGCTCTATTCCACTGTTCAACTGCTGCTTCAAAAGAGTTTTTAATATCTTTAAATTTTAACTTAAGTTCATTTGATGATAAATTCTTATTAATTGAATTATTTATAAAAGAAACTTTTTCAGCAAATTTTTCATTAGAGAGTCCCTTTGCTGCAACAAGCAGTTTGTTAACTTCTTCTACACTCCCTCCTTGAAAATTAATATAGTTTCCTTGTCTATTTACTCTAGAAGAACAATAACTAACATTTTGTACTGAAAAATTCATAACCTTTACCTATCTAAACTAATACAAATATATAATACTCCTGCAAATGTAAAATTGCTTAAATTTTGTCTTTTGTTAAGTAAAATTAACGTAAAATTTTGTTTAAGAAAATTAAATTGTTTGCGAATATTCTAAAATATTGCTACCATAATGGTATGGAAAAGATTTTGTTAATATCAGACAGAGATGAAGTAGCTAAAAAATTTGGGGATATATTTTCAAAAAATATCCATGATTTTTTTGTACTGACAGATGAACTGATGATAACTGATTCAGTCTCGGTTTACCCTCCTGATATTATAATTTTGGATGTAGATTCGAATGAAATTGACTTCAAGACGATTGTAAAAAGAGTAAAATCTATAGATGAAAACATTATATTGATAATTTATTCTGACAATGAATTTGATGATATATTTTTAACCTCGTATTCAAATGCTTTTATAACATCTACAATGTCAGATAAAATGATATATTCAACTGTTAACATGAATTTAAAAACTAAGAATTCACTTGAAAAGCTTTTCAATACAAACAAAGATTTGGAATCCAGTTTATACAGACTTAATGCTCTTTATGATACAAGTTCAAAATTTGCAGGAACATTAGATAAAAAGGAACTTTTAAAATATATGATAGAAGGGATGGATAGGACCCTAAGTTTTTCGCTAACTTGTCTTTTGTCATTTGCAGATAAAGATAATCCTGAACTTATATTAAATTCTCTTTATGAATTATCAGATGAACTTATTGCTGCAATAAAATTAAGAACAATTCTTAATTATAAATCACTTGGAGAAATTCCTTATGATTTAAACGAAAAAGATATAAAAGTTATAAAACATATAAAATATCCGGCATCACGATTTACGTTTTCTCTATTTCAGTACGATAATATGTTTGCACCGATATCTCTGGGAGATGAATTTTTCGGATGCGTAGAAATATTTAAAGACAGCACATTCACTCCTGACGATGCAACTTGCTTTCAAACGATAGTACAGCAGGTAGCCCTGCCTATAAAAGGTGCCGATTTATACCAAGAATTGATAAATACAAATAAAGAGCTGGAAAAACTTGAGAGGTTAAAATCCGATTTTATCTCAATTGTCTCGCATGAGTTAAGAACGCCTCTTACTTCAATAAAAAATTCTATGGATATTTTATCAAGTGGTAAATGTTGTGAAATCACTCCAACTGCAGAAAAGTTTATATCAATGGCACAAAGAAATATCAAGTCTCTCTCCAGGATAATTAACGATTTGTTAGATTTGTCGAAGATTGAGGCCGGAAAGATGGAATTTAACTTTAAAGAATGCAATATTCAGTCTGTAATTGATTATGTAAAAAGTTCGCTATCGGAAGTTGCGAAATCAAAAAACATTAATCTTTTTGCAGAAGTAAACGACTTACCTGAAATAAAAGCTGATTCTCAAAGATTGGAGCAAGTATTAACAAATCTTGTATCAAACGCCATAAAATTTACTCCGGAAAACAAAAATATCTTTATTAGATCAAAACTTATGAATTCGAAAGCTATTCCAAAGAATCCTATCTTTGAAGATGAATTAAACAAGCTTGAAGGGGATTATATTGTTGTTACAGTAGAAGATGAAGGAATCGGTATTGCTGAATCTAATTTGCGCAAAGCTTTTGATAAATTTGCACAGATAGAAAATTCTTTATCTCGCAAAGTTGGAGGAACAGGTTTAGGACTACCAATTGCAAAACAATTATTGGAAGCTCACAAGGGCACTATCTGGTGTGATAGTACCCTTGATAAAGGCTCAAAATTCTATTTTGCCCTCCCGGTTACGAAAGTGGCTCAACTTTCACGGTAGCTCCGGATACATAATCCACAGGGTCAACCTGTTTGCCAAGTCTTGCAAGCGCTGTTTCAACTGTTGGAAGGCTTTCAATATTTCTGTTAATACGAGCAGTTGGTGTTAATAGATTCATAAATTTGTCAATATCAACTTTATAGCTATTTGCTTGCGGCATTGAATCTATTTTTTCCAACAATTTGCTCAGAGAAGTTATTCTCAAATGACTTACCTCCGGATGAATAAAGGTTTCAATAATATTCATAAAACGTTTTTGAGGTCGAAAATCCAATGACGGGAAACCGGTGAGCGTTGATTCTGCAATAGTTCTAACAATAGGCCTGGTTGCATTAAACTGGTTTGCTACTTTTGTATCGGTCAAAATCCCACCCGAGGCAGCATTAAGAAAATATTTACTGGTAAGAGTGTCAGTATTATTTATAACTTCTTTAGTAAACGCAAGCGCATGAGGGTTTTGTTTATCTGCTTTTATTATTTGAGGTATTAATCTATCAAGAACAGAGACTCCATTTTGTTTTTTTGTGAGACTCAATGCTGCAGCTTGGGACAAAACCTCTCCATTAGATGCCAATTCACAAATATCAGAAACTAAATCTACGTAATTCAAATTTTTCAATTGATCTTTAAATTTAGCAACTTCAGGAATTTTTGTTGCATAATATTCTACATTATTAAGCAATTGCTTTTTCGTTCTAGTTTCCGGTCCTCTTTGTACCGCTCCTCTAACTTCCCAACTACCATTGAAAAGTCTGGTTACAGGGGCTTTTACTTTCGGGGCAATTTTTGAATAAAATAACATTTTTATCTCCTTTACTAATTACGCCAAATATAGAATATCCTTAAAGATAAATTATTGCTATAAAAATAGAAAATTTTAATAAAATTTAACATTTTTGGTTGAGGGTTTGCAATGTGATATAATTCTATAAATTGATAATACAAGAGGTTTTGTATGAAAAAGATATTAATTGTTGATGATGAACAGGACATTGTGGAAAGTTTAAAGTTTATGCTGGAAGCATCGGATTATAGTTGTTATTGTGCATACAATGGAGAAGACGGGTTAAAAATGGCGAAAGAAATTTTGCCGGATTTAATGATTCTTGATGTTATGATGCCTAAGATTAACGGTTATAAGATAAGCAGACTTTTGAAATACGATAACAAATACAAAGATATTCCCATTCTCATGATAACAGCAAGAAGTCAAGAAGAAGATAAAAAAATTGGTGAAGAAACCGGCGCTGATGAATACATCACTAAACCTTTTGACCTTGACGATGTAGTAAAGACAGTTGACAAGTATTTGAAGAAATAATTATGGATACAGTTACCAACAAAACTTTGGAAAAATTAAAATATGATCTTGTTCGCTCAGGGCTTGTGCAATATGAGGTTATTGAGCAAGCACAAGAAATAGCCGATGCGCAAAATATTAATATCGGACAAGCTCTAATAAATTCTGGTATTTTAACGGAGGAATCTATTCTAAAATTCTTGGAAGATAAACTCCACATTCCATACGTAGACTTAAATGATTATACCTTGGACAAATCCTGCTTAAAGTATGTTTCTTATAACGATGCAAAAAAATATAGAATTTTACCGCTCTTTAAGATAGAAAATACCCTTACGATTGCAATGGCAGACCCTCTGGATTTGTTTGCCATAGATAAAATTTTAGAAAGCGCTGAATGTTCTATTGAACCTGTGATTTCATCACAATCGGTAATAATTGACAAAATTGAAGAATATTATGGCGAAACCGCTACGATAGGTTCAATTATAACCGAGGATAAACCGGTAGATTTTAATTGGACAGAAGAATTACATAGTGATGATTTAAACGATAATCATATGCAAAAGATTATTAATGCAATTTTAAAACAGGCAATACTTGAAGGGGTTCATGAAATAACATTTCAACACGAGGAAGTTGGACTTTGTGTGAATTTCAAAAAGAACGGTGAAATTTTAAATAAAGGCAGCCTTCCGCAAGTTTTGACATCCTCTTTCATTGCAAAGTTAAAAATACTTGCGGGTCTTGATCCTGCGGTGAGTGAAGTTCCGCAACTTGGCAAATTATCTTTTAAAGTTGATAATATAGAAGTTGTATCCAGCGTATCAACCTTCCCAACTATAATGGGGGAAAGAATTTTTCTAAAAATATACAAGCCGCCAAGAAATCTAAAAGCTATAATCACAAACGAAAAAAACATATCTATAGTACGTAACGCCTTACAAAATTCCGGAATAATATTAGTTTGTGGTTCCCCTTTGAGTGGAAAAACTCACGTCATTTATTCTTTACTTTTGGAGGCAACAAGTAGGTTCCGTAACAAAAATGTTATGACACTCGAAAGTCTTGCTAAATATAATCTTGCAGGAGTAAATCAATGTGAACTAAATGAAAATATTGGTTTTAACCTTGATAAAGCAGCCAGATTCATAGAGTTTCAATCCCCTGACATAATCTATTTGGAAGGGGTAAAATCCAAAGAAGTTTTTGATTATTTTTCAAACCTTGTATTTGAAAATAAAACTATTATAATGGAATTCCTTGCCAACAACATGGAAGATTTAAGGAAAAAAATGGCTTTTTCTGACTTTTCAACATTGAAATCCCTCATATCTTGTATGATATTTATCCACTCAAAAAATAGTGTTGAAGTTTTTGATAACGCTACTGTACAAAAATATCTGGCTTAATTATCTAACAAATCATCATTGGAAAGCTCTTTTAATAAGTCATAATAACTTAAAAATTTTTCTGTAAGACTTGTTTCTGAAAATTGGTTTACAATTGTTCTTATCAAAAATTTTACATTATCTTCCGTTGTATTAAATATATTTGCAATCTCTTTATTGGAGTAACCTTCTATAACATATGTAAGAATTTCTTCGTCTTGCAGGTCAAACATAATTCCTCCTATCATTATATGCTACCTAAAAATCTTCAACATAAAATTCCCTATATAACTAATTTATTTGAATTTATTTTAATAAAACTTAATAATTTTTAAAAATAAAGCAATTTTCATTTATATTTTTTCTTTATATGCGTGGTAGTGTTTTAAATTTATAAAGGAGAAATTATGGTAAGTGTAAATCGAATAAATCTTTTTGAGAAATGTCGCCCGGAGTTCAAATTTATACAAAGCAAAGCAAAAGCTGATAGCAGTAAACTTCTTGATTTTGAAAAAAAATCAGCTTATTTTTTGGAATCATATGGAGAAAAGACTTCTCTTTACAAAACAATAGATGGTGATTATTTCGTTTATATAGGAGATAGCAATGGGGATAAATTTGCACTTAAAAGATATAACCGCAATAAAAAACCAATATCCACAACATTGTTTTCCACTAAAGAAGATGAAAGAGATAAATTATCGTTCAGAATTTTAAGAAAAGAGTTTGGTGAAAATAACGATACTATGACTGAACAAATCGTTAGGTCAAATAACGATAAAAGTATTGATTTATTAGAGGGTGAAGAAACATTCTTAAGACATTTGAACAATAAAAATATTAATCTTCCATCTCAAATTGCAGAAGCCAGAGCAAGAAAAAACAGGTCTATTTCTCAAAAAATAAGAGATTTCTTATTACCTTAGCAGTTAAATTTAAAACATTCTTAAATTTTCATACAAAATGTAAGCCCTTTGAATGAAAAATTCAGAGGCTTTTTTGTTTGCAAAAATGAGTTATTACTGTTATAATTCACTAATGAGGGAGAGTAGCTAATGAAACTTATTATACAAATACCGTGTTTTAATGAAGAAAAAACTCTAAAAACAACAATAGATGCGTTGCCTAAATATATTGAAGGAATTGATCAAATAGAAACCTTGATTATAGATGATGGTTCTACTGATAAAACAGTTGAAATTGCAAAAGAACTAGGGGTAATACACATAGTGTCACATGGCAAGAATTTCGGGTTAGCAAAAGCCTTTACAACGGGAATAAACAAGGCCCTGGAACTTGGTGCTGATATAATCGTTAATACAGATGCAGATAATCAATATTGCGCTGAAGATATAGAAAAGTTGATTTTACCAATTATATCAAATGATGCAGATATCGTTATCGGTGCAAGACCTGTGTCCACTGTTAAGGAATTTTCACCATTAAAGAAACTTCTACAAAAATTCGGATCTTGGGTTATGAGATTAATTTCGTCTGCCAAGGTTGAGGATGCACCGAGCGGTTTTAGAGCATTTTCCCGTTCTGCGGCAATGCAATTGAACATATTTGATAAATATACTTATACAATGGAAACTATTATTCAGGCAAAAGCTAAAGGGCTCAGAATTATAAGTGTGCCAATCAGAGTTAACCCTGAACTTAGAAAATCAAAACTTGTAAAGAATATGTTTGATTATATTTTTCGTTCGGCAATAACTATGATGAGAATGTTTGTGATTTATAGGCCATTCAGATTTTTCACTTTAATTGCAGGATTGTTTGTATTTTGCGGTCTGATTTTGGGCGGAAGATTTTTATATTTTTACCTGAACGGAGCGGGTTCAGGACACATTCAATCTTTAATTTTAACCGCAATACTGTTGATAATTGGTTTTCAAGTCGGAATGCTTGCTATTATTGCTGAACTTCTTGCTATGAATAGAAAATTGATTGAAGATGTTCAACGCAGAATTAAGCAAATTGAATTAAGAAAATAAGTTTTAGCCCTTAACGGCACCCTCATTTTCACCGGAAATAAAGTATCTTTGCATTGCAAGGAAAAATATAAGTATCGGAATAGTTGATAAAATAGAACCTGCAGCGATATATCTCCAGTTAGAAGAAAACATTCCCTGCAGATTGTTTACTCCGACTGGAAGGGTATATAAATTTTCTTTTGTTAAGACAATGCTTGGCCAAAGGAATTCACCCCAAGAACCAATGAAGGTAAAGATTGCAAGAACGGCTAAAGACGGTTTAACCATCGGTAAAAGAACTTTCAAAAATACTTGAAAAACGTTACATCCGTCAATAATTGCGGCTTCTTCCATTTCTCTTGGTATTCCCATAAAAGCTTGACGCATAAGAAAAATTCCAAAAGCACTCACCGCAAATGGAAGTATCATCCCTAAATATCCAGCTAAATCAGAGATATTATCCGTTAAATGCAATTTTAAAGTTATTAAATATACCGGTAGCATTATAGCTTGAAAAGGAACCATGATAGTTGCCAGTATTGCAAAAAAGGATATTTTTTTCCCTCTGAATTCCATCCGGGCAAGAGGGTACCCCGCAAGAGATGACAGTATTAGATTCAAAAGCACTGTTCCTCCGGCAACTATCATGCTATTTATAAAATATCCTATAAAATTAACTCTTTTCCAAACTCCGATATAATTATCCCAAGTAAAATCTTTTGGTATTATAACAGGAGGATATGCAAATATATTTTCGCCTCCGCCTTTTAGTGAGGTTGATATTAACCAAATAAATGGGAATATCGACAGTAACGATACAGTTATGAGAATTATATGTGATATATAATGTTTGTTTTTTAATGATAATTTCATATTTGATATTTATTCCTCTCAAAACAGAAAATGTTTATTATAGAAAACGCCATAACGATAACCAAAAGCACCACCGCCATTGCAGAGGCAAATCCCAGGTCAAGATTTTCAAACGCGCGCTCGTATATATAATAGACAATGGTTTTACTGGAATTCAAAGGCCCACCTTTTGTCATGACATAAATTTCTGCAAAAACTTTCATTGCAGAAATTGCGCTAATAGTTGTAACGAGAGCGATAGTCGGCATAATATGCGGAATTGTAACCGTTAAGTGCTTTTGAAAAAAACCTGCACCATCAATATCACATGCCTCATAAAGTTCATTAGGAACGCTCATTAAAGCCGCAAGATATATTATCATATAGTATCCGATGCCCTTCCAGATGGTTACAATTATTACAGAATATATTGCCCAATTAGGGTCTGTTAACCAACCTATTGGTTCTAATTCAAACATTGTTACAAAATAATTAAGAATTCCCTGTTCCGCATAAAGCCACTTAAATGCAATAGCCGCAACAACAATTGAGACAATTACAGGTAAATAAATTAAAATTTTATATATTGTAACCCCGCGGATTTTTTGGTTTATCAAAACGGCCAAAAACAGAGGAAATATTGCCAGAATCGGCACCGCTACAATTAAGTATATAAACGTATTTAATAAAACTTTGTAAAATACAGGATTTTTAAAGAGTTTTATATAATTCTCTATTCCAACAAAAATTGGTAAATAAATACTTGACGAATAATCATTAAAACTCAAAGCGAAAGTCTGAAAAAACGGTATGAAAAAAAAGATTACAAGCAAAACAAAAGCCGGCAGTAAAAACAGATACGGTGCATATTTACCATAATACTTAAACATAGGTCAATATTACCACATTATAAAAATAGTGCAATTTCTTATTTTTATTGTAGGTTTCCTTAACAATATTAAATAAACACTCGACAATTAATTATTTTTGGTGTAGGGTGGGACTACGCAGACGGAATATAAATTAAAGGAGACATAAAAATGCAAGTTATATTAAGAAAAGATGTTCAAAACCTTGGTGAAGCAGGCGATATCGTTAACGTAAAAGACGGTTATGCAAGAAATTTTCTTATGCCACAAGGTATTTGTGAAGAAGCTACTGAAGGTGCTTTGAAAAACAGAGAACAGAATCTTGCCAGAATTAAAGCAAAACAAGAAAAATTACATCAAGAAGCTTTGGACAAAGCTCAAAAATTGGAAGCTTTCGGCGCATTGAATTTATCTGCAAAAGCTGGCGAATCAGGCAAGTTGTTCGGTACGATTACAACTAAGAAATTGGCAGAAGAACTTCTCGCTGAATCTGGAATTGAAATTGACAGAAAGAACGTTTCTTTAAACGCACCAATAAACAGAGTTGGTGAGTACAAAATGTTAATTAAATTGACTTCAAAAGTTAAATGTGAAGTTCCTGTCGTAGTTACTGCTTCTGAAATCTTAAAAGAATCAGTAGAAGTTGAAGAAACCCCAATAGAAGAATAGGTGTTATGCCGGAGAATCTAAAACTTGAATGCATGGCTATAGGTTCTCTCCCACAAACCTCGCCCGATGTAGCTATGGATATAGTTGAAAGATATTTTTCATCAATACCTTTTTGGGCACAATTGACAAAAAAATCTAAAAAAGAGGACATGATGCTCCAGTTTCTGGAAGGGATGCCCTCTTTTTCCGTTAATAAAGATGGTCAAGTTTTTTTCGATAATGAAAGTGATAATTTTTATGAAAAATTAGAAACTTTTTTTTCTGATTGGGAACAAATTACTTCGTCAATATCCGATTCAATGAATATCGAGTTATTGAATAATTATGCAATAACTAAAGAATATTCAAGTACATTTGATGGCTTTATTGAATTAATTAAGTTATTGAAACCGAATTATGCAAAAGGGCAAGTTGTAGGCCCATTTACATTGGCAACATCACTTGCAGATAATTCGGGACTTTTAGCTATTTATGATGAAACCCAAAGAGAAATTATAGTTAAAATCTTGGCGTTGAAAGCATTATGGCAAATTTCTCAGATAAAAACGGCTAATAATAGCACAAAACCAATTATATTTTTAGATGAGCCATCTATCACACAGTTAGGAACATCTGCATTCTTAACGATAAGTCCGGAAGTTGTTATTTCTATGTTAAGTGAAATTGTACAGGTAATTAAAAAAGCCGGCGCTCTTTGTGCAATTCATTGCTGCGGAAAATGTGATTGGACAATTGCAATCGATGCCGGTGTTGATATAATTAATCTCGATGCATACTGCTTTGCAATGAGTTTAAGCATTTTCGCTGAAAAAGTTGAAAAATTTTTACAAGCAGGCGGTAGGATTGCATGGGGTATAATACCAACATTAGAAAGTTCCTACCTGGAAAAAATGACCCTAAATGATGCCGTTAAAAAATTTAAACAATCTGTAAAATATTTGACCGATAAGGGAATCAGTGAGAAACTTATAATTGATCATTCTATTGTTACACCGTCTTGTGGTGCCGGTAATCTTAGTGAAGAACTTGCAGTTAAGGCAATGAGATTAACAAAAGAATTATCTGAAGAATTAAAAAACATATATAAGGAGTAGATTTTGACAACAACACTTGCTATAACCGGTAAAAGCGGCAGCGGTAAAACCACTGTAACAAAAGCCTTTATGAACATTTTTAAGGAAATGTTTCCTGAAAAGTCTATTCTTCTATTTGACAATGATCTAACAAGTGAATTAGGACATAGCTTTGGACACGATATTAGAAATACTATATATGGAATCAGAAGTGGTAAACACGAATATAAAACAGGAATTCCTGAAAATATGTCCAAACAGGAATTTGTAGAGTGGGCACTTGAAGATATTGTTGTATCTCTTGATGACAATGTTGACATAATTGTTTCCTGGCTTGTTCCCTCTAAGGATTGTCGTTGTCCCATAACAGGGCAAATTAATGATGCTGTGAAAAAGTTTATAAATCGATATGATATTGTAATTTTCGACTGTGAATTTGATTTAAAATATTTGAATCAACTTGTAGACATTGAAATCGATACGACCCTGATTGTGGCCAATCCAACTGAAGAATCAGCACATCTCGCAAAACGTATAGAAGAATTCAGCGCCAAATATGCAGCAGGCGGACAACTTGGGGTTGTTATAAATAAAGCAGAAAACACTGAAATGTATAAAATATCGGAAATTCTCAAAAAATATGACCTTGACGTTTTGGGTGTAATTCCCTATGATAAAGATATTGAAATTGTGACAAGAAACTCCGCTAAAATTCAAGATTCAATAAAACAATTCTATTTCAGATTAAATCTTCCTCAGGGAGAGAATGGAAAGTAACAAGTGACGATTATATTTGATGGTAAAAAATTAAGAGATAAGATTCTGAATGAATTAAGGCTGAAGATTGCAAATTTTGACTATTCAAAACGACCAAGACTTGATGTTATTCTTGTTGGAGATGACCCTGCAAGTAAAATTTACGTAAATAACAAAAGAAAGTTTGCGGATAAAATAGGAATCCGGTCATATGTTCATACTTTCAATAACTCTGTAAGCGAAGATGCAATTATAAAAAAAATAAAGGAATTTAATGAAGATAAAAGTGTAACAGCGATTCTTGTGCAATTACCCCTGCCGGAGCATATTAACAAATATAAAGTAATTAATGCGATTTCTCCGCAAAAAGATGTTGACGGACTGACAGACTACAACAAAATGAAATTATATTCCGGAGGTACACCTTTTGTTTATCCTTGTACGCCAAAGGGTGTTATAAAAATTCTTGATGAAAATAATATTAAAATTGAAGGTAAACACGCCGTGGTAATAGGTCGCTCCGATTTGGTGGGAAGGCCGCTTGCTCAAATGTTATTGAATCGTAACGCGACAGTTACCGTTTGCCATAGCAAAACGGAAAGTTTATCAAACATAACAAAAACTGCCGATATATTGATATCCGCAGTAGGAAAAAAATTAATAGGGGAAAATATGATAAAATCGGGTTGTGTTGTCATTGATGTCGGAATATTCAAAGATGAAAATGACCAGACAACAGGGGATGTGGATTTTGGTAAAGTAAAATCTAATGCTGATTTTATAACACCCGTACCGGGTGGTGTCGGACCGATGACAATAGCCTCTTTAATGTCCAACACCTTGGAATTGTATAATAAATCTTCAAGATTATGACCCGCCGGCCAAATTGAGTTGACAGGTACTTTTAATATTATTGTTAACGAGCGTTTTCAGACTACTTAAGGCATTGTCTAAAAGTGTTATTTGAGAATCTAAGTTATCACTTCTCGTTTGGTAGTAGATTTCTGTTTGCTCCAATTGTTTATAAACCGGATCGTTTTCATAATCGTAGTCATCACCTGCAGATTCAGACAATTCTGCCATCTCTCGTGTAATAACCAAGGTTCTGCTTGCAATAATAGACTTTTCAAACTGCAACTGGTTTTTCTGCATCGTAAACAATGCTTTTTGCGAATCAATAGCCAAAAATGACATATCTTATCTCCTTCTTATTTGTTAATTGTGCTCTTACTTATATAAAGTTTTCTAAGATTATCGAATTTCAACAAAAGATAAAACCGTTACAATTCTTAATATATACTATTTGGTGAATTATTCTATTAAACGCAACACTTAGCACGTAAACTTTAGTCAACTAAACATTTTCGGTAGACTGAAGTCTACCATACCGACTTAATTTCAATACTTTGAAATCCTCGAATTTCCCCACCCTGAATGGCGAACTTATCTCCATTATGTGTTACCCTCACCCCGGGGGTGAGCCTTTATGTAACCTCTTATTTTTATTTTCTGGTTTTAATGTTAATTTTTTGTAATAATGTGAATATTTTATTAAAGGTTTTTATTTAAATAGCCGATATAAATAATATGAATATTTTAAGTCGGAGGTATAAATGGATATTTTAAACGAATCGTCTAAGGTTAATGATATTGTTGTAATGAACAATAATTTTATTCAAGAGCTTGATATTAATGAAAAACTTTTATCGGAGAGCGGGTATATTGCAGACATTACGAGTGCTTGTATTGACAATATTTCGGAGACATTAGATTTGTCAAAAAAAATGATAACGGCTCTGGAACACGATTTAATTATTGAACCTCTTGAGGTTATGTTTAATCAGCTAAATACAAAAGTTTGCGAAGCTTTTCAAGCATTTTAACAAGTTGATATATCATGCCGGCAACGCAAAACAGGCATAGCATGCAACGAGCATCTTTGCCTGTTTTACTTTCCAAATTTCCTCCCCAAAAAAACTATTTTCTTATATGGATGTGTTTTAATCTATCTAATAAATATGATAATAAACTTGGTTTCTTTTGAAGAACTACATTTTTTGGCTCATATGTCAAACTCTTTAAATAATAAGCACGAGGAGCTACAATTTTAGGTTGTTCGAACGGTGTTGTAAACGTAGTTACCGGCAGATCAGAAATTCCAAAAATTTTACCCATATACAGAGACTCCTTATAAAAAATAATTAAAAAGGCGACACCCAGATTCGAACTGGGGGATAAAAGCTTTGCAGGCTTCTGCCTTACCACTTGGCCATGTCGCCTTAGACGATACTTTTACATAATACGTTGCACAAAAAAGGATGTCAAGATGTATTTTTTAAATATACCCTATTGAATATTCACCATTTTTATATGTTACTTGAACTTTTAATGTTCTTTTATAATAACCATTTGGAGGCGGGGTATATGTTGATGTACTCATCATCATGTAATAAACGGCATCATTCAACGGCTTATTATCGGACAGTTTTTCAAATTTTCTATCCGACAATTTTCCGTTGCTGTCGACATAAAAAGAAACTACGCAACTTCCGTTACCGGAAAGTCCCCCTACTACAAATTTTGAGTACAACTGCCTAAGAAGTGATGATTCATAATTGGCTGTTGCTTTGATGTTGAATTCTTGTATCGGGGAAGGTTGTTTCCCAACAACTGAATCAGAGACGGGTTTATTTACAGTTTGCGCAGGCTTTTCTTGTTTATTTTTATTTGAATTAGGATTCTGTTTTGGTTCTATTAAATTTTGTTTTGTTTCGTTTGACTTTGGAGTTTGCATATTTGAATTTGTTGAAGGTTTAAAATTTGATGCAGGTTTTGGCGCTTGGGAAACCTTTTTTACATTCTGAGGTTTTTGTTGTGTTGAGGAAGACTTGACAGTACTTCCGGTTTTTCCCTTATTAAAGAGATCTTTAACAAAAGCCGGTTCCTCAAAATCCATTGCACGTTTAATGATGTTTTTGTCAGATTTTAAATCAGTTGTCTCTTTTGAGACTGCCGTATTTGGTGGTGTACTTTTCCAAAATGTATCAATATCCGGAATTTGTTCTTTTGATACAGAAATTTTTGACGTACTGTTTTGAGTAATATTTGATCTACTGTTAACCGGAATAAATACTACTATTATAGATAATATTAAACAAGTTACAAAAATTGCCCAAGAAAGAAAAAGCCCTCTGTCAATTGGTTTTTTATAGGTTGTTTCTTCAGTTACCTCTGAAATATCTACAGAAACTTCTACAATATCAAAACTATTATTGCCACATATGCAATAACTAACCTCTCGAGTGTATTCTTTCCCACAATCCTTACAGATATATTTCATAACACGATGTTATCATAAAATCATTTATTTTCCAATCCTGCGATTAAAGTCCTCGCTTGACAACTGTATTATATCTACCATCGAAAAGGTTGTTGGCAAAACAAATGCAACTTTCCCATCAACCACCTTTTTATCTTTTAGCATTATGGAATAAATTTTCTCAAATGGATATTCTTTCAATCTTATAAAACCATATTTTTCTATTAAATCTTTTGCAAAGAATTTGTAACTTTCATCCGCATCTGAAATTTTAAATGCAAAAAGAATTCCCTCAACTACTGCCTGTCCATGAGTGTATTTATTGTATTTTGTAAGCGTTTCAATAGCATGACCATATGTATGACCAAAATTTAGAACACGCCTTAATCCGGATTCTTTTTCATCTTTTTCAACAACAGACTTTTTTAAATTTATGCATTTTATAATTATGTCACATAAAATATCATTTTCACGATTCAAAATTTCCACCGATTTTTCGTATAAGAGATTCAGCAAGGAAAAATCTTCATTATTTTCACAACTTTTTTCTATGAACCCATATTTCAAAACCTCCCCGAGGCCTGATTTATACTGCTTTTCATCCAAAGTTTTTATGAAATTTGTGTTTACGATTACACAGTCCGGTTGATAAAATGTTCCAATCAAATTTTTTCCATACTTTGTGTCTATTGCGGTTTTACCCCCAACAGAACTATCAACCATTGATAACAGGGTCGTCGGAATTTGGATTAAATGAATTCCTCTCATATATAATGACGAAGCCAGACCTACCATGTCACCTATAACTCCGCCTCCTAAAGCGATAACATAATCATGCCTTGTTAAATCATTCTCAAACAAAAATTTCATAATCTTTTGCAAATTCTTTAAATTTTTGTTTTGTTCCCCATCTTTTATCACAAGAATTGACGATTTGCCAAAATCTAAAATTTTTCCGTATAACTTATAAACTTTTTCACTAAAAATTACAACGTATTTTTTGCTGCCTATAAAAGTTTTAATTTTTGTTTTAATATATTCAATTTCTTCATTATCAACAAAAATTGGATAATTCAATTCTTTTGAGTTAATATTGATAGAAATCTCAGCCATTTATAACCCCACAAATTTCTTTTACCACATCATAAGGACTTTTGCCATCTGTGTCAATCGTTATATGTGCTTTTTTATAATTTGACTCGCGTGCTTTTATTATTTCTGATATTCTTTCCACAGAAAAATTCTTCTTAAGCAAGGGCCGATGAAACTCATTTTTGATTCTTTTATATATTTCCTCAGGTGATGATTTGAGGTAAATCACTTTTCCGCAATTTAACAGTACATCTCTGTTCTCCGGGTTCTCAAAGGCTCCCCCTCCTATTGATATTATTTGTTTTGATTTTTTACAGAACAATTTTATCTTATCTTCTTCCAATATGCGAAAATGCTTTTCTCCAAATCTCAAAAAAATTTCAGATATTTTCTTGTTGGAAGATTTTTCGATTTCATTATCTATGTCGATAAGGTTATATCCGTACAAAACTTGTGAAAGCTCCTTGGCAACCGTCGTTTTGCCACTCCCCATCATGCCGATTAAAATTATATTCCCTTGTCCCATTAGCCCTCTTTAAAAATCGGGATGACAAGATTTGAACTTGCGACCCCCACGTCCCGAACGTGGTGCGCTACCAAGCTGCGCTACATCCCGAAGTATTGAGTTTTTAATCGCGGAACATTCGTTCCGCTCAGGTGCGCTACCCCTCTCG